>JAYSEE010000073.1:0-13794 GCA_041914045.1 Ferrovibrio sp. | reverse complement strand
ATGCCGCCGGCCAGCTTGGCGATATCGTCCGGGAAGGTGGCCGAGAAGAACAGGCTTTGGCGCTTCGCCGGCAATTGCGCCACGATGCGGCGCAGCGGCTGGATGAAGCCCATGTCGAACATCTGATCGGCTTCGTCCAGCACCACGATTTCGGTCTGGTCGAGGCGGATATTGCGGCTGCCGGTATGATCCAGCAGGCGGCCGGGGGTGGCCACCAGCACATCCACGCCCTGCAGCATCTGCTTGATCTGCGGACCCGGCGACACGCCGCCGAACACGATGGCCACGCTCACGCCCATCTTATGGCCGTAGAAGCGGAAGCGTTCGGCGATCTGGCTGGCCAATTCGCGGGTAGGGCTGAGCACCAGCGCGCGGCAGCCGCGCGGCTGGGCGCGGGGGCGCTTGCCGCTGGCATCCGCTTGCGCCAGACGGTGCAGGATCGGCAGCGCGAAGGCAGCGGTCTTGCCGGTGCCGGTCTGGGCGATGCCCAGCAGGTCGCGCCCTTCCATCACATGCGGGATGGCCTGGGCCTGGATCGGCGTGGGGGTATTGTAAGGGCCGGAGGCCAGCGCCTGCAGAATGGGGGCGGCGAGGCCGAGTTCATTGAAAGAGGACAAAGGGAATCCTTGCGTATAAAGCCGTGCAAACCGGTTCGGACGCACCGAAGCGGTTGGGCGGCGGGGTGTGGAAACGCCCCGCGTGAACTGGGTCGTGATGGGAGACTGGTAGGGCTGCCGGCAGTACGATCCACGAAACACGACCATGTGTGAAAACACGACGGTGGGGCGGGATCGTTCACGCGGCCTGGCGGCCGATAGTCGCGGCCCGATTGGCTGCGATGGCCGGGGGTATGACAGGTAATCCGGGCGGGGTCAAGGACGAATATTGCGGTGCGGCAAAATCTGACCGCCTGGAAGGTCGGGCGGCCCGGAAGGGTTGCAAAAGCGCGGTCCGGACAGCCAAGCTGCGGGAATGACTGAGCCATCCCCCGCCGGCACGCGATTCCAGCGCCATTTGCTATGGATGCTATGCATCGCCGAAGTATTGTCGATGACCGGCTTTTCGGCCTTTCCCGCCCTGCAGCCGCAACTCACCGAAGCCTGGTCGCTCAGCGCCGCCGAAGCCGGCTGGATCAATGGCCTGTATTTCGGTGGCTATACCCTGGCGGTGCCTTTCCTGGTGGCCTTCACCGATCGCGGGGATCCGCGCCGGGTGATGCTGATCGGCCTGGGCATGGCGATGCTGGGCAATTTCGGCTTCGCCTGGCTGGCGGAAGGCTTCGTCAGCGCCGCGGTTTTCCGCTTCATCAGCGGGGCGGCTTTGGCCGGCACGTATATGCCCGGCCTGGTGCTGCTGACCGATCATGTACGCGGGCCGCTGCAATCGCGCTCGGTGGCTTTCTATACCTCCACCTTCGGCGTCGGCTCCGCCGGCTCCTTCCTGGTCGCTGGCGAGGTGGGGGCTTATGCGCCCTGGCCGGTCGCTTTCATCCTGGCCGGCCTGCTCAGCCTGGCGGCTTTCGCGATGATCTGGTTCTGGGCGCCGAAACGAGACATGACTGCCCGGGCCGCGCCGCTGCCGCTCAAGGCGGTGCTGGATTTCCGCCCAGTCTTCCGCAACGGCGCGGCCATGCGCTACGTGCTGGGCTATGGCCTGCATTGCTGGGAATTGTTCACCCTGCGCTCATGGCTGGTGGCCTATCTCGATGCCCGCGTGGCGGCCGGGGCGGAAAGCCTGTGGCGGCCGACGACGGTGGCGATGATCGTGGTGCTGGTGGGCGTGCCGGGCTCGATCCTGGGCAACGAACTGGCGATGCGGATGGGGCGGGTGCGCTCCATCGTCGTGGTGACGATGCTCACCGCCTTGCTGGCGATCCTGGTCGGTTTCACCTGGACCTGGCCGGCGATTGCCTTGGCCTTGCTGCTGATCGTCTATAAATTCATGGTGATGGCGGATTCCGGCGCGCTTACCGCTGGCGCGGTGGGCGCGGCCGAGCCGGTTCGGCGCGGCGCCACCATGGCGGTGCATTCCACCATCGGCTTTTTCGGCGCCTTCATCGGTCCGGTGATGTTCGGCCTCACGCTCGATTGGGCCGGCGGGCCGCAGCAAGCGGGGGCCTGGACGGCGGCTTTCGTCAGCCTGGCGGCGGTGGGCGTATTGTCGCCGCTGGTCTTGCTCACCATGGGACGCGGAGGATCGAAAGCATGAGCGAAGCCATCGACATGATCATCGCGCCGCGCGGCCATGATATCGGCAATCTGGTGGTGCGCCGTTTGCTGCCCTACATGAAGCGCCGCCATGTCGGGCCTTTCGTGTTTCTCGATCATTTCGGGCCGGTCGCCATGCCGCCCGGTCCGGGCATGAATGTGCGGCCGCATCCGCATATCGGCCTGGCCACCATCACCTATCTGTTCGAAGGCGAAATCCTGCATCGCGACAGCCTGGGCTTCGTGCAGCCGATCCGGCCCGGCGATGTGAATTGGATGGTGGCGGGGCGCGGCATCGTGCATTCCGAACGCGTGCGGCCGGAAATCCAGGCCACCGGCCAGACCATGCATGGCGTGCAGGCTTGGCTGGCATTGCCGCGGCATCTCGCCGAAATTGATCCGGCTTTCCGCCATCATCCGGGCAGCACCCTGCCGGAATGGCGGCAGGATGGCGCGCGGCTGCGGCTGGTGGCGGGCAAGGCCTATGGCCGCGCCGCGCCGGAGGAATGGGTCGCGCCGATGTTCTATGCGGATGCCGATTTGCCGGCTGGCGCAACCCATGCGGTGACCGACGAATATGCCGAGCGCGCGGTTTGCGTGGCCAGCGGCGCAGTTGTGCTGGATGGAACGCGCGTCGAGGCCGGCACTCTGGCGGTGCTGCGCGAAGGCGCCAAGGTGAGTCTTGCGGCGGCGGAAGACGCGCGCGTCATGCTGCTGGGCGGCGCGCCGCTGGATGGCGACCGCCTGATGTGGTGGAATTTCGTCGCCGCCGACAAGGCGCGGCTGGAGCAGGCCAAGGCGGATTGGCGCGAGGGCCGTTTTGGGCAAGTGCCCGGCGAGGTGGAATTCATCCCTCTGCCCGAGAATTGACGCCCCTTTGCATGCCTTTTGGGCAGCATGGAAGGCTGAAACCAAACCGACATTTGATTATACTCCCGGCTTTAGCGGCCATCGGAGTCTTGCAGTATGCGTGAGCGTTTCGATTTCGTGATCGTTGGTGCCGGCATTGCCGGCGCGGGTGCGGCTTATGCCCTGGCGCAGCATGGCTCCTGCCTGCTGCTCGAGCGCGAGAGCCAGCCGGGCTATCATACCACCGGCCGTTCGGCGGCGTTGTTTTCGGAAACCTATGGCAATGCGCCGATCCGCGCGCTGACCGTTGCCAGCCGCGACTTCCTGATGAATCCGCCGGAAGGCTTCACCGATGCGCCGGTTCTCACGCCGCGCGGCGTGCTGATGGTGGGCGCTGCGGAAAAATCCGCGCAGCTCGATGCCACCTACGAAGAAATGCGCAAGCTCGTCTCCACCGTGCGCCGCATCCCCCAGGCCGAAGTGCTGGAGCGCGTGCCGATGCTGCGGCCTGAAGCGGCAGCCGGCGGCGCCATGGCCGAGCCGGACGGCATGGATATCGACGTGCATGGGCTGCATCGCGGTTTTCTGCGCGCCGCCAGCCGCAGGGGCGCGAAGCTGGTGAACGATGCGGAAGTGACGGCCTTGCAGCGCGATGGCGCGGGCTGGATCGTTGCCACATCGGCGGGCGAATTCGGCGCCGGCATCGTGATCAATGCCGCCGGCGCCTGGGCCGATATGGTCGGTGCGCTGGCCGGCGCCAAGCCGATCGGTCTGGCGCCCAAGCGGCGCACGGCTTTCACCATCGACCTGCCCAATTACGATTTCCATGATTGGCCGATGGTGTTCGAGGCCGATGAGGCGGTTTACTTCAAGCCGGATGCCGGCCGGTTGCTGATCTCGCCTTGCGACGAGAATCCGTCCGAACCTTGCGATGCCCAGCCCGATGAAATGGATATCGCGCTGGCGGCCGAAGCATTCGAAACCATGACCACCGTTACCGTGCGCCGGCCGGTGGCGAAATGGGCGGGTTTGCGCTCTTTTGTCGCCGACCGCAGCATCGTGGCAGGCTTCGATGCCGATCTGCCGGGCTTTTTCTGGCTGGCGGCGCAGGGCGGATATGGTATCCAGACATCCGGAGCCATGAGCCGGGTGGCAGGCAGTCTGGTGCGCGGCTTGGCTCTGCCCGCCGATATCCAGGATCTCGGCATCACCGAAGCCGTGTTGAGCCCGAAGCGATTGCGATGAATGCGCTCCCCCCCAAGGACAGGGCCCTCAAGCCGAAGATCGGCCATTCCGCCTGCCCGCATGATTGTCCCTCCACCTGCGCGCTGGAGATCGAAGTGCAGGACGGCAAGATCGGCCGGGTGCGCGGGGCGGCCGCCAACAGCTATACGGCCGGCGTGGTCTGCGCCAAGGTGGCGCGCTATGCCGAGCGCGCCAATCATCCGGCGCGCCTGCTCAAGCCCTTGCTGCGCAAAGGCCCGAAAGGCTCCGGGCAGTTCGCCGAGATAAGCTGGCAGGAAGCGCTGGACCGCACGGCGGAAGCCTTGCTGGCCGCCGAAGCGCGCCATGGCGCGGAAACCGTGTGGCCGTATTTCTATGCCGGCACGATGGGCTTGGTGCAGCGCGACGGCATCAACCGCCTGCGCCATGCCAAGCGCTATTCCGGCCAATTCTCCACCATCTGCGTCACCCTGGCGCGCGCCGGCTTCCTGGCCGCCACCGGGCATCTTTCCGGGCCCGATCCGCGCGAAATGGCGAAAAGCGATTGCATCGTGATCTGGGGCACCAATGCGGTGCATACCCAGGTGAATGTGATGACCCATGCCATCCGCGCCCGCAAGGAGCGCGGCGCCAAGCTGGTGGTGGTCGATCCCTATCGCAACGCCACCGCCGAGCAGGCCGACATGCATCTGATGCTGCGGCCGGGCACCGATGGCGCGCTGGCCTGCGGCGTGATGCATGTGCTGTTCAAGGAAGGCTTCGCCGACCGCGACTACATGGCGCGCTATACCGATGTGCCCGACGAACTCGAACGCCATCTGCAAAGCCGCGATCCGGCCTGGGCGGCGGCCATCACCGGGCTTGGCGCGGATGAGATCATCGCCTTCGCGCGCCTGCTGGGCGAACGCAAACGGCATTATATCCGGCTCGGCTATGGCTTTTCGCGCAGCCGCAACGGCGCGCCCAACATGCATGCCGCCACCTGCATCGCCTCCGTCACCGGGGCCTGGCAATACGAAGGCGGCGGCGCGTTCCACAATAACGGCGCGATCTTCCATTGGGACAAGACGCTGATCGAGGGCCTGGAACTGCGCGATCCGCGCGTGCGCGATCTCGATCAATCCCGCATCGGCCCGGTTCTGGTAGGCGAGGCGGACGCGCTGAAGCACGGCCCGCCGGTCACGGCTTTGCTGATCCAGAATACCAATCCGATGGCGGTGGCGCCGGAATTGGCCAAGGTGCATCGCGGTTTCGCCCGCGACGACCTGTTCGTCTGCGTGCATGAGCAATTCATGACCGATACGGCCAAGATGGCCGATATCGTGCTGCCCGCCACCATGTTCACCGAACATGACGACATCTATCAGGCCGGCGGCCAGCAGCATATCCTGCTCGGCCCCAAGCTGGTTGAAGCGCCCGGCGAGGCGCGCGAAAACCATTACGTGATCTGCGAATTGGCCAAGCGGCTGGGCGTGGAGCATGAAGGCTTCCGCCTCACGGCGCGCGAGATCGTCGACCGCACCCTGGAAGCCTCGCGCTATCCCAGCTTCGCCGCGCTGGAAACCGAGCATTGGCATGATTGCCAGCCGGATTTCCGCCGCAGCCATTTCCTGGATGGATTTTTCGGCCACAGCGATGGCCGCTTCCATTTCGCCGCGCATTGGGCGGCGATGGGGCCGGATCATCATCGCCTGCCGCGCTTGCCCGATCATGCCGAATTGATCGAGGCCGCCGATGCCGAGCATCCCTTCCGCATGGTGACCGCGCCGGCGCGCAATTTCCTGAATACCTGCTTCACCGAAACGCCCACATCGGCCGGCCGCGAGGCGCGGCCCAGCGTGATGCTGCATCCCGAGGATGCGGCAATGCTGGGGATTGCCGATGGCGCGCTGCTGCGCATGGGCAACCGGCGCGGCGATCTGGCCATCCACGCCAAGATTTTCGATGGCGTGCAGCGCGGCGTGGTGATCGTGGAAAGCCTCTGGCCGAACAGCAGCTTCGTGGAAGGCATCGGCATCAATCTGCTGATCGGGGCAGACCCGGCTCCGCCCAATGGCGGCGCAGCT
The DNA here is from genome assembly GCA_041914045.1 of Ferrovibrio sp. Classification (GTDB taxonomy): domain Bacteria; phylum Pseudomonadota; class Alphaproteobacteria; order Ferrovibrionales; family Ferrovibrionaceae; genus Ferrovibrio. The sequence goes on along the minus strand of JAYSEE010000073.1, from coordinate 7,448 downwards.
TTCCACGATACGGCTGTTTGGTTGCGCTTGGCCTAGGTTTATCGCTTCGTTAGCGAAAAATAATTATCCCGACACGGTCTTTTTCAGCAGTCTGTCCGCCATCTGAAATTTCAGCGCCGATCACGGCGCCAGAGGGGCGGCGGGGCATGACCCTGGGGAAGCCTTATGAGCCGCAATTACGCAGCTTGATTGCCGCCATCGACAGCGAGGCGCGGCATGCCATGGCGCCGGTCTTCGCCGCGCTTGATCTGCTCAGCCAGCCATTGCCGCCCGACAACGCCAAAGACCTGTTGGATCGCGCCCTGGTTTCCACCGAGCGGCTGCGCGAGCGCTTGACCATGCTGCGTCGGCAGATCGGCGCGGCTTGCGGCGAAGAGGGCGGCGAACCGGCGGAAGATGCCAGCCTGCTGCGTCACCGCCATGTGCTGCTGGCGGAAGACAGCAAGACCAGCCAACTCCTGCTCACCACTTTGCTGCGCACCAGCGGCGCGCAGGTGCGGGTGGTGGCGGATGGCAGCGCCGCCGTGGATGAGATTCGCAAGAGCGGCGGCTATTTCGATGCCGTGCTGATGGACTTGCACATGCCGTTGATGGATGGCATCGAGGCCACCCGCGCCATCCGCGCCTTGCCGGCGCCGGCCAATGCGGTGCCGATCATCGGCATTACCGCCGAGGAGGATCCGGCCCGCCTGGCCATCCTTCGCGAGGCCGGCATGCAGGGCGTGCTGACCAAGCCGGTGGATCTGGCCGCGCTGTATCACACGCTGGCCAAGGTATTGCACCCCACCGCCTGATTGTGGGACACAGGCGGCATGACGCCGCCGAAACCCTTTCCCGACCATCTGCCCGCGCCCGATGTGCTGATCGCACCGGACATGCTGGCGGAGGGCGCCTGGCCGGATTACCGGCTGCTGGATAGCGGCCATGGCCGCCGGCTGGAGCAGCTTGGCCGCATACGGGTGATCCGGCCCGAACCGCAGGCAATGTGGTCGCCCAAGCTGCCCGACAGCGAATGGGAGCGCGCCGATGCCAGCTTCGGCCCCAATGAAAAAAGCGAGGAGGATGCCGGCAACTGGCGCTTCCGTCGCGACTTGCCGGAAACCTGGAACGTCGCCTGGCGCGATCTGCGTTTCCATGGCCGCTTCACGCCGTTTCGCCATCTCGGCTTTTTTCCCGAGCAATGCACGCAATGGGATTGGGTGATGCAGGCGGTGGCCGGCCGCGTCAAGCAGGGCGGCGAGCCGCCGCGCATCCTGAACCTGTTCGGCTATACCGGGGTGATCTCGCTGGCCGCCGCCAAGGCCGGCGCGAAGGTCACCCATGTCGATGCCTCCAAGAAGGCCATCGGCTATGCCCGCGAGAATCAGGAACTGGCCGGCATGAACGACGCGCCGATCCGCTGGATCGTGGACGATGCGCGCAAATTCGTGGCGCGCGAATTGCGGCGCGGCGCACGATACGAAGGCATCATCCTGGATCCGCCGAAATTCGGCCGCGGCCCCAAGGGCGAAGTGTGGAAGGTGTTCGAGGGCCTGCCGGCCTTGCTGGCCGAATGCGGCGCGCTGCTGTCCGACAATGCGATGTTCTGCATTCTCACGGCTTATGCGGCGCGGCTTTCGCCGCTCTCGCTGCAATCCTTGATGGCCGAGCATATGCCCCGGCATGAAACCCGGGGCGGGATCATCGCCTGCGGCGAACTGGCCCTGCGCGAGGAATCCAGCCAGCGCCTGGTCGCGACCGCGCTGCATGCGCGCTGGTCGCGCTCATAGAGTTTTGCGATTGATCTCGTAGAGCAGGATGGCGGTCGCCACCGCCAGATTGAGCGAATCCGCCGTGCCGCGCATGGGAATCCGCACCCGCGCATCGCAGGCCTGTTCATAGGCCTCCGGCAGGCCGGCCTGCTCGTTGCCCATCAGCAGGAAGGTCGGCGCCTTGGCGAAATCCACGTTGCGGTAATCCTGCGAGGCGCGCAGCGAAGTGCCCACCATCTGGCCCTGCCGCTTGCGGCAGAGCGCCTCGAATTCAGCGAAACTCGCCTTGGCCAATTTGACCGCGAAGATCGAGCCCATGGAGGCGCGCACGGCTTCGATGGAGAAGGGATCGCAGCAATCGTCGATCAGCACGATGCCGCCGGCGCCCACCGCATCGGCGGTGCGCATGATGGTGCCCAGATTGCCGGGATCGCGCACCATCTGCAGGCCGACCACGCCATCTCCCGCCATTTCATCCAATGGCGTCAGCCGGGCTTCGTATACGCCGATCACGCCTTGCGGGTTGTCGCGCCGGCTGATTTTTTCCATCGCCTGGCGGCCGGCCATGATGCATTCGACGCCGTCGCGCAGGCAGCGGGCCAGGAAAGGCTTCAGCTTGCCATGCTCGGCAAGCTCGTCGCTGTAGATCAGGGTTTTCGGCAGTCGGCCCTGTTCGGCGGCGGCCAACGCCGTGCGCAGGCCCTCGGCCAGGAACAGCCCGGTCTCGCGCCTGTGCTTTTTGTCCTCCAGCGCCCGCGCCAGCTTGATGGCCGGGTTGCTGGCGCTGGTTACAGCTTTGATCTCACCCTTCATGCGGAATGGCTTAGCAAGCTTCGCCGATTCTGTCATCCGCCAGTCTCATTCTGTCATTCCCCGGTCATTGCCCGGCTCTGGACTTATGCGGTTTACTGCTCCATATGCCGTGAACTGGCTGGGGGGTGGCCCGGGATTCGGTCCAGACCGGCGGTACGAGTGTCTGAAGATTATCCAAAAGAGGCCCCTATGTCCGGACCCGCGCAAGCGCCCGACACCCCGATCACCGACATTGCGCAGTTGGTGGATTACATGGCGCAGGGCTGCAAGCCGCCGGAGCAATGGCGGATCGGCACCGAGCATGAAAAGCTGGCCTATGGCATCGACGATTTCCGCCCGCTGCCCTATGAGGGGCCCAAGGGCATCAAGCGGCTGCTGACCGAATTGCAGCGCTTCGGCTGGGAGCCGGTCAACGAGGGCGGCAATGTCATCGCGCTGACCATGGACGGACAGTCGATCACCCTGGAGCCGGGCGGGCAGTTCGAATTATCCGGCGCGCCGCTGGAGACCATCCATCAGACCTGCATCGAAGTGGGCACCCATCTCAAGCAGGTGCGCGCGGTGGGGCAGGAGATGGGCATCGCCATGGCCGGCCTCGGCATGCAGCCGAAATGGCGCCGCCAGGATACGCCGGTAATGCCCAAGGGCCGCTACGGCATCATGAGCGCCTATATGCCGAAGGTGGGCAATCTCGGGCTCGACATGATGTTTCGCACCTGCACCGTGCAGGTGAATCTCGATTTCGCCTCCGAAGCCGACATGGTGCAGAAATTCCGCGTCGGCCTGGCTTTGCAGCCGATCGCCACGGCGCTGTTCGCTTCCTCGCCCTTCACCGATGGCAAGCCCAATGGCTTTTTGAGTTTCCGCAGCCATATCTGGACCGATACCGATCCCGACCGTTCGGGCATGCTGCCCTTCGTGTTCGAGGATGGCATGGGCTTCGAGCGGTATGTGCAGCATGCGCTGGATGTGCCGATGTATTTCGTCTATCGCGACGGCAAATATATCGACGCCTCGGGCCAGAGCTTCCGCGATTTCCTGACCGGCAAGCTGCCGGCTTATCCCGGCCAGCTGCCTACGCTCCGCGATTGGGCCGACCATATCACCACGCTGTTTCCCGAGGTGCGCCTGAAACGCTATCTGGAAATGCGCGGCGCCGATGGCGGCCCGTGGAGCCGGCTTTGCGCCTTGCCGGCTTTGTGGACCGGCCTGCTTTACGACGCTTCGGCGCAGGATGCCGCCTGGGATCTCTGCAAGGACTGGACGCATGAGGAACGCGCCCGCCTGCGCGTGGAGGCGCCGAAATACGGCCTCGCCACGCCGTTTCGCGGCGGCGATCTGCGGCCCGTCGCCAAACGCATGATCGAGATCGCGCAATCCGGCCTGCGCGCCCGCAAGCGGATTTCGCCGGCCGGCGAGGATGAAACCCATTTCCTCTCGCCGCTGGCGCAGATCGCGGAAAGCGGCGTTACGCCGGCCGAGGAATTGCTGGCGCTGTATCACGGCCGCTGGAACCGTTCGGTCGACCCGATCTTCACCGAACTGGCTTACTGAGCGGCTTACTGGGCGGGCGCGCGGGCTTTCAGCCAGGCGGCCAGCCGCTCGGGCGCGTAAAGCGAGGCGCTTTCCGCATCCAGCAGCAGGCGTGGCGGCGCATTCAGCGCCGCTTCCAATTCAGCGCGACGGTTGCGCGCTTCGATCCATTCGCCGGCTTCCGCCAGTTCCGCGATGGCGCGCAGGCTGCGGCTCCAGCTTTCCAGCAGATCGCGCTGCGCCGCCAGGGCATCGCCGGCCATGCGTTCATGCACGAAGCCGATCTGGCCGCGCAGCATCCCGGCGATGCGCCGGCTGAGCGCGGCGTCTTCCTCCGCCAGCGGCAGGATCAGCAGGCGGCTGAACCGCGCCAGGTCGGCCAATTCGCCGTGCAGGCCGATGGCGGCATCCGGCGCATCGGTGGGCAGCAACAGCCGCAGATAGGCGATCAAGGCATCCAGCAAGAGCGGCTCGGGTTCGGCGCCGGCGAATTCCACGACGATCACTTCGCGGGTGAATTCGCGCAGGCTGGGGCTGCGGTCATCGAAACCGAAACGCGGCTTGTTCAGCACGCCGCGCAGGGAGGGAATCCGGCGCGGATCGAAGCGCTGATTTTCGGCGCGGGCATGCCACAGCGCGTTGCTCAGATCCACTTCGCCGGGTTCGCCGGACAGGCCGGGGATGAAAAAGCCGCTGCTGACATGGCCATTGGCATGGCAGGCCTGGCAGGATAATCCGGCCTTGCGCGCATTGCCGCCCAGGATATCCGGGCTGCGGAAAGCCAGGCGGCCGTATTCGGCATAGAAGCTTCGCGGTTCGCTGGAAAGCATCTCCGCAGGGCGCGCGGTCAGATCATGCAGATTGAGGCTGCCGCGCGGCAGCCAGTCCAGCGCGCCTTGCAGGCTTTGCGCCGCCGCCATGCAAGGCGGCAGCGCCAGCAGCAGGATTGCGGCTGCGAGGCTACTTAGCCTCATTCGGCAGCGCGTGATTCATCTCGCGCGCCGGCTGCTCGCATTCGCAATCGCCGACGATCTTGGCCGGCACGCCGGCCGCCGTGCAATGCGCCGGCACCGGGATCAGCACCACGCTGCCGGCGCCGATCTTGGCGCCTTCGCCGATCTCGATATTGCCCAGGATATTCGCGCCGGCGCCGATCAGCACGCCGCGGCGGATCTTCGGATGGCGGTCGCCGGTTTCCTTGCCGGTGCCGCCCAGCGTCACATTCTGCAGCATCGACACGTCATCCTCGATCACGGCGGTTTCGCCGATCACCACGCCGGTGCCATGGTCGATCAGGATGCCGCGGCCGAATTTGGTGGCCGGATGGATATCCACCTGGAAGGCTTCCGACACCCGGCTTTGCAGCAGGAAGGCCATGGTCTCGCGGCCCTGATGCCACAGCCAATGCGCAATGCGATGGCCCTGGATGGCTAGGAAGCCCTTGAAGAACAGCAAGGGCTTCAGATACGAGCGGCAGGCCGGATCGCGTTCGTTCACCGCGACCAGATCGGCGCGCACGGCATTGCCGATATCGGGATCGGCGGCCAACGCCTCGTTGATCACCTCGCGCATCACCAGCGGCGACAGGTCGCTATTGGCCAGGCGGTTGGCGAGCTGATAGCTCAGCGCATCCTCCAGCCGCTTGTGATGCAGCACGGCGGCATGGATCAGGCTGGCAAGCAAAGGTTCGTTGGCCACCGCCTCGGCGGCTTCCTGCCGGATGCGGCTCCATACGGGGTCGTGGCTGACGATCTTGTTGGCGATCAACGGCATGGGCGGGGTCTCCCCAAACAGAAATCCGGCAAGCTTATAGCCGAAATCGTTAATTTTGTCAGGTCGTGACTTTTAGCCGGCCTGAGCCTTCTAAGCGGCCGTGCCGCCCACGGTCAGGCCCTCGATCAACAGGGTGGGCTGGCCGACGCCGACCGGCACGCCCTGGCCGCTCTTGCCGCAGGTGCCGATGCCTTCATCCAGCCGCAGATCGTTGCCGACGGCGCGGATCTTGGTCAGCACATCGGCCCCGGCGCCGATCAAGGTGGCGCCCTTGATCGGCGCGCCGATCCTGCCGCGCTCGATCAGATAGGCCTCGGTGCAGGAGAAGACGAATTTGCCGGAGGTGATGTCCACCTGGCCGCCGCCGAAATTCACCGCATAGATGCCTTTGTCGACGCCGGCGAGGATTTCGCCGGGATCGCGGTTTCCGGCCAGCATGTAGGTGTTGGTCATGCGCGGCATCGGGCTATGGGCGAAGCTTTCGCGCCTGCCGTTGCCGGTGGGCCGCATGCCCATCAGGCGGGCATTCAGGCGGTCCTGCATGAAGCCCTTGAGAATGCCGTCCTCGATCAGCATGGTGTTTTCCGTCGGCGTGCCTTCATCGTCGACGGTGAGCGAGCCGCGCCGCTGATCCAGCGTGCCGTCATCCACCACCGTTACGCCCGGGGCGGCCACGCGCTGGCCCAGCAGGCCGGCGAAGACCGAGGTTTTCTTGCGGTTGAAATCGCCTTCCAGGCCATGGCCGATGGCTTCATGCAGCAGGATGCCGGGCCAGCCCGGGCCCAGCACCACCGTCATCTCGCCGGCCGGGGCGGACACGGATTCCAGATTGACCAGCGCCATGCGCAAAGCCTCGTCGACTTCCGACTGCCAATGCGCGGGATCGAAATATTTCGCGAAGCTGACCCGGCCGCCGGCGCCGCGCGAGCCGCTTTCCTGCCGGTCGCCCTGGCCTGCCACGATCGACACGTTCAGCCGCACCAGCGGGCGGATATCCTGCACCAGCGCGCCATCGGCGCGCAGGATCGTCACCGCCTGCCAGGAGCCGGCGATGGAGGCGCTGACCTGGCGCACCCGGCTGTCCTTGGCGCGGGCATAGGCGTCGATATCCTGCAGCAGCTTCATCTTGCGGTCGAAGCCGATTTCGGCCAGCGGATTGTCGTCGCCATAGAGATGCCGGTTGGTCGGCTGCGGCGGCAGCGCCATTTCGCCGCCATGGCCGGCGCGCACCGCGCGCACGGTATCGGCGGCGCGGCGGATCGCCGCCTCGCTCAACTCGGAAGCATGGGCATAGCCGGTCTGCTCGCCGGAAACGGCGCGCAGGCCGAAGCCCTGGCTGGTATCGAAGCTGGCGGATTTCAGCCGGCCATCGTCGAAGCTCAGCATTTCCGATTGGCTGTATTCCAGGAAAAGCTCGCCGTCATCGGCGCCATGCAGCGCATCCTTCACCACGCCTTCGACGCGGCCGCGATCCAGCCCGGCGCGGCTGAAGAACAATTCCTGCGCGTCATGCACATGCGGGGCGGTGTCGCTCATGAGGGCCTCGAAAACATCCTGGTTCGGACAATATAGGGCGCG
>JAYSEE010000072.1:0-14090 GCA_041914045.1 Ferrovibrio sp. | reverse complement strand
CTCGCATGATGATCCAGCGGATTGCCCGGGCGGTCGAAGCTCACATCCTCGGGCAGGCGCACCGGCAGTTGATCCTCCGGCACCGGCACCACGCCGCAGGTATCGCAATGGATCATCGGGATCGGGCAGCCCCAATAGCGCTGGCGGCTGACGCCCCAATCGCGCAGGCGGTAGGTGACGGTGCCTTCGCCGATCTTCAGCTCTTCCAGCCTGGCGATGGCGGCGCGCTTGGCTTCAGCGGTCGCCAGACCATCCAGGAAGCCGGAATTCACCGCCACGGTGGCATCGGTATCGGTGAAAGCCTCGTTGGCGATATCCGGAGCGGCCTCGCCCTTGCGGGCCACCACGGCCTGCACCGGCAGATCGTATTTGCGGGCGAAATCCAGATCGCGCTGGTCATGCGCCGGGCAGCCGAAAATCGCGCCGGTGCCGTATTCCATCAGCACGAAATTCGCCACATAGACCGGCAGCGTCCAGTTTTCGTCGAAGGGATGCCGCACTTCGAATTGCGTGCGATAGCCCTTCTTCTCGGCCTTCTCAAGTTCGGCTTCCGCCGTGCCGCTCTGGCGGCATTCCTCGATGAAAGCAGCGAGTTTGGGATCGTTCTGCGCGGCTTCGGTTGCCAGCGGATGATCGGGCGACAAAGCCAGGAAGCTGGCGCCATACAGCGTGTCGGGCCGGGTGGAATACACCTCGACGCGATCCGGGCGGCCCTTCAAGGCGAACGAGAATTTCGCGCCTTCGGATTTGCCGATCCAATTGCGCTGCATCAAGCGCACGCGTTCGGGCCAGCGATCCAGGCCATCCAGCGCGGCGAGCAGATCGTCGGCATAGGCGGTGATCTTGAAGAACCACTGGCTCAGCTTGCGGCGCTCGACGATGGCGCCCGAGCGCCAGCCGCGTCCGTCGATCACCTGCTCGTTGGCCAGCACGGTGTGATCCACCGGATCCCAGTTGACGAAGCTTTCCTTGCGATAGGCCAGGCCGGCCTTGAACAGATCGAGGAACAGCTTCTGTTGGTGCCGGTAGTATTCCGGATGGCAGGTCGCGATTTCGCGGCTCCAATCCAGCGACAGGCCCATGCGCTTCAATTCGGCGCGCATATTGGCGATGTTGTCGTAGGTCCAGGCGGCGGGATGCACTTTCTTCTCTTGCGCGGCGTTTTCCGCCGGCAGGCCGAAAGCATCCCAGCCCATCGGATGCAGCACGTTGAAGCCGCGCGCGCGCTTATAGCGCGCCACCACATCGCCCAGCGTGTAGTTGCGCACATGGCCCATATGGATGCGCCCCGAGGGATAGGGGAACATCTCCAACACATAATATTTCGGCTTGGCCGGATCGCGGCGGGCCTGGAACACCGCTTGGGTTTCCCATTCCTGCTGCCACTTGGCTTCCACCGCCTTGGCGTTGTAACGCGACATCGCTGAAACCGTACTCTGCTGTCAGGGCTGAAAGATATTATGCGGCGAAAGACGCGGCGGCCGCTTCAGCGCCGCGCCTCGGCTTCCACACGCAATTCGCGGGCGCGCTGCAGGATGGCGTTTTCCATGCTCACGCCGGTTTCCGGCGCGGCCGGCTGATCCAGCCAGCCGGCGCCTTGGCGCACTTGCTTGAACACGCTGACCCGCAGGCCATCGGCGCGCAGCGAGCGGTCGAGGATATAGATCGTCACCTTGAAACGCTCATTCGGCGTCTGCGCCGGATTATACCAATCGGTGATGATCACGCCGCCGAACGGATCGGCCGAAGCCAGCGGCATGAAGGAGATCGTGTCCAGCGTGGCGCGCCACAGAAAGCTGTTCACGCCGATGCCGCCGCCGCCGCCTTCATCCTTGCTCTTGCCGCCGCCGAGAATGCCGCCGGTGCCGAAGATGCCGGCCGGCGCGGGATCGTTGGCGCTGGGCGCCGGATTGTAATTGCCGAACTGGTCTTTCTCGGGGCCGCGGGCGCTGCCGCCGCTATCGCCCGAGGTGCAGCCGGCCAGGCCCAAGGGCAGCAGCAGGCCCAGCACCAGGCCGTTCTGTCGCAACGCATCAAAAAAGCAGCGCTTTATCGCCATTACACTCAAGCTCCTGCAGTATCCTGCCGCTTACATCCGCGTGGGCATGGCGCGCGGGCATAGCGCGCGGGCATGGCGGGGCGGGCAGGGTATACCAGATTTCCCGGCGCCAAGCCAATTGCCGGGCTTGGCCCAGCTCTGATTGCCTGGCCCCATGCCGGGCCTGATTATTGTCCCTGAATTATTGTCAGCGACCCGATAAAAGCGTTATGGGAAGGCGATGACCAGCCTCGATGCCCTGTTCCGCCAAGCCTGGGAGGCGCAAACCTCCGGCCAACATGCCCAGGCAGCGGCAATTTACCGCGATATTCTGAAGCAGGGAGCCACGCCGCAGGCCTGGCTGGGCCTCGGCCAATGCGAACTCGAGGCCGGCAATCGCGGCGAGGCGCTGCGCTGTTTCCGCCAGGCCCATGCCCTGCTGCCGCAATCGGGCGCCATCAAGCATATGGTGGACATGCTGGCCGATGGCGACGTGCCCGACCGCGCGCCGGACGATTATCTGCTCTGGGTGTTCGATGGCCATGCCGAGAGTTTCGACAGCCATCTGGAGGCGCTGGGCTATCGCGGACCGGAGATGATCGCGCTGCTGGCCGATGCCGCCTGGGAAGCCAAGCCGACCCGCGCTATCCTGGATATCGGCTGCGGCACCGGCCGCAATGCGCCGCTGTTCCGCCGCTATGCCAGCCGGCTGGACGGCATGGATCTGGCGCCGAATATGCTGCGGCTTTCGGCAAGGCGCGGCTACGACCATCTCTACAAGGCCGAGGTGCATCCGTTTCTGGCGCGGCCGCCCTGCGCCTACGATGTGCTGCTGTCCACCGATGTGTTCATCTATATCGGTCGGCTGGAGGGCATTTTCGCCAATTGCGCCCGCACCATGACGCCGCGCCACGAATTGCTGTTCACCATCGAACTGGGCGAGGATGACAAGCCGGTGCGCTTGATGCCCACCGGACGGTTCCGGCAATCGGATGCCTATATCCGCGGCCTGGCCGAAACCCATGGCTACGAGATCGCCGCCACCCATGACGAGCCCTTGCGGGTGGAGCGCGGCGTGATCGAGCCGGGCCGCGCCTATCGTCTGATCAAGCGATAAGCCTGTTTAGGCAATCAGCGCGCGCAGCTTTTCCGGCAGCGCCGCCAGAACCGGCGACCAGTCGCCGGGACTCTGCTGCCGCAGCAGGCGCAGGCGCGGATACCATAGGGATGTTTCTCCCTCGCGCAGCCAATACCACAGCAAGCCATCATCGGCGGGCAGCAGCACCAGCCCCGGCGCGCCGATGGCGCCGGCGATATGCGCGGCGGTGTTGGAGATCGTAATCACCGCATCCAGCGCGGCCATCTGCGCCGCCACCGGATCGCTGTCGCCCAGCGGATCAATGGCCGGGTCGCGATATAATGCGATGCCGTGATCGCGCAGCAATGCCGCGCGCTCGGCGGCGGTGTCGCCATATTGCAGATCAACCAAAACGCGATCGGGCGCGGCCAGGGTGTGGGCCAGGGCGCGCGCCAGCGCGGCAAGCTCAACGGCTTTTTTCTGCTTCGGCCCGGCGCTGCTGCTGCGCCAGGAAATCCCGATGCGCCGCTTGCCGGGCCAGGCGGCATCATAGCGGGCGCGGATCGCCGCAACTGCCTCCGCATCGGGCCGCAGATAGGCAAGCGGCGCGCCGAAGGCGGCGAGATCGGGCCGCAGCCGCGCCACCAGATCGGCCAGCGGCATCTGCCGACCGCAATCGGACAGGTCGGCAGCCGCTAAACCTTCCACGGCCGCGATTTCAAGGTCGGGAAAGCTGCGCCGGAACAGCGCCAGATTGCGGCGATAACAGCCCAGCTTGATCCGCCAGCCGGCCTTGCGGGCATCCGCCAGCACCGAAGCGAACAGGATTTCATCGCCGACGCCTTGTTCGGGCCAGATCCAGATTTTCTCCGTTCCGGGGATTTGCCCCTGAAACGGCGGCAGGCCGAAATCATGCCGGGCCAGGTTGGCCATGCTGGCCGGGGCGCGGAAGCGTTGGCCATAGAGTTGCCAGCCGCGCGGCAGATCGCCTGCGCCTAGCGCCAATAAGGCGCGCAGCACGGCGGCCTCGGCCGAATCAGCCATGATTAATCCAGGTTTGGCCAGCAATTCGTCCAAACCTTCGGCGGCCTCGCGGTTGCGGCCAAGGCTCATCAGCAGGCGGGCGCGTTCTATACTTGCGGCGTTGCTTAAAGAATTTCCCGCTTTGATTGTGTTTTGCAATAAGGCCAGGGCTTTTTCGGCCTGTCCGGTCTCCCGCGCCAGCATGGCGGCATCGAAATTCAGGCCAGGATCGCCGGGCGCCAGGGCCAATGCGGCTTCCAAGCTGCCGGCAGCGGCCTGCGGATTGCCGGCATTGCGCTGGCAAATGCCCAGAAGGTGCCGCGGCTTGGGGTCTTTCGGCGTTAATTTTATAATTAAATTCAATATTTTAATGGCGGACGGCCAATCCGCCCGCGCCTTCGCGCGCTGGGCGTCCTTCCAAAGTTTGTCCGGGTTGGCTGCCATTGTGTCGATTCCCGCCGCCAGCTTGCCATGATGGGCCCATCCTGTCATGTTTGCCGGACTTGGCCGGTTAAGAATTTCTTCAATCTATCCGTGCCTTGCGGTCCGCGCACGATTCGTCGTCACAATCTGTGGCTTGCTTGCAACACCGCCTGGAAAAGCATCACCGCGAATGCGGCTTCGGTTGACACCCGGCCCCTCCAAATGGCTTCATGCCCGAGATCAGTTGGCCCACCACGGGTCGATTGGCCATTTGTGGGAAACTGAACACCATTAACCCGGTGGGAGAGGAATTAACCAAATGAAGAAGACGCTGCTTCTGCAATCGGCGCTCGTGGCCGCTGCGGGCTTCATGCTCGCCGACGCCTCGTTCGCTCAAGTGAAGGCCTCCGCCCCGGCCATTACCGTCGGCGGCTACTTCACCCAGTTCTACAAGGTCCAGGACCGCGATAAGGTGGCCCAGCAGGATCAAGCCACCCAGAGCTTCGCCTCCGACGCGGAAATCTGGTTCAACATGCGCTCCGTGCTGGATAACGGCCTGGTGATCTCCGGCCGCGTTGAGCTGGAAGCCGCCACCTACACCGACCAGATCGACGAGCGTTACCTCATCCTGAGCCGCTCCGACATCGGCACCGCCGAAATCGGCTCCACCGACCGCGTGTCGGGCAAGATGCTGTATTTCGCTCCGAACGCTCTGCCGGGCCACAGCACGACCGTGCATTCGGAATACTCCGCTGCCGCCGTCACTCCGCTGATGTGGTATGCGAACAGCAACCACGACGCCGAAGGTATCAACCTGTACACCGCCAACGACCGTTATTTCGGTTCGAAGGCCGGTAAGGGTCTGCAGATCGGTCTGTCGTATGTTCCGGATGGCTGCGAAGACTTCTCGCAGGCCGCCGGCAATGCCGCCGCTTCCGTCAGCGCCGGCACCGGCAAGTCCTGCGGTGGTGGCTTCGGCAACACCATCGGTTCGCTGACCGGCCTGACCGGCAACCAGATCTCCCAGCAGTGGACTTTCGCTGCCAACTACGTCGAGACCTTCGGCGATGTGGGCGTGAACCTCTACGCTTCGAAGATGATGGGCCATCAGGAAGGCATCATCGGCGCTGGCCGCGACAAGGATGTCGATGGTTGGCAGGCTGGTGCGCAGTTCGCGATCGATGTGGGCGGCGGTTCGTCCATCACCATCGGCGGCGGCTACACCCGTGAAGACGTGGAATCGGCTGCCATCAAGGAGCGCAAGGGCTACTCGGTGGGCGTTCGTTACCTGACCGATGGCGCCAAGACCGGCTCGATCGGCGTGGGTGCGGAATACTACTCCCGCAACGACAAGGCTCCGGTCACTCTGGCCAAGACCGAGTATGACATCATGACCGCTGGTCTGACCTACCAGCTCGGCCCGGGCGTGCTGACCTTCATCGGCGCCGGCCGCGTCGACAACGATCAGCCCGGCGCTGCCGTGGACACCAAGCAGACCTTCGGTGTGCTGGGTATCGGCGTGACGTTCTAATTGATCCAACCGGATCGGTTTCGGAAAGGGGCAGGGCAACCTGCCCCTTTTCTTTTTTGCCTCGCTTTATTGTTTCGATGAATGGCGCGATTCGGCCATCCGGCCGTTCGGCCGGTCGATATTTCAAGGCCGGGGAAGCTTCAGTCGAAAAACAGGCCGGCGGCAAGCAAAGCCGCGATCAGGCCGAGCAGCCAGGGAATCGCCTTCTGCCCCGGCGTTGCTGAAATCGGTTCCTGCGCTGGCTCGGATATCGGAGCAGGATTGCTCAGCCGGTCTTCAAGTCCGCGCAGCAGCTTCGGCAGACGGCGCAGCATGCCCAACGCTTCCTGCGCGGCCTCGCGGATATGCGCTTCCGGGCCGAGATTGTCGCGCGCCCAGCCTTCCACTTCCGGCCTTGCCGCATCCCAGAAATTCACCTGCGGGTCCAGGCTGCGCGCTACGCCTTCCACCGTCACCATGGTCTTTTGCAAAAGCAGCAGATGCGGCTGGGTCGGCATGCCGAAAGTTTCGGTGATCTGGAACAACTGCGCCAGCAAGCGGCCGATGGAGATTTCCGTCACCGGCTTGTCGCGGATCGGTTCGCCGATGGAGCGGCAGGCCTGCGCGAACAGGTTCACGTCGCGGTCCGCCGGCACATAGCCGGCATCGAAATGCACCTGCGCGGCCTTGCGCCAGTCGCCGGATAGAAACGCGCCCAGCATCTCGGCCATGAAGCGCCGATCCTTCAGCGATAGCCGCCCCATGATGCCGAAATCCACCAGGCCCAGCCGGCCATCTTGCAGCACGAACAGGTTGCCGTGATGCATGTCGGCGTGGAAATAGCCGTCGCGCAAAGACTGGCGCAGAAACACATGGATCACGCGCTGCGCCAGCGCCGGCAGATCATGGCCGGCCGCCAGCAGGGCGTCGCGATCTTCGATGCGGATGCCGTCGATGCGTTGCAGACTCAGCACGCGGCGAGCCGTGCGGCTCCAATCCACGCGCGGCACCAGCAGATCGGGATCGTCCTGAAAATTCTCGGCAAGCTCCGAGGCAGCCGCCGCCTCAAGCCGCAGATCGAGTTCGACCGCCACTTGATCGGCCACCAGCCGCGCCACATCGCCGGGCCGCAGCCGCGCCATGCCGGGAATATGCTTTTCGGCGAGATCGGCGGTCCAGGCGAACAGCGCCAGATCGCGGGCGAAGGCCGCTTCCACGCCGGGCCGCAGCAATTTCACCGCCAGCGGATCGCCCGCCGGGGTTTCGGCGAAATGCACCTGCGCCACGCTGGCCGCCGCCACGGCTTCCGGCTCGAAGCCGACATAAAGATGCTCGATATCGCTGCCGAGTTCGGCTTCCAGCAAGGCTTTCGCCTCGCTCCAAGCAAAGGGCGGCAGCCGGTCGCGCAGCTGGCCGAGATCATTCGCCAAATCTTCGCCCACCAGATCGGGCCGCACGCTCAGCACCTGGCCCAATTTGATGAAGGCGGGGCCGAGTTCGGTCAACGCCCCGGCCAGCTTTTCGCCGCGCCGCAGATCGGGCCGGCTTTTGCCGAACAGCAGATTGATCGCGGCAAGGCCGAATTTCGCGCCCGCCGGCAAGGGCAGGCGTTCATCCATATGCAGCGCATCATGGCGGGCCAGGATGCGCAGGATGGCGAAGCCCCGCGCCAGATGCCGCAACCCATCGGCCATCAGATGCGCCAGCCGCTATGCATGGCGGCGATGCCGCCGGAGAGGTTGCGATAGCTGACGCGGCCGAAGCCGGCGGTTTCGATCATGCCTTTGAAACTGTCCTGATCGGGAAAGCGGCGGATGCTTTCCACCAGATAGCGATAGGAGTCCGCGTCTTTCGCCACCCAGTCGCCGAGTTTCGGCAGCAGCTGGAAGGAATAGAAATCATACAGCTTGGCGAAACCCGGGTCGGCGACATGAGAGAATTCCAGGCAGAGGAAACGCCCGCCGGGCTTCAGTACGCGGAAAGCCTCGGCCAGCGCGCGCTCGATATGGGTGACATTGCGAATGCCGAAAGCGATGGTATAGGCGTCCACGCTGCGATCGGGCAGGCAGAGCTTTTCCGCATCCATGCAGACCCAGTTCAGGCGCTGATCGAGCCGCGCCTGGTCGATGGCGCGGCTGCGGCCCTGGCCCAGCATGGCGGCGTTGATATCGGCCACCAGAATCCGCGCCTGCGGCGCGCGGTCCTGGATGCGGAAGGCAATGTCGCCGGTGCCGCCGGCCATGTCCAGCACGCGGATCGCGCCGCGCGGGGCCAGCCAATCCACCATGGCGTTTTTCCACAGCCGGTGCACGCCCGCCGACATCAGATCGTTCATCAGATCGTAGCGCGGCGCCACGCTTTCGAATACGCCGCGCACCAGCTTGGCCTTCTCGGCCTCGGGCACGGTTGTGAAACCGAAATGGGTGTTGTCGCTGGGCTGTTCCATGGCGGGCCGACGATAGCCGAAAGCGCCGCGCCGGGGTATAGACAGGCCGATGCCTGAATTGCCCGAAGTGGAAACCACCCGCCGCGGCCTGGCGATGAAAATGGAAGGCCGCCGGATCGCCCGCATCGAGGCGCGCCGGCCCGATCTGCGTTGGCCGCTGCCGCGCGATTTCGCCGCCCGCATCCAGGGCAAACGGGTGCTGAGTCTGGAAAGACGGGCGAAATACATCCTGGTGTATCTGGAAAACGGGCCCCCCAAGGAAGGCAATCTGGTCTGGCTGATCCATCTCGGCATGTCGGGCCGCATGCTGCTGCGGCCGGGCGGCTGGCCCAACGCCATCGACAAGCATGACCATGTGATTTTCACCACCGACGAGGGCTGGTCGGTCACGTTCAACGACGCCCGCCGCTTCGGCGCCATGGACCTGATCGAGCCGGCCGAGCTTGCCAGCCATAAATTGCTGGCCGGACTGGGGCCCGAACCGCTGGACGATTCCTTCACCCCGGCCTTGCTGGCGGCGGCCCTGAAAGGCCGGCGCACCCCCATGAAGGCCGCTCTGCTGGACCAGCATGTGGTGGCCGGGCTGGGCAATATCTATGTGTCGGAAGCCCTGTTCCGGGCCGGCATCCACCCCGAAAGGCTGGCCGGCGGCATCGCGCTCAAGCGGCTGGAACGCCTGGTGCCGATGATCAAGCAGGTGCTGGGCGAGGCCATCGCCGCCGGCGGGTCGAGTTTGCGCGATTATGTGCAATCCGATGGCGAATTGGGCTATTTTCAGGCCTCTTTCCGGGTTTATGACCGGGAAGGCCAGCCCTGTCCGGTCTGCAAGCGGCCGGTGCGCAGGATCGTGCAATCCGGCCGCTCGACGTTTTTCTGCGCCGCCTGCCAGCGCTAGGATACCGCGCTCCAAGCCTTTCCAATCCGGCCTCAAACTGGCATGGTCCCGCCGATGTCGCTGCCTGGCCGAAAGCTTCTGCTGGCTCTCATGGTCGCGGCCGGGCTCGGCCTGGTCGGACAGGCGCCCGCATATTCAGCGGATGGCTTTCTATCGGTGGCCGACGACGTGCCGCTGATGCCGGGCTTGAGCGAAAAGACCGATGAAGCCACGGTGTTCGACAAGCCCGGCGGCCGCATCGTGGAAACGGCGGCGCAGGAAAGCGCGCGCGGCCGGCTGGACCGTCAGGCGGTGCTGGCCTTCTATGGCCAGACCCTGCCGCAACTGGGCTGGCAGGCGGCTTCGGCCAGCCGCTTCATCCGCGAGGGCGAGGCGCTGACCCTGACGCTGGAAAGCCGCGGCGGCCTGCTGACGGTGCGGTTCGAGATCGCTCCCGCGGCCAAGTGATAAAAGAGGAAACTGCGATGGCATATGAAACGATCCTGGTGGAAACGCGCGGCCAAGTGGCCCTGATCACGCTCAACCGTCCGCAGGCGCTGAATGCGCTGAACGCGCAGCTGATGGACGAGCTGACCGCCGCGCTGGATGTCATCGAGGCGGACGACGCCATCGGCTGCACCATCATCACCGGTTCGGAAAAGGCCTTCGCCGCCGGCGCCGATATCAAGGAGATGCAGCCGAAATCCTACATGGATGTGTTCAAGGAGGATTTCATCACCGCGAAATGGGAGCGCGTGACGCGCTGCCGCAAGCCGGTGATCGCGGCGGTGGCCGGCTATGCCCTGGGCGGCGGCTGCGAATTGGCAATGATGTGCGATTTCATCCTGGCCGCCGACACCGCGAAATTCGGCCAGCCGGAAATCAATCTCGGCACTATTCCCGGCGCCGGCGGCACCCAGCGGCTCACCCGTTTCGTCGGCAAGTCGAAGGCGATGGAAATGTGCCTCACCGGCCGCATGATGGATGCGGCCGAGGCCGAACGCTCCGGCCTGGTCAGCCGTGTGGTGCCGAAAGACGCGCTGCTCGACGAAGCCTTCAAGGCCGCCGACCGTATCGCCGAATTGTCGCGCCCGGCGGTGATGATCGCGAAGGAATCGGTCAACCGCGCCTATGAAACCACGCTGGCCGAAGGCATCCGCTTCGAGCGCCGCGTGTTCCATTCCACTTTCGCCATGGACGATCAGAAGGAAGGCATGGCCGCCTTCGCCGCCAAGCGCAAAGCCAACTTCACCAACAAATAAGCCGATGCCCAGCAAAACCCGCACCAAGCTGGCCGAGCTTGCCGAAACCGAAGCAGTGAACGCCTTACTGCCGGCCGGCTTGCGCGATGTGCTGCCGCCGCGTGCGGAATGGGAAGCCCAGGCCAGCGAAAGCCTGATCGCCGCCTTCACGCGCCAGGGCTATGCCCGCGTGAAGCCGCCGCTGATCGAATTCGAGGAAACCCTGCTTGCCGGTTCGGGCCAGGATCTGGCCGGGCAGATGTTCCGCGTGATGGACCCGGTGTCGCAGCGCATGATGGGCTTGCGCACCGATATCACCTTGCAGGTGGCGCGCATCGCGGCTTCGCGTTTGAAGCCCGCCGTGCGGCCGCTGCGGCTTTGCTATGCCGGCCAGGTTTTGCGCGTGCGCGGCACGCAATTGCGGCCCGAGCGGCAATTCGCCCAGGCCGGCGTGGAATTGATCGGCTCGGATGCGCTGGCCGCCGATGTGGAAGTGGCTTTGCTGGCCGCCGAGGCGGTGGCCGCCTTGGGCGTGCCGCATCTCTCGCTGGATATCACTCAGCCTTTGCTGGCGCCGGCGATCATGGCCGCGCATGGGCTGGAGCCGCGCCAGGCCAAGGCGGCGCGGCGCGCGCTGGATCGCAAGGATGCCGCCGAACTGAAGGCAACAGCCGGTCCGGCGGCGGAGCAATTGCTCAAGCTGTTGCAACTGGCCGGCCCGGCGCGGGCGGCGCTGGATGGCTTGAAGGCATTGAAGCTGTCCGCCGAAGCGGCAGCCATCGTGGCCGATCTCGACAAGCTGGTGACGGAAGTGGCGCAGGCCGCGCCCGATCTGCTGGTGACGCTGGATCCCGGCGAATTCCGCGGCTTCGAATATCACATGGGCATCAGCTTCACGCTGTTCGCACGCAATGTGCGCGGCGAATTGGGGCGCGGCGGCAGATATGTCACGCCGGCGGGCGAAGCCGCCACCGGCTTTACGCTTTATCTGGATAGCGTGATGCGCGGCCTGCCGGGCCGGCCCGCGCCGGAGATGCTGTATCTGCCATTCGGCACGCCGCGCCGGCAGGCCGCCGAATTGCGCGCCCAGGGCCATGCCACCTGGGCGGCTTTGCAGGATGAAGGCGATGCGGCCAAGGCGGCGAAGGCCGCCGGCTGCACCGGTTGGTGGGATGGCCGGGCGGTTCGTCCGGTCCGATGAAGCTTTAGAGGAATGCGATGAGCAATGTCGTAGTGGTCGGCGCCCAGTGGGGCGACGAAGGCAAAGGCAAGATTGTCGATTGGCTCAGCCTGCGCGCCGATGTGGTGGTGCGTTTCCAGGGCGGCCATAATGCCGGCCATACCCTGGTGATCGGCGAAAATGTCTACAAGCTGTCGCTGCTGCCCTCGGGCATCGTGCGCAAGAACAAGCTGGCCGTGATCGGCAATGGCGTGGTGGTGGATCCCTGGGCGTTGTTCGCCGAGATCGACAAGCTGCGCGGCCAGGGCGTGAGCGTCGATCACGGCAATCTGCGCGTGGCCGATAATGCCGTGTTGATCCTGCCGCTGCATCGCGAATTGGACGGTCTGCGCGAGGATTCGTCGGACGGCGTGAAGATCGGCACCACGCGGCGCGGCATCGGCCCGGCCTATGAAGACAAGATCGGCCGCCGCGCCATTCGCGTTTGCGACCTGGCCGATACGGCTTCGCTGGCGCGCAAGGTGGATGGCTTGCTGGCGCATCACAATGCCCTGCGCAAAGGCCTTGGCGCGCCGCTGGTGGATCGCGCCGCGCTGATGCAGGATCTGGCCGAAATCGCGCCGAAGATTCTGCCTTATGCCGCGCCGGTGTGGAAAGACCTCGACGAAGCCCGCCGCGCCGGCAAGCGCATCCTGTTCGAAGGCGCGCAAGGCTCGCTGCTCGATGTGGATCACGGCACCTATCCCTATGTCACCTCGTCCAACACCATGGCGGGTTCGGCCGCCGCCGGTTCGGGCCTCGGCCCGGGTTCGCTGGGCTATATCCTCGGCATCGTGAAGGCTTACACCACCCGCGTGGGCGAGGGGCCGTTCCCCACCGAACTCACCGACGAGATCGGCCAATGGCTGGGCGAGAAGGGCCATGAATTCGGCGTGGTCACCGGGCGCAAGCGGCGCTGCGGCTGGTTCGATGCCGTGCTGGTGCGCCAGACCGTGAAGCTGAACGGCATCCATGGCATCGCGCTCACCAAGCTCGATGTGCTGGATGGCCTCAAGGAACTGAAAATCTGCGTCGGCTACGAGGTGAACGGCAAAAAGCTGGATTACTTCCCCGCCGGCATGGGCGATCAGGCGGCGGCCAAGCCGATCTACGAAACCCTGGAAGGCTGGAGCGAGACCACCAAGGGCGCGCGCTCCTGGGTCGACCTGCCGGCCACGGCGGTGAAATACGTCCGCCGCATCGAGGAGTTGATCGGCGCCCCGGTGGCCCTGCTCTCCACTTCGCCCGAGCGCGAGGACACCATCCTGATGAAGGACCCCTTCGAGGATTAAGCGGGTTTCGCGGCGGCCGAACGGCCTTTGCCTGCAATGGCAGCGATTTCTCGCTGCCTCATGCCATCCAACTCGTCACCCTCGGATTTATTCCGAGGGCCCATGCCTGACACAGCAAAGGCGCTGAACCATGGACCACCGCAACACGTGCGGTGGTGACGATGCATGGATAAGGGCGGAATAGCCGGTATCGTAATTCCACTTACTCCGCCGGCACGATGCCGTCGCGCAAGGCCGCTTCGCGCACGGCCTTTTGAACCTTCTCGAAAGCGCGCACTTCGATCTGGCGCACGCGTTCGCGGCTGATGTTGAAGCGCGCGGAGAGTTCTTCCAGCGTGGCGGGTTCGTCCA
This sequence comes from Ferrovibrio sp., assembly GCA_041914045.1. Classification (GTDB taxonomy): domain Bacteria; phylum Pseudomonadota; class Alphaproteobacteria; order Ferrovibrionales; family Ferrovibrionaceae; genus Ferrovibrio. Next base: position 595 of record JAYSEE010000072.1, on the reverse strand, counting down.
CCAGACGGCGCTGAATCAGGATGTCGCGTTCACGCTCGTTCAGCGCGCCCATCGCCTGTTGCAGCAGGCTGTTGCGGGCCTGGAATTCCTGGCCCTCGGCCATGCGGGTTTCCTGGCTGGGGGTTTCATCCACCAGCCAATCCTGCCACTGGCTTTCATTCTCCTCGCCCCCGCGCAAAGGCGCGTTCAGGCTGGAATCCGGCGCCGCCAGGCGACGGTCCATGCTGATCACTTCCTCGCGCGACACATCGAGCTGCTTGGCGATCTTCTCCACCTGCTCGGGCGTCAGCTGGCCGCCATCAATCGCCTTCATCTGGCCGCGCATGCGGCGCAGGTTGAAGAACAGCTTCTTCTGCGCGGCGGTCGTGCCGATCTTCACCAGCGACCAGGAGCGCAGGATGTATTCCTGGATCGAGGCGCGGATCCACCACATGGCATAGGTGGAGAGGCGGAAGCCCTTATCGGGATCGAAGCGCTTCACGGCCTGCATCATGCCGATATTGCCCTCGGCGATCAGCTCGCCCACCGGCAGGCCATAGCCGCGATAGCCCATGGCGATCTTGGCCACCAGGCGCAGATGGCTGGTCACCAGCTT
>JAYSEE010000071.1:8959-14291 GCA_041914045.1 Ferrovibrio sp. | reverse complement strand
GCAAAACGGCTGGCCGAATATCGTTCGAAAGGATAATATCCATATCCTTCAAAAGGATAGATCGCGATTTCCAGCTTGCATAAGAGTGATTTTCAGCGCAACTCTGGCGGGCGCAACATTTTGTCAGGCTTGGAGCATGAACGCCATCTACAATCCGCCCGAGGCAAAGATCCCGGCTGCCGGTCCCTACAGCCAGGCGGTGGAAGTGCCGCCCGGCGCCCGGCTGCTCTGCATCTCCGGTCAGGTGGGCGTGGATGCCGCTGGCCGCACCGGCATCGGCATTCTGGAGCAGGCGCAAATGTCGTGGGCCAATATCGGGCGGATATTGCGGGCCGCCCAAATGGAGCCCTGCGACCTGGTCAAAGTGACGATCTATTATTCCCAGGCGGTGGATATGAGCCCGCCGATGCGGACGGCGCTGGGCACCATCCGCGAGCGTTTCCTGGGCAGCCATCGGCCGGCCTCCACGGCGATGTTCGTGCATCGCCTGATGAAGCCGGAATGGCTGATCGAGATCGAGGCGTTGGCCGCGCGCGTCATGTAATTTATTGATAATAATTGATTATTCCCCGGACCTTGGACTCCGGGAAAGCGCTCTTATATAGTCCCGGCCATGCCTGATCCCGATCCTTCTCCTAGAGCGCCGGCTGCGCGCCGGCAGCCGCTGCCGTTTTCGCGGGCCGCGCCATGCCGCTAGCCGCTGAAATCGGCCTGATCTTCGGCCTTGTCCTGCTGAACGGCTTTCTCGCCCTGTCCGAACTGGCTGTGGTATCGGCGCGGCGCTCGCGGCTGCAATTGCTGGCCTCGCGCGGCCATCGCGGCGCGGCGACGGCGCTGCGGCTGGCGGAGAATCCCGGCCGCTTCCTCTCCACCGTGCAGATCGGCATCACCCTGGTGGGGGTGGTCGCCGGCGCTTTCTCGGGCGCTACGCTGGCCGACCGTTTCGGCGATTACCTGCAAATCGCCTTTCCCAGCCTGAGCGAAAGCTGGGCCGATGGCATCGCCTTCGCCCTGGTGGTGACGGCGGTGACCTATCTGTCGCTGATCGTCGGCGAATTGGTGCCCAAGCAGATCGCGCTGCGCAATGCCGAACGCATGGCGATGCTGGTGGCCGGCCCGATGTCGGTGATGGCGCGCGTGGCCGCGCCGGCGGTGTCGCTGCTGGATTTTTCCGCCAGGCTCTGCCTGCGGCTGTTCGGCAGCCAGCAGGAATCCGCCGAGCGGGTGACGGAAGAAGAGATCAAGACCCTGGTGGCGGAAGCCGAAAGCGCCGGCGTGGTGGAACCCGCCGAACGCGCCATGATCGCCGCCGTGATGCGGCTGGGCGACCGCCCGGTGCGCGCGGTGATGACGCCGCGCGCCGATCTCGATTGGCTCGATCTCGATGCGCCGATCGAAAAGCAGCTCGAACGCCTGCGCGCCAGCCCCTATGCCAGCCTGCCCGCCGGCCATGGCAATATCGACCATGCCGAGGGCGTGGTGGTGGCCAAGGATGTGCTGGACGCCATGCTGGACGGGGGGGAGAAACCGACCAGCCTGGCCGGCTTTCTGCGCCCCGCCCCGGTGGTGCCCGACAGCGCCGATGTGCTGGATGCGTTGGAGCATCTGCGCCATGCCCCGATGGGCGTGGTGCTGGTGGTGGATGAATTCGGCGTGCTGCGCGGCATCACGTCGTCAAGCGATGTGCTGCAAAGCATCGTCGGCGAGCTGGCTTCGCCGGCCGGCGCGCCGCAGCCGTATTTCACGCGCCGCGAAGACGGTTCCTGGCTGGTGGATGGCGTGATGCCGCGCGATCTGCTGGGCGAAGCGCTGGGCCTGGAGCCGCCGGATGACGAGGATTACGACACCGTGGCCGGCTTCGCGCTGGCCCGTTTCGGGCGTCTGCCGGTGGCCGGCGACCATGTGCATTGGCGCGGCTGGCGCATCGAGGTGCTCGATATGGATGGCCGCCGCATCGACAAGCTGCTGTTCCAGCGGATGAGCGAGGAACAGCAGCCGGCGATGTCGGGAAAATAAACCGGCTTACTTCGGCTGATGCGCCAGCGCCGCGGCCGGAACGATGACCATGTTGTTGCCGTCCGGCCGCTGCCAGAAGAATTGCAGGGTGGCGGTGTTGCGCTTCTGGAAATACTGCATGGTGATCGGATAATAGCCGGGCTGCACGATATCCAGCGCCACCGGATTGGCCATCGCATCGGCATGCACGAAGGGATCGTCGAGCACCATCTTGCCGCCGATATAAACGCGGATGCCGTCGTTGGAATTGGTGGTGATGTGATAGGTGCCGGGCTTGTCGAAATTGATGAAGCCGCTGAACACCACGCCGAAGAATTGGAAATCCTGGCTTTCCCACATCACGCCGCTGCCCGACATTTCGTCGATCGGCGCCACCGGCTTGCCCGGCCGGCCCTTCGCCATCTCGGCCGGCTTGTTCAGCGACGGCATGTCGTTGATGTGATCGTAGCGGCCGCTGAAATACAGCGTGGCGAGGCCGGGCTTCAGGCTGGCTGCGGCTGGCTGCGGCGCGGCCGGCTTCAAGGCGTCGGCGGCGATGGTCACTTCCTTGCCCTTGCCGACAGTGCCGCCGCTGCCGCTGGCGCAGCCGGCCAGAGCCAGCATGGCGGCGCAGACGACGATGCGCTGAACATTCAGAAACCGCTGCAAACCCATATGAAAATCTCCCGCAGGCCGTGATGGAATTGAAAGCAGTCCAATCAGGTTAACTCCGTTGCAGCGCCGAATCCAGGTTTCAAGCGGTGTCCAAGTTTCAGGCGGTTCCCAGGTCTCAAGCGGCGCGCGGTTTGATCCGCGCCAGATCCCGGCTCAGCTTTTGCCTGGCGGCCATCAGGTCATGCGCGGCCTGCAACCGCAGCCAATAGCCTTCCGTCAGGCCGAAATAGCGGCAAAGCCGCAGATCGGCCTCGGCGGTGACAGAGCGTTTGCCATTCGCCAATTCGGAGATCGCGGCGCCGGTTAAACCCGTCGCGCGCGCCAGTTCCGCCTGGCTCAATCCCATGGGTTCGAGGAATTCCTCGCGCAGGATATCGCCGGGCGTGACATTGATGCTCTGTTTCGCCATGTCGGACCTCAATGATAATCCACGATTTCCACCGCCTCGGCATGGCCGTCATGCCAGCGGAAACATACACGCCACTGGCGGTCGACGCGGATGCTGTATTGGCCGCGCCGATCGCCTTGCAAGGCCTCCAGCCGGTTGCCTGGCGGGATACGCAGATCGTTCAGGCTGCCGGCCGCATCGAGCTGGCGCAGTTTCATCAAGGCGCGGCGCCGCAATTCCTCCGCCATGCCACGCACCGGCTCGCCCCGCCAGAGGCGTTCGGCATCGCGATTGGCGAAAGAGCGGATCATTACGCATTATGTAACGCGAAATGATCGTCGCGTCGAGGCCTAATCGGATCGCGCCGCCAAATCCAGCGTCGCCAGCACCGGGGCGTGATCGGAAGCCTTTTCCTTGCCGCGCATCGCCTTGATCACCTGGCAGCCTTTCAGCGCCGGGGCGAGATCGGGGCTGAGCCAGACATGATCCAGCCGGCGGCCCTTATCGGCCTTTTCCCAATCCGGCGAGCGGTAGCTCCACCAGCTAAACAGCTTCTCGCCCGGATCAATGAAATGCCGCATGGCGTCCAGCCAGTTATGGGTCTTCTGCAAGGCCAGCAGGCCCTCGGTCTCGATCGGCGTATGGCTCACCACATCGAGCAATTGCTTATGCGACCAGACATCGCTTTCCAGCGGCGCGATGTTGAGATCGCCCACCAGCACATGGCGCTTGCCCTTGCGGCCCAGCCCCTTCGACCATGCCGTCATTTCCGCCAGCACATCCAGCTTATGCTGGAATTTGTCGTTCTTTTTCGGATCGGGAATGTCGCCGCCGGCCGGCACATAGAAATTGTGGATCACCGTGCCATCGGGCAGACGCGCGGCGATATGGCGCTTGTCGTCGCGCCCCGCCAGCTTGCGCGCCTCGGCCAGTTCGATGGGAAAACGCGCGAAGATCGCCACGCCGTTATAGCCCGGCTGGCCCTGGATCAGCCGATGCGCATAGCCGTTCTGCTCGAACAGGTCATGCGGGAATTCGCTGTCGCGCACCTTGGTTTCCTGCAGGCAAAGCACATCCGGCGCATATTGCTGCAGAAAGCCATGCATCAGATCCCGCCGCGCCCGCACCGAATTGATGTTCCAGGTCGCCAGCGTGACGGGCCGCTTCGGCAGGCCGGCATCGCTCTTGGATTTCTTCGCGCTCATCGCATTCCCCATATTGCGCCGCGATGGTAGCGGATCGGCGGGTATAGGCAAAGTGTCGCACCCGGTTGCTTTTGCGCCATCGAAGCGCATTGTCATGGCTAGTAAATAACCGGGAACACAGCCATGCATTCGCGCGCCGACCGCATCTTCGCCATCGCCATCACGCTTGCCCTGCTGGGCGCGCTGTTCGGCGCCGCCTTCATGGCCTGGCGCTTCTGGTTCGGCATGGAACACGATCTCGATCCGGCGGCGATCACGCCGATGATATTGGGCGTGGTGCTCAGCCTGGTGCTCGGCGGCGCGGTGGTGGGGATTTTCCTCTATGGCCGGCAGAAGGAAATCCACAGCCAGGATTGAAGCGCGGCAGGATTGAGGCTCGGCAGGATTGAAGCGCGGCGAGGATCAGAAAATCCGGTAGCTGCCGCCGACCAAGCCGAGCGGCCAATGGCCGCGCTCGAACAGGCGGAATTTCAGCGCGAAGGGATGCTCGCCAAGCATGTCGTCGCCCAGCAGCGCTTGCGCCGCCAGCACCAAGCCGGCCTGTTGCGCGGCCTGCGTGGCGGCCTGGATGCCGGCTTCCAGCAGATCGTCATCGGCGATGCCGGCGGCATCCAGCAGCGCTTCCAGCTTTTCGCGCACCGCTTCGGTGGCTTTCACGCCGGCATGTTCCAGCGCCACCAGCAGATCGTGTTCCGATACATCCTGTTCGGCCAGGCTGAGCATCAGCGCCTGCATGGCCTGTTCCTCGGCCTGCCAGATTTCGGCATCCCAATCGGCTTCGCGAATGCTGTCGCTCAGCGCGGTCCAATCGGGCTGCAAGTCGATCTGCGGATCGAACAGGCCGAGCGCGGCGCTGTAGGCGTTGAGCAGGTCGATATCGGTTTTCCGCAACGGCTGGCCGCAGGCGCCGAACCAGTCGATGCCGCCGGCCAATCGCGCCAGCCGCGCGATGGCGCGCAGCGCGTCGATATCCTCGGCCTCGCCTGACGAATCTTCGCCGAACGATTCTTCCTCGGGAAGATCGAAAGCCTCGTCTTCCGGTTCGTCATCATCATTGGCGACGATGGGA
>JAYSEE010000071.1:0-8949 GCA_041914045.1 Ferrovibrio sp. | reverse complement strand
GGTTGCCCCGGCTTTCGCGCCACAGGCCCAGCTTCTTCTGCACCGCGCGGTCGGAATAGCTGAACAGCACGGCATCGCCGTTGGGCGCATGATGGCTGTGCTTCACCCAGCTCGGGATCACGAAGATGTCGCGCTTGCGCCAATCGAAACGCTGGCCGCCGATCATGCTATGGCCCTCGCCCTCCACCACGCTGAACACCGTGGCGTCGCTGCATTGATAGCCGTCGCCATCGAAACCCTTGGGCAAAAGCTGCATGAAGGTGGCGATGGTCGGCATGGCGTAATCGCCGGTGACGGGATTGACGTATTGCACCTTCAGGCCATGGATCGGATCCCATTCCTGCGCGCGGCGCATGGTTTCCAACGCCTCGCGGGTGCGGCGATAGGGATAGTTGAAAACCGGCGAGGTCGGGCGCGGCGCTTCGTAATCCAGCGGCAGCAGGCCGCTGCCATAGCGCGCCAATGCATCGCCGGTGGGCCGGCTCAGCGGTTGGCTCTCTTCCGGATAGCGTTCCAGGAACGAGCAATCCAATGCCTGGATCAGCGGAATATCGAGGCCGTCCATCCACACCATCGGCTTGTCGCTGTCGTTGCCATGGTCATGCCAGGTCCAGGATGGCGTGATGATGAAATCGCCTTCCTCCATGATGGTCTTCTCGCCATCCACCGCAGTATAGGCGCCCGAGCCCTCCACCACGAAACGCAAGGCCGATTGCGCATGGCGATGCGACGGCGCCACTTCGCCGGGCAGGATCAGCTGCAAGCCGGCATAAAGCGAGGTGGTGATGCGCGACTGCCCGGGCATGCCGGGATTTTCCAGGATCAGCACGCGGCGCTCGGCCTCGCGCGCGGTGATCAGCGCGCCGGCTTCCATCACGAAGGGCCGCACATCGTCGTAATGCCACAGGGCCGCCTGGCAGGCGCTTTTCGGCTCCTTGATCACCAGGGCGCTCAACACTTCCCAAAGCGGCGCCAGCGCGCTGCCGCCGATGCGCTGATAATAGGCCTGGCGGGCCTGCTGCACGCTGGGTTCGACAATGAAGGGACTGTTCATCGGTCGGTCCTCCTAAATCTAAATCTCGGGTCGGGCTTTTATGGTTGGGCGAGATGGCTGGCTTCCACCCCGGCCTGGAAATAATACGGCGAAAACGCGTCCCGCGTCGCCTGCCGCAGGGCCGCAATATCCCAGGGCCGGTCCAGCCGCGCAATGCGCCGCGTTTCGCCGCCGGTGCCCATGCCGCCCTGGCCGAGCAGCCAAAGCGCATTGTCGCGGCAGAGAAATACCTGCCCGCTCGGCCCCTCGGCATCGGCGGCGCAAAGCCAGGCGGCGATCATGGCCGCTGCTTCCGGCGCGCCGCCTTGCAGCGGCAGCAGCAGATTGGCGCGCAGCCCGCGCGGGGCCAATTCGCGCGCCGCCGCCAGCATCAGGCCGCGCAGGCCGGCATTGGCCGCTGCCCGCGCCGCATCGTCGGGCGCACCGAAAATCCCCGAAGCATCGCCGACGAACAGCAAAGCGCCATCCTTGCGCAAAACCGGCGCGGCGGCGGCGGCCAGGTAATAGGCCTGGAACAGCGGATCGCGCAGAGCCGCCTCGGCGGCCCAGGGTTCGGCCGAAAGAATGCCGCCCCCGGTCTTGGCCCCGGTTTTGGCCCCAGTCTTGGTGCCGGCTTTCGCTGCCGATTGCAGGGGCGCATGCACCAGCGCATCCAGTCCGCCGAAGGCCGTCCGCGCCTCGGCCACCGCGCCGGCCGCGCTGTCCCAGGCGCCGTAGCCGCGCGGCCAGAACCGGCAGCCCAGCTCGGCGGCCAGGGCGGCATCGCCGGCCGGATCGCCTTCCGGCCGGGCCAGCAGCACGCCATCGCCCAGAGCGGTCTGGGCTTTGGCGATGGCGGCGGCCAGCGGCCCGTCGCCGGCCACCAGAGTGACGCGGGAATAGCTTTTCATGGGCCGGATTTAGGCTCTAAGCGCCTGTATCGCAAGAAAAAAGCGCCCGGCGGTCCTGGATCGGGGGGATGGACCGGCCGGGCGCTGGCTTCGCGCGTCGGGGGGCGACGCGATCAAAGCGGGCTGCGGCGCGAATGGGGGGCTGCGCCGCCGCCAGGGCGGAGAGGAACTCCACCATGCCTTGCATATGGGTATTTCAGCCGATTTTGCCAAGCCCGCTTGCGATCACGATGGCGCGACCGGGTTGCGCCGCCTACAGAATGAATTTGCTGAGGTCGGTGTTTTTCGCCAGATCGCCCACCCGGGCATTCACATAGGCGGCGTCGATCTTCAGGGTCTGGCCGCCATGGTCGCTGGCGCTGAAGCTGATTTCCTCCAGCACGCGCTCCAAAATCGTGTGCAGCCGGCGGGCGCCGATATTCTCCACGCCCTCGTTCACCGCCGCCGCCAGGCCGGCAATCGCGTCGATGCCGTCGGGCGTGAAATCCAGGGTCACCTGCTCGGTATTCAGCAGGGCCACGTATTGCTTGAGCAGGCTGGTTTCCGGCTCGGTGAGGATGCGTTTGAAGTCGTCCTTGCTCAGGCCTTTCAACTCCACGCGGATCGGCAGGCGGCCCTGCAATTCCGGCAGCAGGTCGGACGGCTTGGCGATATGGAACGCGCCCGAGGCGATGAACAGCACATGGTCGGTCTTCACCGGGCCATGCTTGGTGCTGACAATGGTGCCTTCGATCAGCGGCAGCAGATCGCGCTGCACGCCTTCGCGGCTCACATCGCCGCCGCCGCGATATTCGCCGCGCGCGCAGATCTTGTCGATCTCGTCGATGAACACGATGCCGTTCTGCTCCACCTGAGCGATGGCTTCCTTCACCAGGCCGTCCTGATCCACCAGCTTGTCGCTCTCCTCGCTGGTCAGCGCGCGCAGGGCGTCGGCCACATTGGTCTTGCGCGGCTTGCGGCGCAGGCCGCCCAAAGCCTTGCCCAGCATGTCCTGCAAATTCATCACGCCCATCTGGCCGCCCGGCATGCCGGGAATCTCGAACATCGGCATGCCGCCGCCGCCGCCGCCCAGTCCACCACCGGGACCATCGGCCAGCTCCAGCTCGATCTCGCGCGCATCGAGTTCGCCCTCGCGCAGCATCTTGCGGAATTTCTGCCGCGTCTCGGCGCTGGCCTTGTCGCCCACCAGCACATCCAGCAGGCGTTCCTCGGCGGCCAATTCGGCGCGCGCGGTCACGTCCTTGCGCTTGCGTTCGCGCACCATGCCGATGCCGACTTCCAGCAGGTCGCGCACGATCTGCTCCACATCGCGGCCGACATAGCCCACTTCGGTGAATTTGGTGGCCTCCACCTTGATGAAGGGCGCACCGGCCAGCCGCGCCAGACGGCGCGAGATTTCGGTCTTGCCCACGCCGGTGGGGCCGATCATCAGGATATTCTTCGGCAGCACATCCTCGCGCAACGCCTCGGGCAATTGCTGCCGGCGCCAGCGGTTGCGCAGCGCCACGGCCACAGCGCGCTTGGCGTCATGCTGGCCGATGATGAAGCGGTCGAGTTCCGACACGATCTCGCGCGGCGAAAAATCGGCCATTACAGTTTCTCCCCACTCAACTTTTCAAGCGTTACATTCGTATTGGTATAAACGCAGATATCGGCGGCGATGCCCATGGCGCGGCGCGCGATGGCTTCCGCATCCATGTCGTCGCGGTCGATCAGCGCGCGGGCGGCGGCGAGCGCGTAATTGCCGCCCGAGCCGATGCCGATCAGGCCGTCTTCCGGCTCCAGCACGTCGCCATTGCCGGTCAGTACCAGCGACACGCTGGCATCGGCCACCGCCATCATGGCTTCCAGCCGGCGCAGATAGCGATCCGTGCGCCAATCCTTGGCAAGCTCCACGCAGGCCCGCGCAAGCTGCCCGGGATGGCGCTCCAGCTTGGTCTCCAACCGCTCGAACAGGGTGAAGGCATCGGCGGTGGCGCCGGCGAAACCGGCCAGGATGCTGCCATCGCCCAGCCGGCGCACCTTGCGCGCATTGGCCTTGATCACGGTCTGGCCCAGGCTCACCTGGCCATCGCCGGCAATCACCACCTGGCCATTCTTGCGCACCGCCAGAATGGTTGTGCCATGCCAGCTTTTATCGTCGCTCATATCCATACCCCTTCGCAGGAAGCCCACATGTAGGGTGGCCGCGCGCCGGCTGCAAGGCACTGGAAGGATACCGGGCTAAAACGCCAGCGTCATGCCCGCGCAGGCGGGCATCCGCCTTTCGGCATCCGTGCGATGTCAGGCATGGGCCACCGGGACGAGCCCGGTGGCGACGATGACGGTTACGCCCGCTTTTCCTGCGGGGCGTCGGAGAGCGGGTGCTGCAGGCGGGAGATCATTTCCTTCGGGCAGACCTGCCAGATCTTGCCGCGGGTATTCTCCCAATCGCTGAACAATTCCGCCGCATAGGCGGATTGGGTTTCGCGCACATGCTCCTCGATCATGCCGCGCAGCACGCCGTCCCAATAGGACGAAGCGATGCGCTGATACACCACGCTCTCGTCGTTGATCGAGATCGGCAGCGTGTTGTCCGGATCGTAGACGAAGGCCATGCCGCCGGTCATGCCGGCGGCGAAATTGTCGCCCACGCTGCCCAGGATCGCCACGCGGCCGCCGGTCATGTATTCGCAGCCATTGGAGCCGCAGCCTTCCACCACGGCCACCGCGCCGGAATTGCGCACGCAGAAGCGTTCGCCGGCCTGGCCCGCCGCGAACAGCTTGCCCGCCGTGGCGCCGTACAAAACCGTGTTGCCGATGATGGTGTTGGCCTGGGTCTGGCCGACCAGCGGCGAAGACGGCGCCGGCCGCACCACCACCATGCCGCCCGACAGGCCCTTGCCGACATAGTCGTTGGCATCGCCGAACACTTCCAGCTTGATGCCCTGCACGGCGAAAGCGCCGAGCGATTGGCCCGCCGAGCCGGTAAGCCGCACGTTGATATGGCCGGGCTTGAGGCCGGTCATGCCGAACTTGCGCACCACATGCGAACTCAGCCGCGTGCCGATGGCGCGATGGGTGTTCTGGATATTGTAGGCGAGCTGCATCTTCTCGCCATGGCCGAAGACCGGCGCGGCATCCTTCACCATCTGGGCGTCCAGGGTGTCGGGCACTTCGTTGCGGCCCTGCTGGGTGCAATAGCGCGCATAGCCGCCGGCATCGGCCTGAGCCAGGATCGGGTTCAGGTCGAGATCGTCGAGATGCTGGCCGCCGCGGCTGACCTGGGCGAGCAGATCGGTGCGGCCGATGATCTCGTTCAGGCTGCGCACGCCGAGCGAGGCCAGCACTTCGCGCACTTCCTCGGCGATGAAGCTGAACAGGTTCACCACCTTTTCCGGCGTGCCGGTGAATTTCTGCCGCAGCGCATCGGCCTGGGTGCAGACGCCCACCGGGCAGGTGTTGGAATGGCATTGCCGCACCATGATGCAGCCCATCGCCACCAGCGCCGCCGTGCCCACGCCGTATTCCTCGGCGCCCAGCATGGCGGCGATCACGATGTCGCGGCCCGACTTCAGGCCGCCATCGGTGCGCAGCTTCACGCGATGCCGCAGCTTGTTCAGGGTCAGCACCTGATTCACTTCCGACAGGCCCATTTCCCACGAGGTGCCGGCGTATTTCACGCTGGTCTGCGGCGAAGCGCCGGTGCCGCCGACATGGCCGGACACCATGATCACATCCGCCTTGGCCTTGGCCACGCCGGCGGCGATGGTGCCGATGCCGGCTTCGGAAACCAGCTTCACGCAGACATAGGCTTCCGGGTTGATCTGCTTGAGGTCGTAGATCAACTGCGCCAGATCTTCGATGGAATAGATGTCGTGATGCGGCGGCGGCGAGATCAGCGTCACGCCGGGGGTGGCATGGCGCAGCTTGGCGATCAGCTCGGTCACCTTGAAGCCGGGCAATTGCCCGCCCTCGCCCGGCTTGGCGCCCTGGGCCACCTTGATTTCCAGCTCGCGGCAATTGGTCAGGTATTCGGCGGTGACGCCGAAGCGGCCGGACGCGATCTGCTTGATCGCCGAATTGGCGTTGTCGCCATTCGGGCGCGGCTTGAAGTTTTCCGGCGCCTCGCCGCCTTCGCCGGAATCCGACTTGGCGCCGATGCGGTTCATCGCGATCGTCAGCGTTTCATGCGCCTCGGGCGACAGCGCGCCGAGCGACATGGCGGCGGAAACGAAACGCTTGCGGATTTCGGTGACGCTTTCCACCTGCTCGATGGGAATCTTCGGGCCGGCCGGCTTCAATTCCAGCAGGTCGCGCGGGGCGATCGGCGGCAGGTCGCGCAGGCCCAAGGTATACTTCTTGAACAGCGCGTAATTCTCGGTGGCCACCGCCGTTTGCAGCATGTGGATCAGGTTGGCTTCCCAGGCATGCGCCTCGCCGCCGCGCCGATAGCGGTAGATGCCGCCCACCGGCAGGGCCAGCACGTCGCCGCGCCAGGCCTTTTCGTGGAGTTCGAGAACCTTCTTCTGAATGCCGTCGTAACCGATGCCGGAAATGCGCGAGGGCATGCCGGGGAACAGATCGGCCACCAGCGAACGGCTGAGGCCGAGCGCCTCGAAATTATAGCCGCCGCGATAGGACGAGATCACCGAGATGCCCATCTTGCTCATCACCTTGAGCAGGCCGCCATCCACCGCTTCCTTGAAGCGGCCGATGGCCTCCTCGGCGCTCAGCTTGCCGAGCAGGCCGCGATTGACGCGGTCCACCAAGCTGGCTTCGGCCAGATAGGCGTTCACCGTGGTGGCGCCCACGCCGATCAGCACGGCGAAGAAATGCACGTCCAGGCATTCGGCCGAACGCACGGTGATGGAGGTGAAGGTGCGCAGGCCTTGGCGCACCAGATGGCTATGCACCGCGCCGACGGCGAGGATGGTCGGGATCGCGGCGCGTTCGGCGCTCTGGCCTTCGTCGGTCAGCAGCAGATGGCCGGCGCCGCCGCGCACGGCATTCTCCGCCTCGGTGCGGATGCGCTTGACGGCATCGCGCAGGTTGGCATGGTCGCCGCGCGCCTGCGCGATGGCCGGAAAGGTGATGTCGATGCGCGTGGTGGTGGCCTCGGTGTATTTCAGCACGCGGGCCAGATCCGCATTGCTCAGCACCGGGCTTTCCAGCAGCAGGATTTTCACCTGCTGGGCATCCTCGTCCAGCACGTTGGTCAGGTTGCCCATGCGGGTGCGCAGGCTCATCACCCGCTTTTCGCGCAAGCTGTCGATGGGCGGATTGGTCACCTGGCTGAATTGCTGGCGGAAGAAATGATGCAGGCCGCGATATTGCTCGCTCAGCACGGCGATGGGCGTATCGTCGCCCATGCTGCCCACGGCCTCCTTGGCGTCTTCCGCCATCGGCTGCAGGATCAGCTCCATATCTTCCAGCGTCAGGCCGGCGCTCAATTGCGCGCGGCGCAGCGCATCGCGGGTGAAGACCGGGCCGCTGGCCGGCGCATCCTTGATCTTCTCGATCGTGGTGATGTTCTTCACCCACTCGCCGTAAGGCTGTTCGGCGGCCAGGCGATCCTTGATCTCGCGATCCTTGAACAGCCGGCCCTTCTTGAGATCGACCGCCAGCATCTGGCCGGGACCGACGCGGCCCTTGGCGACGACGCGGCTTTCCGCCACCGGCACCATGCCGGCTTCCGAGCCGATCACCAGCAGCTTGTCGGTGGTGATGGTGTAGCGCAGCGGACGCAGGCCGTTGCGGTCCAGGCCCGCCACGCACCAGCGGCCATCGGTGGCGCAGAGCGCGGCCGGGCCATCCCACGGCTCCATCACGGCATTGCCGTAGGAATACAGATCGCGATGCGCCTGCGGCATGGTCGGCTTGTTCGACCAGCTTTCCGGGATCAGCAGGGTCTTCACCATCGGCGCGGTGCGGCCGGCGCGCACCAGCACTTCGAACACCGCATCCAGCGCCGCCGAATCCGACGAGCCGGATTGCACGATGGGCTTGATGTCGTCGGAATATTCGCCGAAGGCCTCGGCCGACATCTTGATCTCGTGGCTCTTCATCCAGTTGACGTTGCCGCGCACGGTGTTGATCTCGCCGTTATGGGCGAGCATGCGGAAGGGCTGCGCCAGCTTCCAGGTCGGAAACGTATTGGTGGAATAGCGCTGGTGATAGATCGCGAACATCGAGACGAAACGCTCGTCCTTCAGGTCGGGATAGAAATTGTCGAGCTGTTCGGCCAGGAACATGCCCTTGTAGATCACGCTGCGGCAGCTCATCGAGCAGATGTAGAACTCGGTGATATGCGCGGCCAGCACCGCCTTTTCGATGCGGCGGCGGATCAGGAACAACTCGCGCTCGAAGGTGGCGTCGTCATGGCCCAGGCGGTTCTCGATCAGCACCTGCTCGATTTCCGGCCGCGTGGCATTGGCCTTTTCGCCGATGATGGTGGCGTCCACCGGCACCTGGCGCCAGCCATAGATGCCATGGCCGAAATCCAGAATGGCGGTTTCCACGATGGTGCGGCAGGTTTCCTGCGCCGCCAGATCGGTCTTGGGCAGGAACACCATGCCCAGACCCAGCTTGCCCTCGCCCGGCTCGAAGCCGGTGCGGCGCACATGCTCGCGGAAGAAATCCTGCGGGATCTGCACATGGATGCCGGCGCCGTCGCCGGTCTTGCCATCGGCATCCACCGCGCCGCGATGCCACACCGCCTTCAGCGCCTTGATGCCGGCCACCACCACGTCGCGGCGCGGCTGGCCGTCCAGCGAACAGACCATGCCGACGCCGCAGGCATCGCGCTCGTCGGTGGGATCGTACATGCCCTCGACCGCCAGCTTGGCGGCTTCGGCTCGATAGCGGGAGGCGTATTGATCGGTCATGGCTTGCTCCCTCTGCTTACTCGGCGGCCTGGGCGGTTTGCGCCTTGGCCTGAATGTAACGGTGGATCGAGTCGGCGGCCTCGCGGCCGTCGCGCACCGCCCACACCACCAGCGACGCGCCGCGCACGATGTCGCCGGC
>JAYSEE010000070.1:5625-14321 GCA_041914045.1 Ferrovibrio sp. | reverse complement strand
CGGAATCCGATATGGATGTGGTAGGCCGCGAACAGGCCAAGGGCGTGCTGAAGATTGATCCTTGCGTGCTGGGCCGCGATGCCAAGCCGATCCAGGCGATCCTCGATACCGTGGTGAAGGCCGGCAAGGGCGCGGGTCCGGAAAACAAGGTGGGCACGGTTTATTACAGCTACGGCGTGATGATCACCGCGCTGATCCTGGAAGGCGTGCGCAAGGCTTTCGAAATCGCGCCGAACGGTCCGATCAGCGGCCCGTGGCTGAATGCCGGTCTGCATGGCATCAAGGATTTCACCGCCGATGGCATGATCCCGGCCACCACCATCACGCAGGCCGACCATCAAGGCGGCGGCAAGGGCCGCATCTCGCGTTGGGATGGCAAGAAGTTCAATCCGGTGACGGATTGGTATTCGGCCAACCAGGATGTGGTTTGGACGGAGGTGAAGAAATACTCATCCGAATTCGCCAAGTCCGGAAAGTAACGCCGGCAAACAACCATTGTCCGGCGCGGCGGTTTGCTGCCGCGCCGGTTCACTCTCATCTTGTAGGCGAGCATGGCGCTGCTTGAGCTGAACAATATCGAGGTGGTTTACGACCAGGTTTTCCTGGCCGTGAAGGGCGTGTCCATCGCCGTGCCGGAAGGCGGGCTGGTGGCCTTGCTCGGCGCCAATGGCGCGGGCAAGAGCACGGTGCTGAAAACCGTAAGCGGTCTGCTCAAGCCGGAACGCGGTTCGGTCACGCGCGGCGATGTGACATTCGAGGGCCGCGATATCCTCAAGCTCGACCCGCCCGAGCGGGTGCGTGCCGGCATCGTGCATTGCCTTGAAGGCCGCAGGGTGTTCGGCCATCTCACGCCGGCGGAAAATCTGATCGCCGCCACCTCGATGCATAACGATCGCGGCCATGTGAGCGATCTGATGGAGCAGATGTTTGCGTTGTTTCCCCGGCTGGCTCAGCGCGCCAAGGCCAAGGCCGGCTATCTCTCGGGCGGCGAACAGCAGATGCTGGCGATTGCCCGCGCGCTGATGACCGAGCCGAAGCTGATCATGCTGGATGAACCCAGCCTGGGGCTTGCGCCATATCTGGTGGACGAGATTTTCGACATCGTGCGCCGCATCAACGAAGAGAAGAAGGTGGCCGTTCTGCTGGTCGAGCAGAATGCCGCCGCCGCCCTCGATGTGGCGCAATCCGCCTATCTGATCGAAAACGGCCGCGTGGTGATGAACGGGCCGGTGGATGTGCTGAAAGCCAACCCGGATGTGCAGGCGGCCTATCTGGGCGGCGCGCATAAGGTGGATTACCACGCCGTGAAGCATTATCGCCGCCGCAAGCGTTGGCTGGCCTGAGCGGGAGAGGTGCGATGCAAGAGCAGCGGAGCCGCCACTTAATGAATAAAATTCATTTGCACGCGGATGAACGGCCATGAATGCCTTTCGCACGGTTCTGGTCGCCAATCGCGGCGAAATCGCCTGCCGGGTGATCCGCACATTGCAGCGGCTGAATATCCGCAGCATAGCCATCTATCATCATGAAGATCGCGCCGCGCCGCATGTGGCCATGGCCGATCTCGCCGTACCGTTGCAGGGCGCTGTGCCGACGGCGGCTTATCTCGACACGGCGCAGATCGTGGCGATCTGCAAGGCGCATGGCGCGGATGCCGTGCATCCGGGCTATGGCTTCCTGTCGGAGAATGCCGGTTTCGTGGCGGCGCTGAATGAGGCCGGCATTGCTTTCATCGGGCCCGATGCCGAAAGCATGCATCTGATGGGCGATAAAATCCGTTCGCGCGATTTCGCCCGCGCCGAAGGCGTGCCGGTGGCGCCCAGCATCGAGATCGGGGCGGATGCGTCCGCGTTGGCCGAAGCGGCTAAGGCGCTGGGCTATCCGTTGTTGATCAAGGCTTCGGCTGGCGGCGGCGGCAAGGGCATGAAGGTCGTGCGCAATGCGGCTGAGTTGGCGGAGGCTGCCGGCACGGCGCGCAGCGAGGCGCAACGCTATTTCGGCGATGGCCGGATCTATGCCGAGCGGTTGATAGAGCGGCCCCGCCATATCGAGGTGCAGGTGCTGGGCGATGGGCAAGGCAATGTGCTGCATCTGGGCGAGCGCGAATGTTCGTTGCAGCGGCGCTATCAGAAGATCGTCGAGGAAGCGCCGGCTCCCAATCTGCCGGAAGATTTGCGCAATGCAATCTGCGAGGCCGGGCGCAAGCTGGCCGCCGCCGCGCGCTATCGCAATGCCGGCACGGTTGAATTCATTCTGGCGCCCGATGGCGCTTTCTATTTCCTGGAAATGAATACGCGGCTGCAGGTCGAACATCCGGTCACTGAAATGGTTTATGGCGTCGACCTGGTGGAATGCCAGATCCGCATCGCCGAAAGCGGCCGGTTGCCTTTCGCTCAAGGCGATGTGCGCCGCCAGGGCCATGCCATCGAGGTGCGGCTTTGCGCGGAGGAGCCGGAGCGCGATTTTCGCCCGGCCATCGGCAAGGTGGGCCTGCTGCGCCTGCCTGTAGGTCTCGGCTTGCGTTTCGATGGCGGCATCCGCGAGGGCCAGATGATTACGCCGGCCTTCGATTCCATGCTGGCGAAAGTGATTGCCCATGGTGCGCATCGCAATGAGGCGGCGGCCAGGTTGCGCCAGGGCTTGTTGGATATGGCCTTGCTGGGCGTGGCCAACAACAGCGATTACCTGGCGCGCATCCTGGCGCATGCCGAATTCGCCGCCGGCAGACTGCATACCGGTTTTCTGGCCGAACAAGCCGAGAGCTTGCAAGCGCCGGTATTGGCGGCCGATGAGCTTGCGGTTTTCGCTGCTGCTGCGGCGCTGGGGCAGATGGAAACCCGTCGGCTGCTGCTCGATACGCCCGAACCTTATGCCAGCATCGGCTATTGGAGAAACTAGACCATGCGTTTCGATCTCGATGGCGCGATATGCGATATTGCCGTGTTGGCGCGGCGGCCTGAACTGGCCCTGGCGGTGAACGGCCATGCGATACGGTTGAGCGAATTGCCGGCGCAGCAGGGCGGCTTTCGTTTGCAGGTGGGCGGTCGCGAAATCCAGGGGTGGCGCTGGGTGGATGGCGACGCGGTGCATCTGCGCATTGATGGCCGCAGTTTCGTGCTGAATCGCCATGATATCCGCACCGAACAGGGCGCGGGCGACGCGGGCTCCGGCGATCTGTATGCCGAGATGCCGGGCACAGTGGTGGCCTTGCATGCCTTGCCGGGCAGCGATGTGGGGCCGGGCGACAAACTACTGACCATCGAAAGCATGAAATTGCAAACGATATTGACCGCATCGCGCCAGGGCCGCATCGCCGCCCTGCATGTGGCCGAGAATGCCAGCTTCGAGCGCGGAGTCTTGCTGGTCAGTTTCGCCGGCGAAGCGGAGTGAGGGCGTTGCCATGAGCGTGATCCGGTCGGCTATTCGCACCAACGACGAAGACTTCCGCCAGCGATACAGCGCCAATCGTGTGCTGGCGGCGGAATTGCGGCAACGCCAGCAGACAGCGCGCCATGAGCGGCCGGCGCGCGATATCGAGCGGCTATCTGGCCATGGCAAGCTGCTGCCGCGCCAACGCCTCGATCTGTTGCTCGATCCCGGCACGCCGTTTCTGGAGCTTTCCACCCTGGCGGCCAACATGGCCTATGAGGGAGGATCGCCGGGGGCCAGTTGCATCACCGGCATCGGCATCGTGGCTGGCCGCGAAGTGATGATCCATGCCGATGATCCCACGGTGAAGGGCGGAGCCTGGTATCCGCTCACCGTGAAGAAGATCGTGCGCTGCCTGGAAATCGCGCTGGAGAACCGACTGCCGGTGATCCATCTCTGCGATTCCGCCGGCGGCTTCTTGCAGATGCAATCCGAGGTCTTTCCCGACAAGCATATGGCGGGGCGGATTTTTCGCAATCAATCCCTGCTCAGCAAAGCCGGCATCCAGCAATTGGCCCTGGTGTTCGGCCATTGCACGGCCGGCGGCGCGTATATCCCGGCTTTGAGCGACTACAACGTGATCGTGCGCGGCACCGGCGCGGTTTTCCTGGCGGGTCCGCCGCTGGTGAAGGCGGCAACCGGGGCCATCGTTTCTGCCGACGACCTCGGCGGCGCCAGATTGCACACCACGGTTTCCGGCACCTGCGATTATCCCGCAGCCAGCGAGCAGGAAGCCATCGTCATCGGCCGCGAGATCGTGGCGCAATGGTCTCCGCAAGCCAAGACCATGATTGCCCGAGATCCCGCCGACCCGCCGCTTTACGATCCCGATGAGCTATACGGCATCATTCCCGATGCCATCAAAAAAAGCTTCGATATGCGCGAGGTGATTGCGCGTCTGGTGGATGGCAGCCGCTTCCATGAATACCAGCCGGCATATGGGCCTACGCTGGTTTGCGGCTATGCCAGCATCTGGGGCCAGCGCATCGGCATCCTGGCCAATAACGGCGTGCTGTTCAACGACAGCACCTTGAAGGGCGCGCATTTCATCGAACTATGCAATCAGAACAACACGCCGATGCTGGTCCTGCAAAACATCACCGGCTACATGGTGGGCCAGGATTACGAAGCGGCCGGCATTACCAAGGACGGCGCCAAGATGATCATGGCGCAGGCTTGCAGCCATGTGCCGAAATTCACCGTGATGTGCCATGCCTCTTTCGGCGCCGGCAATTACGGCATGTGCGGCAGGGCCTTCGATTCCCGTTTTCTGTTTTCCTGGCCTAATCACCAGATCGGCGTGATGGGCGGCGAACAGGCGGCGAATACCTTGGTGGATGTGAAGTTGCAGCAACTGCGCCGCACCGGCGCGGCGGTGGATGCCGCCGAGATCGAAAAACTGCGCGCCGATACGCTGGAGGCCTATCAATCGCAGCTTTCCGCCTATCACTCCACTTCGGAAATCTGGGATGATGGCCTGCTCGATCCGGTGGATACCCGCAATGCGCTGGGCGTCGCGATTTCGGCGGCGCTGAATGCGCCATTCGGTCAACCAGGCTATGGCGTACTGCGCCTGTAAGGGAGGATAACATGAGCCGCATTCGTTTCACATCCGCGCATGGCATCGGCCGCATCACGCTGGCAGCTGCGGCGGCACGCAATGCCGTGGATATCGGCTGGTGCGAGGATTTCGCCAAAGCCGCCAAGGCTTGTGCGTTGGATGCATCCTTGCGCGTAGTGCTGATCGAAGCCGAAGGCGATTTCTTCAGCGTTGGCGGCGATATCGACCATTTCATCGCGCATAGGGATGATCTCACGCCGCATGTGCGGCGCATGGCCGGCCTATTCCATGATGGCCTGCTCAGTCTGCATCACGGCAAGCTGCCGGTGGTGGCGGCTGTGCAGGGCCTGGCGGCCGGCGGCGGCTTCAGCCTCGCTTTGCAGGCGGATTTGATTCTGGCGGCGCAATCGGCGCGTTTTTGCAGCGCCTATTCCTCGTCCGGCCTGTCCCCCGATGGCGGGTTGACCTACACCTTGCCGCGCATGGTGGGTACGCGCCGGGCTTTCGAGATCATGGCGCTCAATCCGGTGATGGATGCCGAGACCGCGCAGCGGTTAGGCATCGTGGCCCGCATATTCGCGGATGATGCCTTCCGGACCGAGGTGGAAGCCTGCATCGCCAGATTAGCCGCCATGTCGGCGGGTGCATTGGCGGCTTTGAAAAGCCTGCTGGCGGTAAGCCCGGACAATACGCTGGAGCAGCAATTCGCAGCCGAAGCGGAATCCGTGGCGCAACTGGCAGGGTCGGCGGAAACCCAGAAAATTCTAGAGGCGTTTCTTGCGCGCCGCCGGTAAGGCAGCAGGTATGGCCACAGACAAAACCGGGGGCTGCAATCCCTGGCAGAGCAGATCGGTGATGGCGTCGGCCGTGCGTTCCACGTTGAAGTCGCCTTCACCGCGCAGGAAGGCCCAGGTGTGATGCTCGATGCAGCCATAGATCAGGTTGCGCACCAACGCGGGGGAGACATCGGCCCGGAATTCGCCATTCTGCATGCCCTCGCGCACGATATCGGTGACGCGCGATGTGTAGCGCCGGTTCAGCGCGAAGATGGTGGTTTGCCGGTAATCCGGATCGGGGCGGAATTCGGAGAAGACCAGGCGGCTCAGGCCCGGCTCCTGACGGATGGCATTCAGGTGGTGCCAGATGGCATGGCGCAGCTTGTTGCGCGCGCCTTCGATGCCCGGCAGCCAGGCTTCATCCTCGCTGATCATGCCGAGATACCATTGCTCGATCACTTTGATCACGAGGTCGCGCTTATTCTGGAAGTAGCGGTAGATCGAGCCTTCCACCACGCCAGCCCGTTCGGCGATCTCGGAGATCGAGGCGTTTTCATAACCGCGCAGGCGAAAGACATGCTGCGCAGCCTCGAGGATATCGGCCTCGCGGCGCTCGCGCGGCAGGCGGTTGACGATGCGTTTCTTGGTTCTCGGTCGAGCCATGTAATGAATGTAATTCATTTGTAAACCGGGCGGAAGCGGGGATTGAAGTTCAGCTTGAGAAAATCAATGGCAGCGCGGCTGCATCAGGGAGGCGAGTATGTCGGTTTTAGTGAATAAGTCCGGCACTGTACAACGGATCGCGATCAACCGCCCTGAGCGCCGCAATGCGCTGAATGCCGGCGTGGTGCAGGGCATCATGGATGGCATCCGTGCGGCCCAGGCGGATGCGGATATCCGGGTGATCGTGCTGACCGGCAGCGGCGACAAGGCGTTTTGCGCCGGAGGCGATCTGGCTCCGGCTGCCGATGGCGCGCCCTTCACGGTGGACCCCGCGCATCCGCAGAATCCGGTGGTGGAGTTGTTCAAGCTGATGGAGCAATGCGACCTGCCGATTGTCGCGCGGGTCAACGGCCATGCCCTGGCCGGCGGTTTCGGCCTGCTTTGCGCCTGCGATATCGCGATTGCCGCCGATACCGCCAGCTTCGGCGTGCCGGAAAGCAAGATCGGCCTGTTTCCCATGATGATCATGCCCTACATGCTGCGGGTGATGCCGCTGCGGCGCTTCATGGAAATGTGCATGACCGGCGAATTCATCAGCGCGGCACGCGCGGTGGAGTGGGGGATCATCAACGAGGCCGTGCCGGCGGATCGGCTGGATGCGCGGGTGGATGAATTCGCCGCCATGCTGGCGCAACGCTCGCCGAGCGCCATCCGCCTGGGCAAGCAGGGCTTCCATGCCATGCGCGATATGGCGATGGTGCAGGCGCTGGAATATGCGCAATTGATGCTGCCGATGATGGCGCGCACCGAGGATGCCAAGGAAGGCATGCGGGCTTTTCAGGAAAAGCGCGCGCCGCATTTCACCGGAAACTAAAAAAGGGAAAGAAACGCCATGCAATTCAGCCTCACCGACGAACAGCAAAGTGCGCTTGATGTCGCCGACCGTTTCGCCCGCAACGAACTTTATCCATTGTCGCAGCGCATGGATAACGAGGAATGGTGGCCGCAGGATATCTTCCCCAAACTGGGCAAGGCGGGTTATTTCGGCATCACGGTGGATCCGAAATACGGCGGCGTGGGCGCCGATCTTTTTACCAGCGGTTTGATCCTGCAGGCTTTCTCGCGCTGGAACCATGCTTTGGCGCTGAGCTGGGTGGCGCATGAGAATCTTTGCCTGAACAATATCTATCGCAATGCCGATGATGAATTGCGCGCGAAATATCTGCCCGGCCTGTGCGACGGCAGCAAGACCGGCGCGCTGGGGCTGACCGAACCCGGCGCCGGCTCGGATGCCTTGGGCTCCATGCGCACCACGGCGCGGCGCGATGGCGATCATTATCTGCTGAATGGCGGCAAGATTTACATTACCAACGGCCCGGTGGCGGATGTGCTGCTGGTTTATGCCAAGACTTCGCCTGACCTGTCGGCCAAGGGCATTTCCGCCTTCATCGTGGAAAAGGATTTCCCCGGCTTCCGGGTTGCGCAGAAGCTGGTGAAGATGGGTTTTCGCGGCAGCCAGACCGCCGAGCTGGTATTCGACGATTGCCGCGTGCCGGCGGCTAATATGGTGGGCGGGGAAAATCGCGGCGTGTCGGTGGTGATGAGCGGTCTGGATCTGGAACGCGCCATGATCGCGCCGATCTGCCTCGGCATCTGCGAGCGCGCGCTGGAACTCACCATCGACTATGCCCGCACGCGCAAGCAATTCGGCCGGCCGATCGCGGATTTTCAGATGATCCAGTCTCGCGTCGCCGAGATGTATGTGATGATCGAGACGATGCGCAGCTTCACCTACAAGGTGCTGATGGATGCCAACGCGCTGGAAGTGGGCGGCGGCGGACGCGGCAATATCCATGCCCTTACGGCTGCCTCGGTGATGTATGCCGCCGACACCATGAATCGCGTGCTGGATCATGCGGTGCAGGTGCATGGCGGCAGCGGCTATATCTGGGAGGCTGAGATCAATCGGCTGTTCCGCGCCACTAAGCTGCTTGAGATCGGTGCTGGCACCACCGAAGTGCGCAAAATGATCATCAGCGGGGAAATCCTGAAAAGCTGAAAAATGCCGATATGGCGCTTTCCGGCGATTGATTCGTATACCTACGATGGTCTAGCCTGCCCGCCTTTCGAACGATCATAATGCCGGGAAGCCCGTGAGTCTCTCCAACATACCTTTGGCGCATCTGCGTGCGCTTTATGCCATGATGTGCCGCATCCGCGCTTTCGAGGACGCGGCCGAAATCGCCAGCAAGGGCGGCGTGGCGGCT
>JAYSEE010000070.1:0-5615 GCA_041914045.1 Ferrovibrio sp. | reverse complement strand
CATGTGCGCGGTCCGTTGCATCTGTCCACTGGGCAGGAGGCGGTGCCGGCGGGCGTTTGCGCCCATCTGCGCCCGGCCGATTACATGACCTCAACCCATCGCGGCCATGGCCACACCCTGGCCAAGGGGGCCGATTTGGCCGGCATGATGCATGAGCTGTTCGGCAAGGCCACGGGCTTTTGCGGCGGACGCGGCGGCTCGATGCATATCGCGGATTTTTCCGTGGGCATGCTGGGCGCCAACGGCGTGGTGGCGGCCGGCATTCCGATTGCCGTGGGCGCGGCGCAGTCGATCAAGATTCGCGGCGTGGATGCCATCGCGGTGACGTTCTTCGGCGATGGCGCGATCAATCGCGGCCCGTTCGCCGAAAGCCTGAACTGGGCCGCCGCCTTCAAGCTGCCGGTGCTGTTCGTTTGCGAAGACAATCAATGGTCGGCCACCACCAAGACCGGCGCGATGTCTGCCGGCGATGGCGCGGCGGCGCGTGCGCGTGCGCATGGCCTGGCGGCGGAAACGGTGGATGGCAACGATGTCGGCGCGGTGAGCGAGACCGCGCGGGCGCTGATCGCCGATATTCGCCAAGGCAAGGGGCCTGCCTTGCTGCATGCGCGCACTTATCGCTTCAAGGGCCATGTCTCCGTCGACCCGGCGGTCTATCGCGACCCGAAGGAATTGGAGGCTGCCTTGGAGCATGACCCTCTGGTGCTGGCCGGGCGCAAGCTGCTGCAATTGGGCATCAATGCCGCCGATGTGGAATCCATCATGCAGGCGGCGCGCGAGGAAGTGGCGGCGGCGGTCGCCAGCGCCGATGCCGCAAGCTGGCCCGAGGATGCAGCCGCCTTCAGCGAAATCCAGACGGTGGGAGCCGGGCAATGGCTGTGATGACCTATGCCGCCGCCGCCGCCGCGGCATTGAACGACATGATGCGCGCGGATGCCGCCATCGTTGCGCTGGGCGAGGATTTGGGCCGGGGCGGTATTTTCGGCCAATATGCCGGCTTGCTTGCGACTTTCGGTTCGGAGCGAGTGATCGACACGCCGATTTCGGAAGCCACCATCGTGGGCGCTGCCGTCGGCATGGCGCTGACCGGCCTCAAGCCGGTGGTGGAGATGCGCGTGATAGATTTCGCGCTCTGCGCCATGGATGAAATCGTGAATCAGGCGGCGAAAAACCGCTTCATGTTCGGCGGCCAGGGGCGCGTGCCGGCGGTGATCCGCATGCCCATCGGCGTGTGGACCTCCTCGGCGGCGCAGCACTCGCAATCGCTGGAAAGCTGGTTTGCCCATATTCCGGGCCTGGTGGTGTTGGCCCCGGCCACGCCGCAGGATAATTATTCGCTGCTCAAGGCCGCCATCGCTTGCGGCGATCCGGTGGCGTATTTCGAGCATAAGGAACTCTGGCCCTTGCAGGGCGAAGTGGATGCCGGCCAGACGGCCGAGATCGGCAAGGCCGCCATCCGCCGCGCCGGCAAAGACATCACCATCGTCAGCTGGAGCAAGGCTGTGCATTGGTCGCTGGAAGCCGCCGACGCTTTGGCCGCCGAAGGCATCCAGGCCGAGGTGATCGACCTGCGCAGCATCTGGCCCTGGGATCGCGAGGCGGTGTTCGCATCTGCGGCAAAGACCGGCCATGTGCTGATCGCCCATGAAGCCGTGCAGGCAGCCGGTTTCGGCGCTGAAATTGCCGCCACTCTGGCCGAGGCCAATGCCGCCAAGGTGGTGCGTTTGGGTGCATTGCGGGCACCGGTCGGATATGCGCCCAATCTTGAGGCAGCGGTGCGGGTTTCGGCTGCCGGCATTGCCGCCAAGGCGCGGGGTTTGCTGGGCCGCTAGGAGCTATTGGCAGGTCCAGACATAAGTTGTAAGAGTACGAATTAAGAAGGCCGCTTTATTGCGGTTTTCCAGCCGGGAACGGATAGAAACACGGATTTGTAGAAAAAGCTGCATAAGCAACTGGAGGAAACCAATGATCAATCGTCGTTCGCTGTTGAAGGCCGGTGCTGCTGGCGGTGCGCTCGCTGCGGCGCCTTATGTGTTCAGCCGTTCCGCCGTGGCGCAGAGCAAGTATAAGGAAGAATACAAGCTCTCCACCGTTGTCGGCTTGCCTTTCCCCTGGGGCCAGGGCGGAGAAATCTTCGGCAAGCTGGTGCGTGAGCGCACCGAGGGCCGCATCAACATCAAGATGTATCCGGGCGTGTCGCTAGTGAGCGGCGACCAGACCCGCGAATTCACCGCCATCCGCCAGGGCGTGATCGACTTGGCGCTGGGTTCCACCATCAATTGGTCGCCGCAGGTGCGCGAGTTGAATCTGTTCTCGCTGCCCTTCCTGACCCAGGACCATGCCGGCCTTGATGCCCTGGTGAAGGGCGATGTGGGCAAGCAGATCGTCGGCATCGTGGAAAAGGCGGGCGTGCAGGTTCTCGGTTGGGGCGAAAACGGCTTCCGCGAGGTGACCAACTCCAAGCGTGAAATACGCACGCCGGCCGATATGAAGGGCCTGAAGTTCCGCGTGGTCGGCTCGCCGATCTTCAACGACACCTTCACCGCGCTCGGCGCCAATCCCACCCAGATGAGCTGGGCCGATGCGCAGCCGGCGCTGGCTTCCGGCGCCGTCGAGGGTCAGGAAAATCCGATGCATATCTTCACGGCGGCGAAGCTGCACACCCTGTCGCAGAAATTCGTCACCCGCTGGGGCTATGTGGCCGATCCGCTGATCTTCGTCGCCAACAAGGATATCTGGGGCTCCTGGAGCGCCAAGGATCGCGACATCGTCAAGCAGGCTGCAATGGATGCCGGCCAGCAGGAAATCGCCATCGCGCGCAAGGGCCTCTCCGGTTCCGATCAGTCGATGGTGAAGGAGGTCGAAGCCCTGGGCGTGAAGGTGACGGAACTCAGCGAAGCCGAAAAGAATGCCTTCAAGGCTGCCGTGAAGCCGGCTTATGACAAGTGGACGCAGCAGATCGGCGCCGATCTGGTGAAGAAGGCGGAAGCGGCCGTGGCCGCCCGCAAGAAGGCCTGAGCAGCGGCGCGATAGCGCATAACAATAAGGCAAAGGCCGGGAATCCCGGCCTTTGTTTTTCCGGAAGCCTTATGAGGCAGGGAGACCGGCATGGCGGAGAATAGCAATCCAGCGCAATCCAATCCGTTCGACCCGCTGCGGTGGGAAGATTGGCTGGCCGCCATTGCCATGGGCCTGCTGGCGGTAATCACCTTCGCCAATGTGCTGGTGCGCTATCTCACCGATCAATCCTTCGCCTGGACCGAGGAATATTCCACTGCGCTGATGCTGATCCTCACCATGGCCGCAACGGGCGCCGCCGAGACGCGCGACCGGCAAATCCGCATCGAATTGTTGTTCTCCACCGGATCGGCGGCGCGTCAGCGCGCATTGGCCTTGCTCTCGGCGGCGGCAAGCCTGGCGGCTTTCGCCATCCTTACCGGCTTGGGCGTGAAATTCGCCTATGACGATTTCCAATACGAGGTGACTTCGCCCGGCATCGGCCTGCCGCAATGGTGGTATAGCGGCTGGCTGCCGCTGCTCGGTCTGGCGATTTCGGTGCGCGCCTTGATGCACCTCATTCGGGTATGGCGGTCGGCATGACGGCGATAGCGATCTTCACGGTTTTCGTCCTGCTGCTGCTGGCGGGTACGCCGATCGGCGTCGTGATGCTGCTGGCCGGCAGCCTCGGCATCGGCATGGCCGAGCTCGGCTGGCTGGCGGTGCCCAACAACTTCTATGCCAGCATCGCCAAATATCCCTTGCTGGCCTTGCCGATGTTCATCCTGGTCGGGGTGATCTTCGACCGTTCGGGTGTGGCCACAAGGCTGGTGCAATTCGCCACCGCGTTGATCGGTCGCGGCCCCGGCATGCTGCCGGTGGTGGCGATTTCGGTGGCCATGGTATTCGGCGGCATTTCCGGTTCCGGCCCGGCCACGGCAGCGGCGGTGGGCAGCGTGGTGCTCGCCGCCATGGCGCGCTCCGGCTACAATGCCGGCTTTTCCGCCACCGTGGTGGGCGCAGCCGCTTCGCTGGATATCCTGATCCCGCCTTCCATCGCTTTTATCGTCTATTCCGTCATGGTGCCGGGCGCTTCGGTGCCGGCATTGTTCGCCGCCGGCATGATCCCTGGCCTGTTGGCCGGCCTTGCATTGATGCTGCCCGCGATCTGGCTGTCGCGCCGTCATGGTTTCGGCGCAGCGGAAAAAGGCATGCCGCGGCCGCCTTTCTGGGCCTCGCTGCGCGAGGCGAGCTGGGGTCTGGCAGCCCCGGTGTTGATCCTCGGCGGCATGCGCGCCGGCTGGTTCACGCCTACCGAAGCCGCCGTGGTGGCGGTGTTCTATGGCCTGTTCGTCGGCATGGTGGTGCATCGCACGATCCGTTGGCGCGACATCATGCCGATCCTGGTGGAAGCGGCGGAAACCTCGGGCATCATTCTGGCGATCATGGGCATGGCCAGCGTGTTCGCCTATGTGGTTTCCACGCTCGGCATCATTGACCCCATCGCGCGGGCGATAACCGATAGCGGGCTGGGTGCTTACGGCACATTGGCCGTGCTGGTGGTGTTGCTGCTGTTCATCGGGATGATCCTCGATGGCGTGTCGATCTTCCTGATCTTCATTCCGCTGCTGCTGCCGCTGATGCGGGCCTTCCAGTGGGATCCGGTCTGGTTCGGCGTGCTGCTCACCTTCATGGTGGCGATCGGGCAATTCACCCCGCCGATGGCGGTGAACCTGATGGTGTCGTCGAAGCTCGCCGGCATTTCCATCGAACAGACCACCCGCTGGGCCTTCTGGTTCGTCGGCGCGATGCTGCTGATGGTTCTGTTGATGATCGTCGCGCCAGGCATCGTGCTCTGGCTGCCGCATACTCTGGGCTATTGATCGGATTCAATCGCCCAGGTCGTCCCGTCGGGTCTTGAGCAAGTCGATCAATTCGTCATGCAGCCAAGGCCCGGCCACCACCACCGACGGGTGGCGGTGTTTCGGCCCGGCATAGACCAGCGGGCGGCCATCGGCATCGCTTACCCGACCGCCGGCTTCGCGCACCAACAGGTCGGCGGCGGCCACATCCCAATCGCTTTTTTCGCTGAGCGAAATGGCGGCATCGAATTTGCCGGCGGCCACCAGGGCCATGCGATAGGCAATCGAATTGCGATAGGCGAAATCCGCCTTGCCCATGCGGGCCAGCCAGCCATGGCGGTCGAATGTGCGTTTGCTGGCCAGCAGGCGGGCTTCCGCCAGCGCGGCATGGCCGGAGGCGCGGATCGGGCTGCCGTTCAGTTTCGCGCCTTCGCCGAGGATGGCGGAAAAGAATTCATCGGTGGCCGGATTGAACACGGCGGCAAGGCAGGGCGCGCCCTGATGCAGCAGGGCCACGCAAATGGTGAATTCCGGCTTGCCGGCGATGAAGGCGCGGGTGCCGTCGATGGGGTCGATCACCCAAAGCGGCATGGCCGGATCGTCATGCTGCGCGCCGCTTTCCTCGCTCAGCCAGCCATAGCCGGGGCGGTTGCCGAGCAGCTTGTCGCGCAGCAGCGCATCCACGGCCAGATCGGCTTCGGATACCGGATCGTTCGGCTTCTTGTGCCAGGATTTCACGCCATCCTTGAAGTATTT
>JAYSEE010000069.1:9608-14411 GCA_041914045.1 Ferrovibrio sp. | reverse complement strand
GGCCTTTCCTGGGAACCGTCGCGATGTGGCGTCTGCGGCGCCATCCGGATGCCCGATTGATTGCGGGCGGCAAACGCTGAATGCCAATGCTAAAGCGGCTAGCCGCGACGCAGCCTTAATCCGGCTTGGCCTGTTTCAGGCATTTGCGCACCAGCGCCGCGCCGCGCGCGCCCTTCTCCGCCGATTACCAGAGATCGTCGGCCAGCCGGGCGTAATAGCGCACGGCATCGGGCGAATCCGTCACCATGGCGATGCCGCCGCGAATATTGGGCAATTCACCGAGCCGGAACGGGCTGACCGCCAGCCTGGAGCGTTTGCCGGATTGGAAAATCTGAAAGCTGACGCCCGGCAGCATTTCCTCCACCACGCCGATCTGCACGCCCATCGGCTCGTTCTGCATCAGATCGGCCAGCCGCTGCAATTCCAGGCGGGCAAACTGCGCGCGCTGCGCACGGGTTTTGGCCGGCAGGTCCAGCCGGCCCACCAGGCCGATGCTGAGAAAGCGCTGCAACTCCGACAGGCTGACGATATTCACGATATGCGGCCGATGCCGCGCCTGATCGCTGCGGCGCTGCTCCAGGATTTTCAGGCAATGCTCGATCTCGCGCCGCGCCTGCGGCTTGTTCGCCGCTTGGCTCGGAATGCCCTCGACCAGCATGTCGCGCAGATGGCCGGTATAAGCCGGCGACATCAGCAAATAGGAGAACGGCCCGAAATGCGCGACGATCTTGTCGCTTTCCGCCTCCATCTGCCGCATGCGCTCGAAAAAGCCGGCGGCCTGGGCATAATATTCCACGCCGATTCCGAGCAGCGAGCCGACGCTGGTATCCAGCAGCAGCGCCATGCGCTCCAGCGTTTCGATCTTCACCACATGGCCGGCTTCGAGGCGATAGAGCGCCGCGCGCGACACGCCCAGTTTTTCGGCCACCGCTTCCGGCGACAGATTGGCGCCCAGCCGATAGGCCTTCAGGCGCTGGCCGATTTCGCCGTAATGGCCGTCAGCCGCCATGTTTGCCGAGGCCAGCCTGATTGCCGATGCCGCCATGGTTCGCCGACCAGGCAACCGGATCGGCCAGGAAGTTTTCGATGCCGCGCAAGGTCGCGGTATCGAAGGCATTGTCTTCCTGCGCCACCCGCAGCACATCCTGCCAATCGGCCAGCGCATGCAGATGCAGATTCTGTTCGGCCAGCATCGCATCCATGCCGGGGAAGATGCCGTAGGAGAAAATCACCGATATATGCTTGGGCACCGCGCCGGCCTGGCGCAAGGCGGCGCAGAAATTGATCTTGCTGCGGGCATCGGTGGTCAAATCCTCCACCAGCAGGCTGCGCGCGCCGGGCCGCAGATCGCCTTCCATCTGCGCATTCGGGCCGATGCCGATCGGCCGCTTGCGGATATACACCATGGGCAGGTTCAGCTTTTCGGCGATCCAGGCGGCGAACGGGATGCCGGCGCTTTCGCCGCCCGCCACCACATCGCAGCCATCCTGCTGCAAGGCGGCTTGCAGCCCCAGCAGCGAATATTCGGTGATGCGGCGGCGGAAATCGGGATAGGAGATCAGCCGCCGGCATTCGATATAGACCGGGCTGGCCCAGCCGGTGGTGAAGAAGAACGGCTGATGCGGATTGTAATGCACGGCGCCGATGCGCAGCAGCATGCGCGCGGTTTCGCTTGCGATGGCGTGCTTGTCCATGGGCCCCGGCATCCCTTCAGGCGGCGGTTGAAACGGCATCGTACAGCAAGCCGGCCCCAGCGATAAAGTCGCCGAGCTCCATGGCTTCCTGTGGATTATGCGAACCATTGGCATTGCGCACGAAAATCATGCCCGCCGGAATCCCGGCATTGGCGAAGATCGCCGCATCATGGCCGGCCCCGGAGGGCAACGCCTCCGCCGGCAGTCCCTGGCGAGCGGAAATCTCCAGCAGCCGGCGCACAATGGCATCGTCCATCCGCGCCGGCGCGGAATGGATGCGCCGGTCGAATTCGAACCGCACGCCCCGGCTGCGGCCGATGGTCTCCGCCTCGGTGCGCATCAGATGATAGAAGGCTTCCAGCGTATCGCTGCTCTGGCTGCGCACTTCGAAGCTGAATCCCACCCGGCCGGGAATGCGCGAGATCGCATGCTCCTCCGGCGGCGTGCCGACGATGCCGCTGGTGATGACCAGATCGAGGCCGCGCTCCAGCAGGATGCGCCAATGCTCATCCAGCCGATTGATCAGCTCGGCCATGGCGAATACCGCATCATGGCGCAGCCAGCGCGGGATCGCGCCGGAATGCCCCGCCTCGCCCAGACAGACGATGTTGCCATGGCGGATATTGCCGCGAATGCCGGTGACCACCGCCGTGGGCAGGTTGCGCGCCACCATCACCGGGCCTTGCTCGATATGCAATTCCAGATAGGCCGCGATATCGGCCGGATTCACCAGCGGCTTGCCGGCCCGTATGCTTTCCAGATCGGCGCCCAAAGCCGCGAGCGCATCGGCCAATGTCCCTTTGCCGTCGCGCCGGCGCAGCGCCAGATCCTGTTCGTCCAGTTTGCCGAACAGCGCCGAGCTGCCCATATAGGCCTTGCCGTACCAGGCGCTTTCCTCGCCGCGCAACGCCGCCACCCGCACCGGACGCGGCGGCGCCAGATTTTTTTGCCGCAGGGCGATTAGGCAAAGCAAGCCGGCAATCACGCCGGCCGCGCCATCGAAATTGCCGCCCTGAGGCACGGAATCGAGATGCGAGCCGATCCATACCGCCGGCCCGCCGGCATAGCCCGGCAGGTCGATCATCATATTGCCGGCGGCGTCGCGGCTGGTTTGCAGGCCATGGCTGGCCGCCTGCTGCGCCAGATATTCGATGGCGGCGGTTTCTCCCGCACCGTAAGACTCCCGCGTGATGCCCACGCCGTCATGGCTGCGCTCGGCCAGGCCATCGAACAGGCCGGCGGCCAGCGGCAGCATATCCTGCAACGGGCTCATGCCGCATGCTCCCCGATATGATCGGCAGCTTGCGTCTGCAAAGCGCCGGTGAGATCGCGCAGACGCGTCATGCCGCGCCGCGCGCAGAAATCCCGCAGGCCCGCGATGATTTCCGGCATTGCCGCCGGATGCAGGAAAGTGGCGGTGCCGACCTGCACCGCTGTCGCACCCGCCAGCAGATATTCCACCGCATCTTCCGCATTGCCGATGCCGCCGCAGCCGATCACCGGAATCGTCACCGCCTTGGCCACCTGATAAGTCATGCGCAGAATGATCGGCTTCACGGCCGCGCCGGAAAGCCCGCCCATCACATTGCCGAGCCGGGGACGGAAGCTTTGCGCATCAATCGCCATGCCGAGAATGGTGTTGGCCACCACCACGGCATCGGCGCCCTCGGCCTCGGCGGCACGCGCCACGGCGGCGATATCCGCCGTATTCGGGCTGAGCTTCACCCAGAGCGGCAAGGATGTCGCCTTGCGCAATTTTGCCACGGCCTGCGCGGTGGTTTCCGGCAGCACGGCGAAGGCGCGGCCATCGGCTTCCAGGTTGGGGCAGGAAATATTGGCCTCGATGGCCGCCACGCCGGGCAGGCTGACATCGCGGGCCAGCCGCGCGAAGCCATCCGCCGTGGGCGCCGAAATGCTGACCGCCAGCGGCGGCCGCAACGGCGCATAGAATGGCAGCACTTCCGCCAGAAAGGCGGCCAATCCCTTGCTGGGAATGCCGATGGAATTCAGCATGCCATCGGCAGTTTCCGCCACGCGCGGCAAGGCGTTGCCCTGGCGTTTTTCATGGGTGATGGTCTTGGTGACGAAAGCCCCGAGCGCGTTGAGATCGAAAACCTGCTCCAGCCCTTCGGCGAAAGTGCCCGAAGCCGGCATCACCGGATTCTGCAACGCGACGGCGCCGACCTGCACCGCCATATCGACATCCTGGCCCACAGACTGCTTCAGCATGCATGCGTCTCCTGCATGTCGAAAACCGGCCCGTCCCAGCAGACGCGGCGATGCTCGGGCGCTGCGGCATCGCCGAACGGCCGCACGCAGCAGAAGCACATGCCAAGGCCGCAAGCCATCTGCTGTTCCACGGCCACCTGGCCGGGAATGCCATGGCGGCGGCCGAAATCCTGCAACAGCCGCAGCAAGCGGTTGGAGCCGCAACTGAACACCGCATCCGGCGCATGGCCGCCCTGCACCAGGCTTTCGAGAGTGCCGGCGATGGCCTCCGGCGCGCTGGAGCCATCCTCGTCATGCACCGGTAGCAGATCGGCGCCGATGGCGGCGAAACGCTCCGCCGACATCACCAGATCCTTGCGGCGCGCGCTCAGAATGGCCGTCACCTTGATGCCGCGCTCGGCGGCGGCCTCGGCCAGCGGCGCCAGCGTGGCAAGGCCGACGCCCCGGCCCAGCACCAGGATATGCCGCCAATCCGCATGCAGCCGGAAACCCTTGCCCAGCGGCCCCAGCACATTGAGGCTGTCGCCCGCGCGCAGCCCGGCCAATGCCTGGGTGCCGCGACCGGCCAGCTTATAAAGAAATTCCAGCCGGCCTTGCGCGGGATCGGCGCGATAACAGCTCATCGGCCGGCGGAAATACGGCGCCGGGCCGTCGGACTGTTCGCGCGGACAAAGCAGATGGAAGAATTGCCCAGGCCGCGCCAAGGTGAAGGGCGCGGCGGCTTGCAGCACCAGATGCTTGTAATCCTCGTTCACCGGCGCATTGGCCAGCACGGCAAGCGCCTGCTCGGCCACCGGCCTGGAAAAAATCGTCTCACGCGGCTGCACGATAGTCATGTCCCGCCCGCCCATAGCAATAGAAATGAGATGATATCTAAATT
>JAYSEE010000069.1:0-9598 GCA_041914045.1 Ferrovibrio sp. | reverse complement strand
ATGCCTATCCGCTACGATCAGATCGCCGAACGCCTACGCGCCTATCGCCTGGGCAAGGGGCTGAATTCCGACGAAGTGGCGCAGAAGCTCGGGCTGTCGCGCGCCGCCGTCTACCGGATGGAAAAGGGCGAGCTGATCAAGATCGAAACCCTGGAGCGGGTTTCCGAACTGCTCGGCGTATCGCTGGCCTCGCTGCTGGATGCCGGAGTGGAATATCACAGCAATGCGGTAAGTTTCCTGGAGCGCATGCGGCAGATCGAGCAAACCTCGGAGCGCGTGCTGGCGCATTACGAACCGATCTCCTTCCTGCTCACCACCGACGCTTACAACGAGCATTTGCGGCAGATGATGCTGGAGACCATGCCGGCCTCCGCCCCACGCGCCGAATTCAAGCGTCAGGTGGACGATGTGCTGCGCATCCTGGTGGAACGCAAGCAATCAATGCGGCAACGGCAGCCGAATGTCGCCAGCGTGGTGGGCCTGTTGGAAGTCGAGCGTTTCCTGCGCCTCGGGCTGGTCGGCCGCCTGGACCTGCCGCCCGCCGTGCAGCGCCAGCGCCGCAAGGCCGCCGCCGTGGAGGTGGAGCATATCGCCAATGTGATGGAGCAGGAGCCGGTGGGCATTCAGATCGGTCTGGTCGAAGGCGTGCTGCCCAGTCAGACCTTCCAGATCTTCCGCCGCCCGGAAGGCGCGCTGGTATCCGTCAGCCCCTATCGCCTGGGCGAATTGCCCAATATCAATACCGGCGTCGCCACCGTGACCGCCGCCGCCGAAGCGGTGGCGCTGCATGAAGCGATGTTCCGCCAGCTCTGGGGCCAGGCCGTGCGCGGCACCGCCGGCGCCGCCATTCTGCGCAAGCTGATCCGCAAGACCGAAGCCTGAATCAGCTTCGCTTGCCGCCGGCGCGCTGCTCGATGCTCAGCAGAATCACCGTCACCACGATCAACGCCACGGCGACGCAGGCGATGGCGGGATCGAGATTTTCGCTCAAGCCTTCCCACATCTTGCGCGGCAGCGTATGCACCGCGCGGCTGGACACGAACAGCGTGACCACCACCTCATCCCAGGAATGCAGGAAGGCGAAGATGCCAGCCGAGATCAGCCCGGTCTTGATATTGGGCAGGATCACGGAAACCGCCGTGCGCAGCAACCCGGCGCCCAGGCTGCGCGCGGCCCGCACCAGGGCGATATCGACATATTCCAGATTGGTGCTGGCGGCCACGAAGACGAAGGGCACCGAACCCACCGCATGCACCATGATCACGCCGAGCAAAGTGTCGTAAAGGCCGATCTCGACGAACACCCGGTACACGCCCAGCGCATAGATGATGGACGGAATCACCAGCGGCAGCAGATTGACCACGCGGAAAAAGCCGACCCTGCCCTGCCCCAGCAGCCAGCAGCCGATGGCGCTGGAAACCCCCAGGGCCAGCGCCAGCAAGGTGGAGGCGATGCCGATCAGCAGGCTTTGCAAGGCGGAACCGAGCCATTCGCGGCTGTTGAACACGGTTTCATAATGCTGCCAGGAAATGCCATCCACCGGCAGCGACAGCATGCGCTGATCGGTGAGCGATACCGGAATCACCACGGCCAGCGGCGCAATCAGATAGACCAGCGCCAGAACGGCGCCGCCGCGCAGCAGGATCGTCGGCACGGCTTTTGTCATGCGCCCTCCTGCCGCAGCACGGTGAGCTTGCGGAAGGCGAACACGAACAGCAGCACCACCACCAGCAGCGTTGTGGCCAGCATGGAGCCCAGCCCCCAACGCAGGGTCTCGGTGATCTGCACGCTGATATATTCCGCCACCATCACCACCTTGCCGCCGCCCAGCACGATGGGCGTGACGTAGAAGCCGATGCTGATGATGAAGACCAGGATCATGCCGGCGCCGATGCCCGGCAAAGTGAGCGGAAAGAAAATCCGCCAGAAGGCCGGCCAGGATGTGGCGCCCAGCGAGCGCGCCGCCTGATTCAGCCGCGGATCAATGCCGCGCATGGCGGAATAGATCGGCAAAGTGGCATAGGGAATCATCACATGCACCATGCCGATCAGAACGCCCAATTCGTTGCGGATCAGCGATGCCGGTTTGTCCAGCAGGCCGATGTCGATCAGGAAGGCGTTCACCAGGCCGTTATTCTGCAGCAGCACCACCCAGGAAAAGGCGCGCACCAGCACCGATGTCCAGAGCGGAAACATCAGACAGAAAACGATGATGCGCAATTCCACCGCGCCGGCCATATGCATGCGATAAGCCAGCACATAGCCGACCGCCACCGATATCACCGTGGTAAGCGCGGCGATGCGTATCGTGGTGAGGAAAACCCGGCGCAGGGCGGGGTTTTCCAGCAGCAGCATATAATTGCCGAAGCCGGGCAGCGGATCGGTGACGCTGATGGCCAGAACCTTCCGCACCGGATAGACGAACAGGCCCCCGATGAACAAAAGAGCGGGCAGGATGAAGATCAGGAATATCCTGGCATCCAGCATGCGCAAGGCGTTCATTGCGCGCCTTCATCGGGCAGCAGGAAACCCGCCGATGCTCCCCAGGAAAGCTGCACCCTTTCGCCGATGCGCGGCGGCGTATGCAGGTTTCCGGTATCGAGCCGCACATTGAGCAGGCCGATATCCGTGCGGATGGCCGCGCCGATATCGGCGCCGCGATAACTGAGATCGGCAATCTCGCCCGGCAGCAGATTGGCCTCATCGCTGCCCTGGCCATTCACCAGGCGGATGCGTTCGGGCCGCAGAGCCAGCACCATGCGGCGGCTGGCCGGCAATGCCCCCTGCTGGCTATGCTGCAAATTCCGGCCGCCGGCCTGCAAGACCATGGCCTCCGGCGCGCCGACCGCCGAATCCAGCGGAATGAAATTGCTCTTGCCCAGGAATTCCGCCACGAAGCGGCTGGCCGGCGCGTTATACAGCGTGCCGGGATCGGAGAATTGCTCCAACCGGCCGTTATTGATGATCGCCACATGATCGGACAGTTCCAACGCCTCATCCTGATCATGGGTCACCAGGATGAAGGTCATGCCCACGGCCTTATGCAGCCGGCGCAATTCCTCGCGCAGACTATCGCGCAAAGCCTTGTCGAGCGCGCTGAGCGGTTCGTCCAGGAGCACCAGACTGGGATCGAAGACCAGGGCGCGCGCCAACGCCACGCGCTGCTGCTGGCCGCCGGATAATTCCTTGGGGAAACGCTCGGCATAAGGCTGCAACTGCACCAGGTCCAGCGCCTGCTTCACCTTCTTCTCGATCTCGGCCCGGCCCAGGCCGCGCATACGCAGCGGAAAAGCGATATTCTCGCGCACGCGCAAATGCGGAAACAGCGCATAGCCCTGGAAGACGATGCCGAAATTGCGCCGCTCGGCCGAGACGTTCAGCAGCGAACGGCCATCCAGCCGGATATCGCCGCCGGTGGGCGCGACGAAGCCGGCGATATTCAGCAGCAAGGTGCTCTTGCCCGAGCCGGAAGGCCCGAGAATGGTGGTAAAGCTGCCCTGGTTAATCGAAAACGAAACATCCGTCAGCGCATGGGCCGAGCCG
The DNA here is from genome assembly GCA_041914045.1 of Ferrovibrio sp. GTDB lineage: Bacteria > Pseudomonadota > Alphaproteobacteria > Ferrovibrionales > Ferrovibrionaceae > Ferrovibrio. The sequence goes on along the minus strand of JAYSEE010000069.1, from coordinate 6,055 downwards.
TAAGTTTTGCTCAAGTTGACGATATCGAGCACTTTGCCCCCAACGCGTTACTCCGCCGCGCAAATCCCGCGGCACGGCCCTGCACTATTCCGCTCCGGCTTACGACAGAACGGTATCTATGAACTGATTCAGCGTAGCGGCGCCATTGGCCGCGTACCAGCCGGAATCGGCGATCACCATGCGCTTCATATTCTCCGGCGAAGACGGATTGATCGGCACCAGCTCGGGCGGAATCATCGCCACGGCGGCCGGATTGACCGGGCCGTTGCCCATCAGCTTCAGCAGTTCGATCTGCGATTGCGGATTCAATGTCGCGTCGATCAGCTTCCACACCCGCTTGCCGCCCGGATTGCCCTTCGGCACGATCCAGTTCGACACCCAGAAGACGCCCTGGTTGAAGGTGAAATCCACCACGCCATTGGTGTCGCGCTTCAGCAGCACGGCGCGGGTATGCGCCAGACAGCCCATGGTGGCTTCGCCATCCCGCATCAGCTTGTAGCTGTCGGCATGGCTGCTCCAGAAGGTGACATGGTCCTTGATCTGCTTCACCTTGGCGAAGGCGCGCTTCACGTCGATGGGATAGATCTTGTCGAGCGGCACGCCATCGGCCAGCAAGGCGGCTTCCAGCGTGCTGTCGATATGCCGGCGCAGCGTGCGGCCGCCGGGGAAATCCTTCAGATTCCAGAAATCCGCCCAGGTTTCCGGCTTGCGGCCGCCGAAAGCATCGGACTTGAAAGTCAGCACATTGGCGAAGCTGTAATTGGCGACGCCCCAGCGGCCGGCAAAGCCCGGCAGCGTCTTGTTCTTGTCGACGATGCTGTAATCCACTTCTTCCAGCAAACCGGCCGGGCCGAGCTCGAGCGAGCTTTGGAAAGCGCGATCGCACATATCCCAGATCACGCGGTTGGCGTCCACCATGGCTTTGATCTTGCCGTTGGTGGGGCCCGAGGAATCGATCTTCACGCTTTCGTTGGGATTGCCGGCAAGGAAAGGCTGGATATAGGCCGCATCCATCGCCTTCACGGCATCGCCGCCCCAATTGGCCAGCACCAGATCCGGCTCCTTGGCATTCACCGCGGTCAGGCTGACGAAAGCCGGCGACAGGCCAAGCGCCGCCAGGGCGGCGGTGAAGGCGCGGCGGCTCACGGTCTTGCCATCGGTGGCGCGCTGAAGCTCGAGAATATCGCTTTCTAGATCACTCAGATGACGTCGCATCGTTTTCCCCTTTAACCCTGCTTGCTGCTGGCAGCCGCACCCTTGCCGGCCATCGCCATGCGTCGTATCAAAATTGAGATATATCGCATTTCATGTCAATTACTTTTCCATCCAACAAACGAATAAGCCTGAAAATTTGATTTAACTCATTGAAATATATTATAATGACTAAGTTTTCGGCCTGCTGATTAATTTTTCTGCAAATTCTAATTTTTGAGAAAAATCTATTGACTAAACGCTCTTCAAGCAGAATTCTGTGGCTCTCCGGAACTGTCGGCCCCGCCGGCTTCCGGCCGCGTTGTCCAGGATTTGCAGCCGGTAAGGGCCAATGAGCATTCAGTCGAACACGATTTTGATAACCGCAGGTAGAGTCTATGGCCATTCGGACACTTCGGATCGGCCCGCAGCCGCGGATATCCTGATCATCGGCGACCGTATCGAAGCAGTGGAACCCGGCCTGGCGGAAAAACTGAGCGGCGCGGTTCACGGCCAGCCGATCGGCACGCTGATCGACGCGCGGGACCATCTTGTGCTGCCGGGCCTGGTGAATGCGCATTACCATTCGCATGACACGCTGCTGAAAGGCTGCTTCGAAACCATTCCGCGCGAGACCTGGCTGCTGAACGCCCTGCCGCCGAATTACAGCCGCCGCAGCCCGGCCGAAATCCGCGCCCGCACCTTGCTGGGCGCCGTCGAATGCCTCCGCGCGGGCATTACCAGCGTGCAGGACATGCTGACCATGGCGCCGATGGATGCCGGCGATATCGACGTGGCCTTGCAGGCCTATGCGGATGCCGGCATCCGCTGCGTCTTCTCGCTGCAAACCGGCGATGTGCATGGCGCGAAAGTGACGCCGTTCTGGGAAGAGATTTTCCCGGAGACCGTGGCCAGCGGCTTGAGCGGCGTGGTTTCCCCCGATGCCGGAGCCGCCGCGCTGGCAAGCGAATTGAAGGCATTGCATGAGCGATTCAAAGGTAAAAGCGAAACCATCAGCTGGGGCCTTGGTCCTTCCAGCCCCGAACGCTGCACGCCGGCCTTTCTGAAGGCTTTGGCGCGCCTGGCCGAAGAAACCGGCATGCGGGTTTTCACCCATATCTACGAATCGCGCGCCACCACGCTGATCGCGCGGCAGAAATTCGCCGCCTGGAACGGCTCGCTGGTTTCCTATCTGGCCGCGCATGGCATGCTGGGGCCGCAGACGACGCTGGCGCATGGCGTGTGGATGTTGCCGGCGGAAATCGAGCAGGTGGCGCAGGCCGGCGCCAGCGTGGTGCTGAATCCGGTGGGCAATCTGAAGACCCGCAGCGGCGTGGCGCCGATGGCGCAATATCTCGCCGCCGGCATCAATCTCGGCCTGGGCTGCGACAACAATTCCTGCAGCGATGCGCAGAATCTGTTCCAGGCGATGAAGGCCTTCGCCGGCTTGGCCGCGGTTTCCAGCGTGCAGGGCGAGCGGCCCACCGCACGCGATGCCTTGCTGGCCGCCACAGCCGGCGGCGCGCAGGCGCTGGGCCTGCAAGACTCGGTGGGTCATATCAAGCCCGGCTTCAAGGCCGATCTCGCCCTGCTGCGGCTGGACGATCCCGCTTTCATTCCGTTCAACAACGCCGCCCGCCAGGCGGTTTTCAGCGAATGCGGCCGCGCCGTGGATACCGTGCTGGTGAATGGCCGCATCCTGGTGCGCAATGGCCGCTGCACCAGCGTGGATGAAGCCGCCTTGCGCAGCCAGGTGGAAGACGCCATGGGCGCCCTGCGCGAGGAAATCGCCGCCGTATCCGCCCGCACCGAAAGTCTGCGCCCGCAATTGGCCGAGGCGCATCGGCGCACCTGGGACGCGCCGCTCGAAGTAAACCGCTATGTCGGCGGCGCTTCGCCGGCCGACGCCGTATCGGCAACCAAAATCAACTGATCGCTTAAGGGAGATATCCGATGCTTGGTCAACCAACCCAAACCAAACTGGCCGCCTTCAACGAAGTGCCGATTGTCGATATCAGCGGCGCCAACGATCCGCAGAAGCGGCCGGCGCTGGTGAAGGAAGTGATCTCGGTGGCCGAGCAGGTCGGCTTCATGTACGTGGTCGGCCATGGCATCGGCGACGACATCATGGACGGCATTTTCGACATGAGCCGCAATTTCTTCGATCTGCCGGATGCCGAGAAGCGCCGCATCCACATCACCAAGTCGCCGGAATATCGCGGCTATCTGGGGCTGCTGGAAAAGGGCAATACCGATCCCACCTTCAAGGGCAACAATCTGGAGGCCTTCCATTGCGCGATGGAGCTGGCTGCCGACGATCCGGATGTGAAGGCCGGCATGCCGCTGCGCGGACCGAATCTGTGGCCCGACGCGCCCGCCGGCTTCCGTGATATCGTCTATTCCTATTACGAGCGCACCTTCAAGGTCGGCACCACGCTGCTGGAATTGTTCGCCGAAGGGCTGGGCCAGCCGACCGATTTCTTCACTCGGCATTATCGCCACAGCCTCGCCCAGCTGCGGCTGCTGCGGTATGCGCAGATCGACGATCCCAAGGTGGAATTGCTGGCGCGTTCGCATTGCGATACGGGCATGATCACCATTCTCTCGCAGGACGATACGGGCGGCCTGCAGGTGCTGAACAAGGCCGGGGAATGGATTCCGGCGCCGCCCGTGCGCGGGGCCTATATCATCAATATCGGCAATACCCTGCAATTCTGGAGCGGCGGCCGCTTCTCCTCGACCAACCATCGCGTGGCCAATCGCGGCGGCGTGCCGCGCTTTTCGATTCCGTTCTTCATGACCCCGGATTACGACACCGTGGTGCGCCCGCTGGGCATGGAGAACGATGCCAACGCCCCCACCTTCCATGTGGGCGAGGAAATGATGGGCACCTATCGGCGCATCTGGCCCTCGGCGGCGTAAGCCTCAAGCCGACATGAAATGCGCGTGGGGCAGGAAGAGGCATCTTCCTGCCCTCGGCAGCACCGACGGACCAATAAAGCCTCAACGCCCGCTTGCGGAACGCTTGCTTGCGGCATGAGCCGTTCAACGGCGGCATCTTCTGTCGATGCCGGGTTTCGAATCTTCGCGCCCCCTGATCCCAGAACAAGCGACGGACGCCGCATGGAACGCGCGGCCGGCTAAACCCCAGGATCGGGAGCCATATCTTATTCAGTATACTTCTTTTTTATTGACTCGCTGACGAGCCCGTGACAGCGTTTGAAAAAGCTGTTGCGCATGCATGTTTCACGCATTTTGCAGGGTATTATCAGCAATCCGATGGGGGTGAAGATGCGTAAAATCAATCGACAATTCGGAGCGGTTGCCGCATTTATATGCGGTATGCTGACTTTTGGCGCGGCCCATGCCGCTGACTCGGTCAAACTGCGTCTGGATTGGACGCCCTGGGGCGTCCATGCGCCCTTCCACCTTGCCGCGGCGAAGGGATTGTTCGCCAAACACGGCCTCGATGTACAGATCGAAGACGGCAATGGTTCGGTCACGACTGTGCAAATCGTCGGCAACGGCGAATTCGATCTCGGCCATGCCTCGCTGGCGCCGATGGCGATTGCCCGCGCCAAGGGCCTGCCCGTGAAGGCGGTTGCCGGCTTCGCGCAGCAGAACGATATCGGCCTGCTGGTGCCGGCCGATAGCGGGCTGAAGAAGCCCGCCGATCTGAAGGGCAAGAAGCTGGCCTATACCGCCGGCTCGCTGGAAACCCCTTTCCTCGACCGCTTCCTCGCCGCCGGCGGCCTGACCCGCAACGATGTCGAGCTGATCAACGTGGATGCCGCGGCCAAGGGCGGCACCTACATGGCCGGCCGCGCCGATGGCGCCTTCTCCTCGGCGCCTTTCTTCCTCGCCGTGGTGAAGGCGCAACGGCCCTCGAGCAATATCCGCTTCGCCGATTTCGGCCTGCAATTCCCCTCCTTCGGCCTGTTCGCCACCGAACAAAAGATCAAGGAGAAAGGCGCCGCGCTGCGCCGCTTCGCCAGCGTGGTATCGGGCAGCTGGGCCTATATCGTCGCCGGCCATGAGGATGAAGCCGTGCAGGCGGTGATCGCCGCGCGGCCGCAAGCCAAGCTGAACCCGACGGTGATCCGCGACCAGATCGAGACCCTGAAAGGTTATTTCTACACGCCCGCAACCAAGGGCCAGCCCTTCGGCGTGATGGCCGAAAGCGACTGGAAGACCGCGCTGGAGACCCTGGCCGGCGGCGGCCTGATCCCGGCAGGCCAGAAGCCGGCGGAGTATTTCACCAACGAGTTGCTGGATGCGACGGTGATCGCCGCCATCGCCAAGGGCGGCAAGTGAGCCATCGCGAGGCAGTCCGGTTTACATGCATGAGTAAACGATGCGTCCATTGATCCGTGCCGACCGGGTCGCCAAACGGTTTGGCGGCCCGGATGGCCTGTTGGCGCTGGATCAGGTCTCGTTGACCATCCAGCAGGGCGAGTTCGTCAGCCTGCTGGGCCCGAGCGGCTGCGGCAAGAGCACCTTCCTGCGCTGCCTGGCTGGATTGGAGCGCCAGAGCAGCGGCGATCTGGACCTCGACGGCATCCCCATTGCGGCGCCGCCCGAACGGCTCGGCATCGCCTTCCAGCGCGACGCCCTGCTGGATTGGTGCAATGTGCGCGACAATGTGCTGCTGCCGGCTTATTTCGGCGATCTGCCGCGTCGCGACTATGAAGCGCGCGCCGAGGCGCTGCTGGATATGGTGGGCCTGAAAGGCTTCGGCGATGCCTATCCGGCAACACTGTCGGGCGGCATGCGCCAGCGCGTGGCGATCTGCCGTTCGCTGCTGCTGGAGCCGCAGCTCTTGCTGATGGACGAACCGTTTGGCGCAATGGACGCGATGACGCGC
>JAYSEE010000068.1:5311-14478 GCA_041914045.1 Ferrovibrio sp. | reverse complement strand
GGCTGTTCGTTGTTCCAGGCATAGAAATGGAACCGGCCGCCGATACAGGCGCTGGCGGTCCAATAGAAATCGTCGCCGCGCAGGAACAGGCCCTTCGGCGACGGTTTGCCCAGCCCCGCCTGCTGCAAGACGGCTTTGATGCCGGCGAATTCCTCGGCATTCAGCTTGCGCAGACCAATCGCGCCGCGCCAGGGCGCGATCGGATCGTTGAGCGGTATGGTCAGCAGATTGGCCGGCGCCATGGCGCGCGCTTCCAGCATCATCGCCCCCTGCTCGAGCGGCGTGAAATCATAGGAACGGCGCTGCTCGTCGTAGATCGCGTTGTAGACCATGCGGTAGCGATCCGGCGTGCCAGGCTGGCAGCGCTGGGCGAGGTCGTCGCCGCCTACGTAATATTCCCAGGAGAAATGCCGCTGCACGGGGTCGTTGGTCGGGCCTTGCGAGGCGCAGCCGGCCAATGCGGCGGAAGCAGTAATCAAGACCAGCAAGGCTTTTTTAAGCACAGGCATGGCAGACTCCATAAGTTGTGCCCCGAGCCCGAATGACGACTATCGGTGAATCCGAGTGGAATCAAATCGTTACCGAAGTTTTCCACTGGACACGGAGAATCGGGGTCCATACACTCTGGGGCAGCGAATCGGGCTTTGGGCCCCGGGTTTTCAGTCAAGCAGCTTTAGGTATGGGGGAGCAATGAGGCATTCCGACGCGGCGCAAGGGCAGACTCTGCCCCGCCTTGTAACGATTTGTTTCACGCTGCTGCTCAGCGTTCTCCTGTTCGCCGCGCCGAAGGCCGCACTGGCCGGCCCGTATGCCGCCATCGTAGTGGATGCCGATACCGGCCGCGTGCTGCATGCGCAGAATGCCGACGATCCGCGCTTCCCCGCCTCGCTTACCAAAATGATGACCATCCACATGGCTTTCGACGCCATCAAGGCGGGCAAGCTGCGGCTGGATCAGCAATTGCCGGTTTCGGCCTATGCCGCGGGCCAAGCGCCCTCGGTGATCGGGCTGCGTCCGGGCCAGACGATTTCCGTGCGCGAGCTGATTCTCGCCGGCGTCACCAAATCCGCCAATGATGCGATGATGGTGCTGGCCGAAGGCATGGGCGGTTCGGAAGCCAAGTTCGGCGAGATGATGACCAATCGCGCCAAGGCGCTGGGCATGAACCGCAGCGTGTTCCGCAACCCGCATGGCCTGCCCAATCCGAAGCAGAAGAGCACGGCGCGCGACATGGCGGTGCTGGCGCAGTCGCTGCTGACCACGCATCGCGACTATTACCATTATTTCGCCACGCCGGAATTCGAGTGGAACGACAAGGTTTTCACCAACCACAATCACCTGCTGAAGCGTTATGACGGCGTGGACGGCATCAAGACCGGCTATATCCGCGCTTCGGGCTTCAATCTGGTGGCCTCGGCCAAGCGCGATGGCCGCCGCGTGATCGGCGTGGTGTTCGGCGGCACCAGCGTGCCGGCCCGCGATGCCCGCATGGTGCAGCTGCTCGACATGGCCTTCGACACTCCGGCCCGGCGCGGCAACGAGCCTCTGCTGGCCAGCGCTTCGGTTGGCGATACCGGCTTCGGCCTGATCTCGTCGGCCAGCGCCGCCGAAAAGGCCGAACGCCCGTTGACCAAGAAAGAACGCCAAGCCGCCCGCAAGGCCGAAGCCAAGGCCAAGCTGGAAAAAGCCGGCAGCGCGCCTCAGTCTAATGCCGCTGCCGCCAAAGCCTCTCCCGCCAAGACGGCGAAGGCCGGCGGCAAGAGCAGCTGGTCGGTGCAGCTTGGCGCTTTCCGCCAGCCCAATGCTGCCGAGGCCGTGTTGGCCAAGGCGCAGGCCCGGCTCCCGGCCGGCGAACCGAGCGTGGAGAAACTGCGCAGCGACGACGGCACCCTGTTCCGCGCCCGCCTCGTCGGCCTGACGGAAGCCGATGCCCGCAATGCCTGCGACAGCCTGAAGCGCCGCAATCTCACCTGCACGGTGGTTTCGCCCATCGCCGGTTGAGAAAACCCGACAGCCGTCACACTTGCATCGGAACGCGGCCCTTGGCGGCCGCGTTCTTGCTTTCCGGCCCAACCTGGCAAAGGTATGATCGGCCACGACAGCAATCATAGAATGGCGCAGTTCATATGATGCAGAACGACCGCGAGCGGCGGCTTTTCGGTCTAATCGCGCGCTTCACCCTGGCAGGCATGATCGGCGGCGCGCTTTATGGCGCCGCCATTACGGTGATCCTGCTGGGCTGGAGCGCAGAGAGCGTGCTGCTCGGCTTGCTGCGCGGCGTCGTCACCGGCGCGCTGATCGCATTCATCATCGGCAGTTTCGAACAGCTCTTCGCCACGGCTCCGCTCGGCCAGCGTTTCCGCAAGCTGCCCTTCCGCTGGGTGCTGACTTGGCGCGTATTGTTCTACGCCTTCACCATCGTCTGCTGCGACAAGCTGGGCGGCTGGCTGGTGAAAATCGACGAAGCCGCCCCCGTCGCCCTCAACCTCACCACGCTGATCACCCTGGGCGCGTCGCTGATCTTCTCCTTCGTCATCAACTTCATGTTCTGGGTTGCCCAGACGCTCGGCCCCGGCGTGCTGCCGAATTTTCTGGGCGGACACTATCACCAGCCCCGGCGCGAAAACCGCCTATTCCTGTTCATCGACATGCGCGGATCCAGCGTAATCGCCGAAAAGATCGGCGATCTGGATTTCCATCGCCTACTGAACCAGTTCATGACCGATATGGGCGATGCGGTGCATCGCTTCGGCGGCCGGGTGCATAAATATGTCGGCGACGAAATCATCGCCACCTGGATATTGCCGGATGACGGCGCGCCCGTCGACCAGAAAACCAACAAGGCCAACGGCGCGCTGCAAGCCGTATTTGCGGCACGCGACAGAATGGCCGAACAAGCCGGGCAGTATCGGCGGCAATTCGGCCTGGTGCCGGAATTCCGCGCCGTGCTGCATGCCGGCCCAGTCGTGGTGGGAGAAATGGGAGAGATCAAACGGGAAATAGCCCTGTTGGGCGATACGATCAACAGCACGGCTAAGCTCGAGCAACTGGCCAAGGAAATGCCCTACGATATCGTGGCCAGCCAATCCGCCCTGGATGCCATTGGCGATACCCGCGATGCCGATATCCTGCCGCTCGGACCGATCAGCCTTCCGGGCAAGAGCCAGGATATCGTGCTCCACGCCATTCGCCGCCGCGCGATCTGATTCTTCCGCCATGTCCGAAAGCCGCATTGCCGCGCCGGCCGGCGTTTTGTTCGTTGCCCTGAAGGTGCTGCTGCCCTTCACCACGGGATATTTCCTGTCTTACCTGTTCCGCTCGGTGAATGCCGTGATCGGGCCCAGCCTGCAGCGCGACCTGGGCATCGGGGCCGGCGATCTCGGCGCTTTGACCGCGGCCTATTTCATCTCTTTCGCGGCGGTGCAATTTCCGCTCGGCCTGCTGCTCGACCGCTATGGTCCACGTAAGGTGCAGGCCGCATTTCTGATTTTCGCCGTGCTCGGCGCGGCGCTGTTCGCCGTCAGCGACACGCTGGCCATGCTGATCTTCGCCCGCAGCCTGATCGGCCTTGGCGTGGCCGGCAGCCTGATGAGCGCCATGAAAGCCATCACGCTCTGGCTGCCCCCTGAACGCTGGCCGCTGGCCAACGGCGTGTTCATGACGGCAGGCGGCCTGGGCGCGCTGACCGCCACGCTGCCGGTCGAATGGCTGCTGCGCGTGATGTCGTGGCACGGAGTTTTCTGGCTGCTGGCGCTGCTGAGTCTGCTTTCGGCGGCGGCGATCTTTTTCGCGGTGCCCGACAAGCCGGCCGCGCCAACTCAGCGGCAAAGCCTGCGCAAGCAGTTGCGCGAATATGGCGAATACATCCGCGACCGCCGCTTCTGGCGGCTGGCCCCGCTCTGCATGATCGCCATGGCCACCGGCATGTCGATCCAGGGCCTGTGGTCGGGCCCCTATCTGCGCGATGTGGGCGGGTTGAGCCGCCATCAAGCCGCCGAATTGCAATTCCTGCTCGCCCTTGCCCTTACCTTCGGCTTCACGCTGAGCGGCATCGCGGCGGACTGGCTGGGGCGCTTGGGCCTCAGCTTGAAAACCTTGATCTGCGCCGCCTCGGGGGCCTATGCGCTGCTGGTGCTGCTGCTGGCCAGCGGCTGGGCGGCGACGCATCCGCTGATCTGGATCGCCTTCGGCTTGGTTTCGAACAGCACCGTGCTGGCCTACCCGATCCTGAGCAAGCTGTTTCCCATTCAGGCGGTCGGACGGATCAACACCATGCTCAACGGCATCGTGTTCGGTTTCGCCTTCTTCGCCCAGGCGGGTCTTGGCTGGGTAATTGATCTCTGGCCGCGCGGTCCGCAGGGCGAATATCCGGCCATCGCCTATGGCTGGGCCTTCGGTTTGCCCGCCTTGCTGATCTTCGCCGCAATGATCTGGTATGCGAGCGAGCCGAAAGCCGCTCAGGTCGCCACCGCGAATGCGCCATCCGGCGGCACGAAGCCGCAGGATTGAAGATAGCGGGTCAAGTCCGCGATCAGAGTCTCAAGCCCCTGCTCGCTATCGGCCTCGGCGCGCGCCACCACGATGGGCTGGGTGTTGGACGCGCGCAGCAACCACCAGCCTTCCGGCCGCTTTACCCGCACGCCATCAATATCAATGAAGGGCACGCCATCGCGCGCCACGCGGTCGCGCATTTCCTGCACCAGGCCGAACTTGCGCGCCTCGCCGCATTCCAGCCGCACCTCGGGCGTGTTGTGCAGACGCGGCAGGCTGGCGCGCATGGCCGCCGCGCCGCCCGGAATGACCGACGCTATATTGAGAAACCGCAAAGCCACGTAAAGCGCATCGTCATAGCCGTAATAGCCGTCGCCCACGAAGATATGCGCGCTCATCTCGCCGGCCAGCGGGCTGCCCTCTTCCAGCATCTTGCTCTTGATCGGCGCATGGCCGGTCTTCCACATGATCGGCCGGCCGCCATGGCGGGCTACATCGTCGAACAAGGCTTGGCTGGATTTCACATCGGCGATGATCGGCGCGCCGGGATGCCGGGTCAGCACATCGCGCGCCAGCAAGGCAAGAATCTGGTCGCCCCAGAGAATCTCGCCTTGCGCATCGACGATGCCGATGCGGTCGCCATCGCCATCGAAAGCCAGGCCGATTTCCGCGCCCTGCTGGCGCACCAGACCGCGCAATTGCGCCAGATTGGCCGGAATGGTGGGATCGGGATGATGGTTCGGAAAGCGGCCGTCGATCTCGCCATTGATCACCCAATGCCGGCCCGGCAACTTGGCGGCCAAAGCCTGCGCCACCTCGCCTGCCGCGCCGTTGCCGGGATCCCAGGCCGCCGAAGGCAGGCGATCCAGCCGCGCATCGGCCATGATCCGCCCCACATAGGCATCGAAAATCGGCATGTCTTCCAGTTTGCCGTTCGGCCCGCCGGCATAAGCGCCGACGGCGGCAATGGCGCCAAGCTGCTGAATGCCGGCGCCGAAGAAGCTTTTGCGGCCCAACATGAATTTGAAGCCATTATGATCGGGCGGATTATGCGACCCCGTGACCATGATGCCGCCATCGGCTTCCAGGGCGAAAACCGAGAAATACAGCATCGGCGACGGGCCGCGCCCGATCAGCAGCACATCCGCGCCGGCCTGGCGCAAACCATCGCACAAGGCTTCGGCGAGAGCCGGCGATGTCAGCCGGCCGTCATAGCCCACCGCCACGCGGCTGCCGCCGCCTTGGCGCAGGATCGTGGCATAGGCGGCGCCGATGGCGCGCGCATCATCGGCGCTGAGGGGTTCGCCGACCACGCCGCGAATGTCGTATTCGCGCAGGATGGAGGGATCGAAGCGGTGCGGCCGCAACGCCATGGTCAGCCCTTCGGCGCGACCGAGGGGCGGCCGACGGAATGATAGGCGAAGCCGGCGGCGGCCATTTCATGCGGCTTGTAGATGTTGCGCAGATCAATCAGCAGCGGCTGGCGCAACAGACTTTTCAGGCGGACGAGATCGAGAGCGCGGAACTGGTTCCACTCGGTGACGATCACCGCGGCATCGGCGCCCGCGCAGGCGTCATAGGCATCCTTGCATTCCACCATGCCGCCCATCAGCTTGCCGGCCTCGTGCATGCCCTCGGGATCGAAGGCGCGGATGGCAGCGCCGGCCTTTTGCAGCGCCGGCACGATCACCAGGCTGGGGCTGTCGCGCATGTCGTCGGTTTCGGGCTTGAAGGTCAGGCCCAGTACGGCGATGGTCTTGCCCTGGGCGTCGTTGCCGAGCGCCGCGAGAATCTTCTCGGCCATGCGCTGCTTGCGCAGTTCGTTGATGTCGACCACGGTCTCCACGATGCGCAACGGCGCGCCATGCTTGCGGCCGGCAGCGACCAGCGCCTGGGTATCCTTGGGAAAGCAAGAGCCGCCGTAACCCGGGCCGGCATGCAGGAATTTGCCGCCGATGCGGCCATCCAGGCCGATGCCCTTGGCCACATCCTGCACATTCACATTGGTGCGCTCGCAGAGATCGGCGATCTCGTTGATGAAGGTGATCTTGGTGGCCAGGAAGGCATTGGCCGCGTATTTGATCAGCTCGGCGGTTTCCAGCGAGGTGAACAGGATCGGCGTTTCGTTGATGTAGAGCGGGCGATAGAGCGCGCGCAGCAACTCGCGCGCCCGCTCGCTTTCGGCGCCGCAGACCACGCGGTCGGGCCGCATGAAATCCTCTATCGCCGCGCCCTCGCGCAGGAATTCCGGGTTGGAGGCCACTTCGAAATCCGCATCCGGCCGCGTGGTGCGGATGATGCGCTCCACCTCGCGCCCGGTGCCCACCGGCACGGTGGACTTGGTGACCACCAGGGTGGGCCTGGTCATCGATTCAGCGATTTCCTTGGCGGCGGCATAGACGTAGCTGAGATCGGCCTCGCCATCGCCGCGCCGCGACGGCGTGCCGACGGCGATGAACACCGCATCGGCCTGCGCCATCGCCGCCTTGATGTCCTGCGTGAAGGACAGCCGCCCGGCTTTTACGTTGCGCGCAACAAGGTCTTCCAGGCCCGGCTCGAAGATCGGGATTTCGCCGCGCTCCAAAGCCTCGATGCGCTCCGGGTTCTTGTCGACGCAGATCACCGCGTGGCCGAATTCGGAAAAGCAGGCGCCCGATACCAGACCCACATAACCAGAGCCGATCATCGCCACGCGCATGCTGCTGACTCTCCCCCGATGCGGCCGGTTAAAGCGACTTGTAAACGTCGCGCACGATGGCGGCGGCATCGGCGCGCAGATCGGCGCGATCCAGCGCGAAGGCGATGTTGGCGTGCAGGAAGCCCACCTTGTCGCCGCAATCGTAGCGCTCGCCCTTGAAGCGCAGGCCATGGAACGGCGCTTCGCCGATCATGCGGGCCAGCGCATCGGTCAGCTGGATTTCGCCGCCGGCGCCCTTCTGGCCCTGATCGAGATAATCGAACACGCGCGGCTGCAGAATATAGCGGCCGATCACCGCCGTGGTGCTGGGCGCGGCCACCGGCTCGGGCTTTTCCACCAAACCCTTCACTTCCACCAGGCGGCCTTCGGCATTGCCGGGGTCGATCACGCCATAGCGGCGGGTATGCTCGCGCGGCACTTCCATGGCGGCGATCATGTTGCCGCCCACTTCGTTATAGGCTTCCACCATCTGCGCCAGGCAGCCGGTGCGGGCCAGGATCAAGTCGTCGGCCAGCAGCACGGCGAAGGGCTCGTTGCCCACCAGCGCCTTGGCGCACCGCACCGCATGGCCCAGGCCCAGGGGTTCCATCTGGCGGGTATAGGCCACCTGCCCGGCCAGCGGAATCCAGCTATGCAGGGCGTTCAGCAAGTCGCGCTTGTCGCGGCCGCGCAGCACGTCTTCCAATTCATAGGAGCGGTCGAAATGATCTTCGATGGCCTGCTTGCCGCGGCCGGTGACGAAGATGAATTCCTCGATGCCGGCGGCCTTGGCCTCTTCCACGGCATATTGAATCAGCGGCTTGTCGACGACGGTGAGCATCTCCTTCGGCATCGCCTTGGTGGCGGGAAGAAAACGCGTGCCGAGGCCGCCGACGGGAAACACGGCTTTACGAACAGGACGGATCATGGAGCGAGACCTTGTTTGTATCCAACGGACGATTCGTTTACCCGATCACCGTGGCGTGGTTTTACGCCGCCGCAGGCTTGGGCGCAACGGACTCTGGCTTAACGGTAGAATACGGCTGAAATATGCCTAAAATGCGCTGAACTGCCGACATTTGCCGGAAAGCCGGCCCGCGTTATAGTCTGCCTCCGATTTCCAGGGAGAAACGCCGTGTCTGCTGCGCTCGACCAGACTGAAGCCGACCTGCTGCTCGCCGAGCGGCCGGAGCCCGGCATCCTGCGCCTTACGCTGAACCGCCCCAAGGCCTACAACGCCCTCTCGATGGCGCTGATGGCGGCCTTGCAAGCCGCGCTGGACGATGCACGCAACGATCCGGCGGTGAAGGCGGTCATCATCCAGGCCGCCGGCAAGGGTTTTTGCGCCGGGCACGATCTGCGCGAAGTGCGCAGCCTGAACGGCTATGCCGCGCTCGAACGCCTGTTCAAGCAATGTTCGCGCCTGATGCAAAGCATCGTGGCGCTGCCCAAGCCGGTGATCGCCCAGGTGCATGGCACGGCTTCGGCCGCCGGTTGCCAATTGGTGGCAAGCTGCGATCTGGCGATTGCCGCCGATACCTCGCGCTTCGCCACGCCCGGCGTGAATATCGGGCTGTTCTGCTCCACGCCGATGGTGGCGTTGTCGCGCAATGTCGGCCGCAAGCAGGCGATGGAAATGCTGTTGACCGGCGAGAGCGCCGATGCGGCCCGCGCCGTCGAGATCGGCCTGATCAACCGCGCGGTGCCGGAAGCCGCACTGGCGGAAGAGACGCTGAAGCTGGCCCGGCTGATCGCCTCGAAATCCAGCCTCACGGTGAAGACCGGCAAGGAAGCCTTTTACCGTCAGCTCGAAATGCCGCTGGCGCAGGCCTACGATTACGCCGCGCAGGTGATGACGGAAAACATGCTGGCGCGCGATGCCGAGGAAGGCATCGACGCCTTCCTGCAAAAGCGCACGCCGGTCTGGCAGGGTTGCTGAGCGAACGGATTGCCGAAATGAACCACGACGCGTATTCCGACGATTACATCCGCGCCATCC
>JAYSEE010000068.1:0-5301 GCA_041914045.1 Ferrovibrio sp. | reverse complement strand
GAACTGGAACCGCCCGTCTTACTTCGCCATGAAATATCTGCAGGCCAAGGGCTATCGGGTGATCCCGGTGAATCCGCGCGAAGCCGGCAAGGAAATCCTCGGCGAAAAGGTCTATGCCGATCTGGCGAGCATTCCAGTGAAGGTGGACATGGTGGATTGCTTCCGCAATTCCGACGCCATTCCGCCGATTGCCGAAGAGGCCATCAAGATCGGCGCCAAGGTGCTGTGGACGCAGCTCGGCGTGCGCAATGACGCCGCCGCCGCGCGCGCCGAAGCGGCCGGGCTGAAAGCGGTGATGAACCGCTGCCCGAAAATCGAATATGGCCGGCTCTCGCGCGAGATCGGCTGGATGGGCGTGAATACCGGCGTGATTTCCGCCAAGAAGCAGCAGCGGGTTTGAAATGACCGACCAGAACAACAAGCCCGAGACTTACGGCTTCGATACCCTGCAAGTGCATGCCGGCGCCGCGCCCGACCCGCATACCGGCGCACGCGCCACGCCGATCTATCAGACCACGGCCTATGTGTTCGACGATGTGGATCACGCGGCCTCGCTGTTCAACCTGCAAACCTTCGGCAACATCTATACCCGCCTGACCAACCCGACCACGGCGGTGCTGGAGCAGAAGGTGGCGGCGCTGGAAAACGGCCGCGCGGCGACAGCGGTGGCCAGCGGCCATGCCTCGCAGCTCGTCACCTTCCACATGCTGATGAATCCCGGCGATCATATCGTCGCCTCGCGCAAGCTCTATGGCGGCTCGATCACCCAGCTCGGCGTCAGCTTCAAGCGGTTCGACTGGCAGACCAGCTTCGTCGATCCCGACGATATCGACGGCATCAAGGCCGCCATCACACCGCGCACCAAGGCGCTGTTCGTGGAAAGCCTGGCCAATCCCGGCGGCGTGATTTCCGACCTGGAAGCGCTGGCGAAAACAGCGCATGAAGCCGGCATTCCGCTGATCGTGGACAACACCATGGCCACGCCCTATCTGTGCCGCCCGTTCGAATGGGGCGCCGATATCGTGCTGCATTCGGCCACCAAGTTTCTCGGCGGCCATGGCAATTCCATGGGCGGCGTGATCGTCGACAGCGGCAAGTTCGACTGGGGCCAGAACGACAAATTCCCCCATGTGGCCGCGCCCACGCCGGCCTATCACGGCCTGTCCTTCTGGGAGACTTTCGGCGACATGGCCTTCGCGGTCGCCTGCCGCGCGGTAAGCCTGCGCGATCTTGGCCCCGCGCTCTCGCCCTTCAACGCCTTCCAGATTCTCACCGGCATGGAGACGCTCAGCCTGCGCATGCGCCAGCATTGCGCCAATGCGCAGGCGGTGGCGGAATTCCTGGCGCGGCATCCCAAGGTGGCCTGGGTCAGCTATGCCGGCCTGCCGACCGACCGCTACCATGCGCTGGCGCAGAAATACCTGCCGCTGGGCGCCGGCTCGGTTTTCACCTTCGGCGTGAAGGGCGGCTATGGCAGCGGCGTGAAGCTGGTGGAGGGCGTGAAAATCTGGTCGCATCTCGCCAATATCGGCGATACCCGCAGCCTGATCATCCACCCCGCCTCCACCACGCATCGTCAGCTGACGCCCGAACAGCGCCAGGCCGCCGGCGCCGGCGACGACACCGTGCGGCTTTCGGTGGGCATCGAGGATGCAGCGGACCTGATCCGCGATCTGGGCGCGGCGCTGGACGCGGCTTGAGGCTTACTCCGCTGCCTGCGGCTCGGCCTGGATAGCGGCGGCTTCCGCCTTGCGGCCCTTATCGCGCGGCAGCAGCTGCGCGAAAGCGCCGGCGCCGGCGGCGCAGACCATCAGCACGATGAACAGCACATCCAGCGTGCCGGTGAAGCGGTAGATCAACGGGATCAGCGCCGCCCCCATCGAGCCGACGCCCAAGGTGAGCACGAATTTCGCGCCGAAGGCCCGGCCGCGCCATTGCGACGGCGTGTAACGCGCCAGCAACGCATTCTCCGCCGGCTGGCCCAGCACATTGAAACCCACCATCAGCGCGGCGACGCCCACCAGGGCCGGATGCACCAGATGCATGCCCAGCACGATGACCGGAATTTGCAGCCATTGCGCCACGGCATAAACGCCGCGCAGGGAATAGCGGTCGGCCAGTTCGCCGCCGAGAATCTGCGCCAACGCCGCCAGCAGATAGACCAGCGACACCATGCCGCCGATGCCGAGCAGCGAACCGCCGAACAGATCGCCGATGCGGGTTTCGAACACCTTGGGCAGCGCGAAGGATGTCGCCTGATAGACCAAGCCGGTGCACAGCATGGTGACCGACATCACCCAGAACACCCGCCAGACATCCGACTTGGTCGGCTGCGAAACGGGTTTCACATCCTCGCGATGATCCAGCAGCAGGCCGGTCTGCCGCGCCCATAGGAAAGCCGCGCCGACCAGCAGGCAGACCGCGCCTGGCAGGATGAAGGCGATGCGCCAGCCATAGAGATCGGTGAGCAGGCCGGCGACCAGGGCGGCCGAAGCCGTGCCGATGGAGCCGAACACGCCGCTGATGCCGAGCGCACGGCCATGATTCGCGGCATTGCGCACCAGCCAGGGAATCCCCACCGGATGATAGATGGCGGCGAACAGGCCGATGCAGGACAAGGCCAGGCAGAGCGCCAGCGGCCCCTGGGCCAGGCCGGCCGCCAGCGAGCCGCCGCCGACGCCCATAAAGAACAGCGCGATCATGCCGGACGCGCTCCATTTATCGCCCAGCCAGCCGGCCGGCAAAGCGGCTGCCCCGAACAGCACGCTCATCGGAATCGACAGCGCGAATAATGCGTCGTAGCCCATACCCCATTCGCGCTCGAGCACCAGCACCACGGTGGCGAACATCAGCGTGAAGAGATGCGAGAAGCTATGCGCCAAGCTGGAAAAGCCAAGCGTAAGGGCAGCCGAGTAGCGTTGCATGGGCGCGATCCAGAAAGAACAGAAACTAAGTTTAGCGCAGCGCCGCGCAAGCGTCAGCCCGCATTGGCTGCATGGCTGCATTGTTACAGAAGCAAAACGCGCCGCGAGTTGCCCCGCGGCGCGCTGTGTCGGCCGTCTTTGGCCGGGATTTATTCCTTAATCACGCCCTGCGGCAAGGTATACTGATCGGAGCGGGCCTTGTAGGCGAAGCCCTTGCGGGTGGCCCAGGGCGTCACTTCGATATGCAGCGGGATCAGGCCGTAATCGTCCAACGCCAGCTTGCTGGCCTGCTGCAGCAGGCTTTCGCGCTTGGCATCGTCCACGGTCTTGAGGGCTTCTTCGAGCAGCTTATCCATCGCCGGATTGGAATAGCGGCCCTTATTGGTGCCGCCCATGCCCTTTTCCTTCACCGGCGTGGCCAGCAAGGCGCGCAACGGATCCGACATTTCGCCGGTGCTGGCGCCCCAGCCGGCGAGATAAACGGAATACTTGAAGTCGTCGCGGTTCTTGAAGAACACCGTGCGGGTGGTCGCCTCCACGCTGGTCTTCACGCCGATGCGGGTCCATTGCGAGGCGACCGCCTGGGCCACTTCGGCATCGTTGATGTAGCGGTCGTTCGGCGTGCCGAGCGTGATGGAGAAGCCGTTCGGATAGCCGGCCTCGGCCAGCAGCTTCTTGGCGGCATCGGCATTATACGGATCCAGCTTGGCATCCTTGCGGGTGCCGAACATCGGATAGGGCAGCAGGTCGGCGGTGGGCTGGCCCAAGCCTTCCATGATGCGGCTGGTGATCGCATCGCGATTGATCGCCTGCGACAGCGCCTGACGCACGCGCTTGTCCTTCAGCGGGTTCTTATCCTTCGCCTCGGGGATGCCGGGGGTTTCGTCGCGGAACGTATCGACATGGATGTAGATCAGACGGTTCGACACCGCCTGGCTGATCTTCACATTCGGATTCTCGCGCAGCTTCTTCATGTCGGCAGGCGGCGGATTTTCGATCATGTCCACGTCGCCTGCCAGCAAGGCCGCCACGCGCGCCGCATCATTCGACATCGGGCGATAGGTCACCTTCTGCCAGACCTGCTTGCCGCCCCAGTAATCGGGATTGGCCGCCAGCACCAGGCGGTTGCCGCGCACCCATTCGACATACTTGTACGGGCCGGTGCCGATCAGGCCCTCGCCCTTGCCCAAGGCTTCGGTGGTCATGCCCTCGGCCACATCGGCCTTGGCCGCCTTGGCCGACATGATCGCCACGTTCTTCACATCGTTGGGCAGCAGCGGGCGCGGACCATCGGTGATGAACTGGATGGTGAAGTCGTCGATCACCTTCAGCTCTTTATAGGCGCGGGTGAACAGCGTGAAGGGCGACGGGCTGTTGGGCACCTTGGCCGGGCGCGCCATGGAGAACACCACATCGGCGGCGGTGAAGGGCGAACCGTCATGGAACTTCACGCCCTTGCGCAGCTTGAATTCCCAGGTGGTTTCATTCAGCGGCTTCCAGCTTTCGGCCAGGCCGGGCAGCAGGCGCTGGGCCTCGTCTTCGCGAATCAGCATATCGAAGACAGTGCGGGCAAGCTGATTGTTGGGGCCAAGATTGTGGTAATGCGGATCGAGCGCGCTGGGCTCGGCCGACAGACCGATGCGCAGCTCCTGCGCCGCCGCCTGGCCGATTCCGGCGAATGCCATGCCGAGGCCGATCACGGCCGCGCTGGCAAGCAGATGGAATCCACGACGGGTGGTGGTGGGTCGCATGTTGTAAAGCCTCCTGTTATGGCGCAGCTTTGCGCCGCTTGGCCGGAAGCTTGCCGATTTCCCTCGGCCCTGACAAGAGTTGCTAACCCGAAAGCGCCAGCAGCCAGAGCGCCAGCGCGATCAGGCCGCCGCCGGACAGCCAGTTGATTCGCCGCAGCCAGGCTTCCGACAAGCCGCGCCGCAGCCAAGCCACCAAAGCGGCAAGAAAAATCCACCAGGCCAGCGAGCCTGCGAATACCCCGCCCACCAGCAGCGCGCCATCCTGCCAAGGCGCTTCGGGACTTAAGCCCAAACCTGCAAACAGCGCGATGAAGCTGAGCAAGGTGGCCGGATTGGCCATGGTCAACGTAAATGTGATCGCGAAAGCGCGCAGCAGATCGACCTTGCCGGGCGCTGCCTTGGCCTGAATATCCGCTGGACGGCGCAAGGTCTGCACGCCGAGCCAGAGCAGAAAGCCGCAGCCGCCATAGCGCAGCCAGGGCGCCAGGGTTTCGAAAGACGCCAGCAGAGCCGCCAACCCCGCCGCCCCCAGCGCGGCATAAAGCGCATCGGCCAGGGCCGTGCCGGCCCCGCCGGCCAGGGCGGCGGCGAAACCCTGGCTCAGGCCGCGCTGGATGCAGAGCATG
>JAYSEE010000067.1:0-14498 GCA_041914045.1 Ferrovibrio sp. | reverse complement strand
TGGCGGCATAGACATTGCCCATATTCACGCCCTGACCCATGCCCTGGCCAGCCATAGCCTGGGGCGGCGCGGCCATCGGCGCGGCGGTGGACGGCGCCAGAACGGTGCTGCCGGGCGTGCGCTGGCTATAGGCCGGCGCCTGCAATTCGCCACGGCCCATGGCCAATTCGCGCACTTGCTGGGCCGGCACGGCGCCGCCCTGCAACTGCGGGGCCTGCAATTGCTGGCCCGCGGCCATCTGGCTCGCCTGGCGCGGCAGCGCCGTGGTGGGCGAAGCGGGCGCCGGCGGCAAGGCATTGGAACTGCTTGGGCGGGCGCGCAATTCTTCGTCGGTATAGCGGGCATTGGCGCGGTCGGCGGCCATGCTGCCCAGGGCCTGATTGCGTTCGGCGCTGCTGCTCTGCTCCACCGGGCGCGGCGGCACCCGGCCGAGATTGGGGAAACGCTCGTCGGTGGTGCGAGCGGCCTGGGTGGTCTGGGCCGGCACCGGATCGTCGGAAAACCATTCGGTCGGATCGGCCCAATCTGGCACCGAGCAGCCGCCTAATCCGAGCATGCCGGCCAGCAGAACGGGCGCCAGAAGGCCGCGCCCGCCCAACAATGCTGTCCTGCCCAAAATCGCCATCTACGCCCCCTAAAAACCAGACCTAAACCCGAACCAAATCAATCCTGCAATTCACACCATCTTGCGGCTCTTTCGGCTATCCCTTAACCTCTGAACCCAGCAGAGGAAATCGCCGATTGGAACAGAAAACCGGGAAACCGGGGTGAGAAATCAGGGCCCGAGAATAAGGATAGTCGAATGAACAAGCAACCGGACAGTAGTGGCAAGTTGCCTGATCCGAGCGAATGGGCCAAAAACTGGTCGGAAATCGCTGAACAAAGCCAAAAACTGGTGTCCGATTTCCTTGCCCGGCAAGGCAGCGAGCCGCCCGCTCTGCCCAGCGCGCCAGATCCGATGAATATCGGCAATGCCTTCCTGGAAGCCACCTCGCGCATGCTGACAAATCCGGCCAGGCTGATGGAAGCCCAGGTCGAATTGTGGCGGGCTTATATGGAGCTGTGGACCGCATCGGCGCAACGCTTCCTCGGCCAGGAGGCGATGCCGGTAGCCAATCCCGACAAGGCCGACAAGCGCTTCAAGGATTCCGCCTGGAACGAAAGCTACCTGTTCGACTACATCAAGCAGAGCTATCTGCTCACCGCGCGCTGGCTGCAGAAAACCGTCAATAATGTGGACGGCCTGGATGCCAAAACCCAGAAGAAGGTGGATTTCTATACCCGCCAGTTCGTCGATGCGATGGCGCCGTCCAACTTCGTGATGACCAATCCGGAAGTGCTGCGCGCCACCATCGACAGCAACGGCGAGAATCTGATCAAGGGCTTGCAGAACCTGCTGGAGGACATGGAGCGCGGCAAGGGCAAGCTGAACATCAAGATGGTGGATGCCAAGGCCTTCACGGTGGGCGAGAATGTCGCCACCGCGCCGGGCCAGGTGATCTACCAGAACGACCTGATGCAGCTGATCCAGTACAATCCCACCACCGAGCAGGTCTACAAGCGGCCGCTCTACATCGTGCCGCCCTGGATCAACAAATTCTACATCCTGGATCTGAAGCCGGAGAATTCCTTCATCCGCTGGATGGTCGATCACGGCTATACGGTGTTCGTGGTGTCGTGGAATCAGCCCGACGAAAACCATATCGACAAGACCTTCGAAAGCTATATGCACGAAGGCATCCTGGATGGCCTCGATGCCGTGAAGAAAGCCACCGGCGAGGATGAAGTCACCGCCATCGGCTATTGCATCGGCGGCACGCTGATGGCCTCCGCCCTGGCCTGGATGGCGGCCAAGGGGATCGACCGCATCAAGGCGGTCACCTTCTTCGCCGCTCAGGTGGAATTCTCCGAGGCCGGCGAATTGTCGGTGTTCATCGACGAGGAGCAGATCAAGTATTTCGAGGAATTGATGGCGCAGAAAGGCTATCTCGAAGGCACCGAGATGGCGTCCACCTTCAATATGCTGCGCGCCAACGACCTGATCTGGTCCTTCGTGGTGAACAACTACCTGCTGGGCAAGGAGCCCTTCCCCTTCGACCTGCTGTATTGGAACGCCGACGCCACGCGCATGCCGGCCAAGATGCACAGCTTCTATCTGCGCAACATGTATCAGCGCAATCTGCTGGCGCAGCCCGGCGAACTGGAACTGGCCGGCGAGAAGATCGACCTGCGCAAGATCAAGATTCCGGTTTATCTGCAAGCCAGCCGCGAAGACCATATCGCGCCCTTCCGCTCGGTCTACAAGGCGACGCAGCTTTATTCCGGCCCGGTGCGCTTTCTGCTCGCCGGTTCGGGCCATATCGCCGGCGTGATCAATCCGCCGAAGGCGAAGAAGTATCAGCATTGGACCAACGATACGAAGACCAACCCCGCCAGCGTGGAGGAATGGATGCAGGGCGCCACCGAGCATCCCGGCTCCTGGTGGGAGGATTGGGACAAATGGCTGTCGAAAAAATCCGGCCCCAAGGTGAAGGCGCGCATTCCGGGCGACGGCAAACTGAAGCCCATCGAACCGGCGCCGGGCCATTATGTGAAAAAACGCATTATTGATTGAATTAAGCGAGCATAGACATGCTGATCCAGGTTGAAGTGCAGGTGCGCTATGCCGATGCCGGCGACAAACTGCCCGAATTGGTGAAAGGCGAATGGCGCGCCTCCGAGATCATGCTGGAAGCGCGGCAATTGGTGGGCATCTGGCGCAAGGCGGATGCCAATGGCGTGATCCTGGTCTGGGACGTACCGGACCATGAAACGCTGAACAGCCGCCTGCGCGGCATGCCGCTTTATCCGTATTTCGGCGCGGTGCATGCCACGCCGCTGATCCCGCATCCGAATTTTCCGCAATTCGCCAAACCGGCGGCCGCGCATGAAAAGCCGGATGCCGGCCAGCCCTATAAAAGCGCGCCGCTCTATTGGATCGACCTGACGGTGGATTATCCCCGCATCGGCGACAAGGCGGAAACCCTGGTGCCGGCCGAATGGCGCGAGGAAGAGGCCATGCTGCAACGCCGGCAATTGGTCGGCATCTGGCGCAAGGCAACGGCGCGCGGCGTGTTCATGCTGGCCGCCCTGCCCGATGCCGATGCGGTGAACGCGCAAATCCGCGCCATGCCGCTTTATCCGTATTTCTCCACGGTACGGGTGACGCCGCTGATCGCGCACCCGAATTTCCCGCAATTCGCCCGGCCCGCCACGACGCACGAAAAGCCATGAAAAAACCGCTGCCCAGCGCATGCCGGGCAGCGGCCATAAAACGGCTTGTGGGAAAAAGCACTCAGCCGCCTGAGCAGGACTTGCCGATCTTGCCGCCGGCCTCGGCGCCGACAGCCTGCGGGTTGCCCTTGATCTTGCCGGCCTGAGCCATGGCGCGCACCTCGGTGGAAACCGCGCCCGTGATGCCGGCCGGGCCAGAGCCGCAAAGCTTGGCCTTGTCAGGGTTGGCGGCCATCACCGCGCTCACCACGGCATCCACTTCGGCCGGGTTTTCCGCCGCCTGCGCCAGCGGCGCGGCGAACAGCAAGGCGAAGGCGGAGGCAGCAATCATCAATTTCATTGTCATCTCCCGGTTAGGTTAGGAACTCATCAAGACGGCCACACTCAAGGGCTGTGGCAACGCTCACATTTTGTTGTTATAGTGGTTTTTGCCAATCCGCATCCCTCAAACGAGTTATGCTGCGAAAAAGCGAGTTAATCTTGCATTCGAAGACGAAAGTTTCCCAAAGGTAGAGCGGCAATCAATATCCGGTAGGGCAGCATGGATTTGGCTGTGTTTTCGTCTCTGGTGGACGACATTTACGGGGCGGCGGCCTCGCCCTTGGGATGGAACGGCATTTCCTCCCGCATCGCCGCCGCTTTCGATGCCGGCAGTTGCGCCTTGCAGATCCGCGACATGGCGGCGCCGCAAACCGCCATCATGTCGTTCACCGACAATTACGACGCCAAGTCTCTGAGCGATTACGAAAGCTATTTCCATGCCCGCGACCCTTACGTGGAAGCCGGGCTGAAGGCCGGCATCGGCACCCCGCTGCTAAGCCATGAAGTGGTCACCGAACGGGATTTCCTGAACTCCGAACTCTACCATGATTTCGGCAAGCGCATCGGCGTCTGCCACCTGGTGGGCGCCATGCTGCCGATCAGCGCCAGCGCCATCGGCGGCATCGGCATCCACCGCTCCTACGACCGCCCGGTTTTCAGCGCCGAGGATAAACGCAATTTCGGCCTGCTGGTGCCGCATCTGGTGCGCGCCCTGCAAATGCACCATCGCCTGAACGGCCTGGATCGCAGCCAGCGCATCGGCTTCGAAGCCTTGGAGCAATTGGGCGTCGGCGTGATCGCGGCAACCGACGATGGCCGCATGCTGTTCGCCAACGGCATCGCCATGGCTCTGCTGCGCGCCGGTCATGGCATCGTCCTCAGCCATGGCCTGCTGCGCGCGCAAAGCCCGGCGCACGACATCGGCTTGCAAAAGGCCATCCAAGATGCCGGCCGCATGCGGCGCGGCGCTTCCCGCACCGGCGGCGGCCTGATCGTGCTGCCGCGCGCCATCGGCGAACCGCTGTCGCTGCTGGTCTGCCCGGCTCCAGCCGCGGCCCTGGGCAGCGAACTGGGCGCTGCCGCCGCTTTCATTTTCATCAACGACCCCGATGACCGGCGCAGCCCCAGCCATGCGGCGCTGATGGCGCAATTCGGCCTCACCCCGGCCGAGGCGCGGCTCGCCGCCGGCTTGCTGGACGGCGCCCAGCTCGAGGAATACGCCCAGCAAACCGGCCTCAGCCTGCATACCGTGAAAGCGCAATTGAAGCAGGTTTTCGCCAAGACCGGCTGTACGAGGCAGGCCGAATTCATCCGCCTTGCGCTGTCCAACCCCATTCTGCGCATGTGCCAAAGTTATTAAGCCCGCGCCCGCACTTCCCGGGGTAGGCATACCGACTCCAACGGGTTATATAGTTAATAAAAGGTGAATCCGCCGATTCGCCGTTTGAGTCCAACCCGATGGCCGCCGACACCATACCCGAGTTGAGCCTGTCCACCCTGCGCGCGCTTTATGGCTATTGGGCCGAAAAGCGCCGAGGCCGGGCCATGCCCGACCGGGCGGATATCGACCCCATCGAGATGCGCCCCTGGCTAGGCCATCTGATGCTGGTCGAGCGCAAGCCGGATGGCGACTATATATATCGTCTCTACGGCTCGGCCTTCGTGGACCAGTTCAAGGTCGACATGACCGGCCTGGCGATTTCCAGCCTGCCCGCCCCGCAGGCCGAGTTGCTGCGGGCGGAATATGATGCGGTGGTCAATTCCGCCGCCCCCAACGCCCGCCAGTATACCGCGCAATTCGAATCCACCTCCCGCGATAAGCGTTCTTCCTGGGCCGTGGAACGCAGCTGGGAACGCCTGGTGCTGCCCCTGAGCAATGGCGGCAGCGCCGTCGGCATGCTGCTGGTTGCTGCCTATCCAATTGATAATTCTACGGAAAACTAAATATTTCAGACCTGCCCTACTGCGATGATTTGACAGTGGGGGCGGTTTTGTCCATGGTCCAGGCGCGTTCAACAGCCCCGCCCCCTCCCGGCCGGGCCCCAATAGAGATGCCCGTTTCCCGATGAAAGTCGTCGTTGTCGAAAGCCCGGCCAAAGCCAAAACCATCGAGAAATATCTAGGTCCCGGGCATCGCGTTCTGGCCTCTTTCGGCCATGTGCGCGACCTGCCGCCCAAGGACGGTTCGGTGGAGCCCGACAAGGACTTCGCCATGCATTACGAGATGTCCGGCCGGGGCAGCGAGTCCATGCGGGCGATCGCCGGCGCGTTGAAGGAAGCCGACAGCCTGATCCTGGCCACCGACCCGGATCGCGAGGGCGAGGCGATTTCCTGGCATGTGCTGGAAGCCCTGGAAAACCGCAAGGTGGTGAAGGGCAAGAAGGTCAGCCGCGTGGTGTTCAACGAGATCACCAAATCGGCCGTCACCGAGGCGATGCGCAATCCGCGCGATATCGACATGGACCTGGTGAACGCCCAGCAGGCCCGCCGCGCGCTGGATTACCTAGTCGGCTTCACGCTCTCGCCCGTCATGTGGCGCAAGCTGCCGGCCGCGAAATCCGCCGGCCGCGTGCAATCCGTGGCGCTCCGCCTGATCTGCGAACGCGAAACCGAGATCGAGGCCTTCCGCGCCCGCGAATACTGGACCATCGCTGGCGACTTCCTGAATGCCGATGGCCAGAAGGTCTCGGCTCGGCTGGTGGAACTCGGCGGCAAGAAGCTCGACAAATTCGACCTGAACAACCAGCAGACGGCCGAAGCCGCCGTCGCCAAGCTGAGCGGCCTGAAATATTCGGTCGCCGATATCAGCATCAAGCCGGCCAAGCGCAATCCCTACCCGCCTTTCACCACCTCCACCTTGCAGCAGGAAGCCGCGCGCAAGCTGGGCTTCAGCGCGCAATTCACCATGCAGCTCGCCCAGCGCCTGTATGAAGGCGTGGATATCGGCGGCGAGACCACCGGCCTGATCACCTATATGCGTACCGATGGCGTGAGCATGGCCGACGAAGCCATCCGCACCGCCCGCGATGTGATCGCCGAGGATTTCGGCCGCGACGCGGTGCCGGAAAGCTGGCGCGTCTATAAGAGCAAGCAGAAGAACGCGCAGGAAGCCCACGAAGCGATCCGCCCCACCGATTTCCGCCGCCGCCCGCGCGCCATGGCGCGCTATCTCGACGACGCGCAATTGCGGCTTTACGACCTGATCTGGACCCGCGCGCTGGCCAGCCAGATGGAAAGCGCCGAGCTGGAGCGCACCACCATCGACATCCGCGACACGACCAGCACTGGGGCGAGTACCGGCGCGTTCCGCGCCACCGGCACCGTGGTGCTGTCGCCCGGCTTCCTCAAGCTCTACGAGGAAGGCATCGACGACAAGAATGCCGATGACGAGGAAGGCGCTCGCCTGCCCAAGCTCAGCATCGGCGACAAGCTGAACACCCAGGCCATCGTCCCCGAGCAGCATTTCACCGAGCCGCCGCCGCGCTTCTCGGAAGCCAGCCTGGTGCGCAAGCTGGAAGAACTCGGCATCGGCCGGCCTTCCACCTATGCCGCCATCCTGGAAGTCCTGCGCGCCCGCAGCTATGTGAAGATGGAAGCCAAGCGTTTCGTGCCGGAAGATGCCGGCTGGCTCGCCTTTGCCTTCCTGGTCAGCTTTTTCGACCATTATTTCGCCTATG
Source organism: Ferrovibrio sp. (assembly GCA_041914045.1). Lineage (GTDB taxonomy): Bacteria > Pseudomonadota > Alphaproteobacteria > Ferrovibrionales > Ferrovibrionaceae > Ferrovibrio. Next base: position 7,227 of record JAYSEE010000067.1, on the reverse strand, counting down.
ACTTCACCGCCAATCTGGAGGAGAAGCTGGACGAAATCGCCGAGCATAAGCTGGACTGGAAAAAGGTGCTGGAGGATTTCTGGCGCGATTTCAGCCGTGGCGACGACGACCATGTTTCGGTGAAGGATGCCATCACCCGCATCGACGAAAACATGGGCCGGCGCGGCGAAGTGCTGGATGCCATCAACAAGATGCTGGAAGCGCATTTCTTCCCGGCCCGCGGCGATGGCCACGATCCGCGCCTTTGCCCGGCTTGCAGCAAGGGCCAGCTCGGCATCAAGGCCGGCCGCACCGGCGCTTTCATCGGCTGCTCGGATTATCCCGAATGCCGCTATACCCGCCCGCTGGCCGCCGGCGGCGGCGATGGCGAAATGGCTTTGTCCGGCCCGCAGGAATTGGGCAAGGACGAAAACGGCGTGGATGTCACCTTGCGCCAGGGCCCGTTCGGCCCCTATGTGCAATTGGGCGAAGCCGAGGGCAAGCAGAAGCCCAAGCGCGCTTCCTTGCCCAAGGGTCTGCCCGCCGATGAAGTGACCTTGGAGCTGGCGCTGAAATTGCTGGCCCTGCCGCGCGTGGTCGGCCTGCATCCGGAAACCCAGAAAGAGATTCTCGCCGGCCTCGGCCGCTTCGGCCCGTATCTGCTGCATGACGGCAAATACGCCAAGCTGAAGGACGCCATGGAGGCGCTGGAAATCGGCATCAACCCTGCCGTGGAAAAGATCGCCGCCGCCGCCGCGCGCGGCCCGGGCCGCAAGCGGCCGGAGCCGAAGCCTTTGCGCATCATCGGCAATCATCCCGAGGATGGCGAGCCGGTGAATGTGATCGACGGCCGCTATGGGCCTTACTTGAAGCATGGCGCCACCAATGCGCCGATCCCGCGCGGCGAGGACCACGCCACATTGTCGCTGGAAGCCGCCATCGCCGCGATTGCCGCGCGCGCCAAATCCGGCAAGGGCGGCAAGAAATCCGCCCCTAAAAAAGCTGCGCCGAAAAAAGCCGCGCCCAAGGCCGAAAAGCCGGCCGCGAAAAAGCCTGCCGCCAAAAAGGCCGCCGTGAAGAAGGCTGCCCCGAAGAAGACGGCCGCCAAGAAAGCCGCAGCGGAATAACGTGGCGAAAAAGCCTAAAGGCGCGCTTCCCTCCAAGCAGGATATCCTGCGCTACATCGCCGAGCATCCGGGCAATGTCGGCAAGCGCGAGATCGCCAAAGCCTTCAAGATCGGCCCGGCCGACCGCGTGGCCTTGAAGGCCGTGCTGCGCGAATTGAAGCGCGAGGGCGAAATCACACCCGCGCAAGGTCAGCATGTGGTGCCCAAGGGCATGCTGCCGGAATTCTGCCTGGCCGATATCGTGCGCCTTACCCGCGATGGCGATCTTGTCGCCAAGCCCGTCGAATGGACCGGCGAAGGCGATCCGCCGCAGATCGACTTGAGCGTGGGCGCCACGCGCGGACGCGAATTGGGCGCTGTCGGCGTGGGCGACCGCGTGCTGGCGAAAATCCGCCAGGCCGGCAGCCATCGCTATCAGGGCCGCGTGGTGCGTGTGCTGGAAAGTCGCGAACAGCCGGTGCTCGGCCTGTATTACATGACGGAAGACGGCAATGGCGATGGCGGCTTGCAGCCCACGGATCGCAAAATCCGCCACGAATATGTGATCGCGCCCGAACATGCCGGCAATGCCAAGCCGGGCCAGCTCGTGGTGGCCGAACCGCTGCCCGGCCGCCGCTTCGGCCAGCGCCCGGCGCGGGTGATCGAAATCGTCGGCAATGCCGACGATCCGCGCGCGCTCAGCCTGATCGCCATCCACACCCACGGCATTCCCACGGCGTTCAGCGCGGAAGCGGAATCGGAAGCCGCCAAGGCCAAACCGGTAACGACGAAGGACCGCGAGGATCTGCGCAAGATTCCGCTGATCACCATCGACCCTGAAGATGCCCGCGACCATGACGATGCGGTCTTCGCCGAGCCCGATGATGATCCGAACAATCGCGGCGGCTGGCATGCCATCGTCGCCATCGCCGATGTGGCGCATTATGTGCGGCCCAATTCCGCGCTTGACCGCGAGGCGCGCCAGCGCGGCAATTCGACTTACTTTCCCGACCGCGTGGTGCCGATGCTGCCCGAAACGCTGTCGGCGGACCTCTGCTCATTGATGGATGGCAAGGATCGCGCATCGCTGGCGGTGCATCTCTGGTTCGATGCCGATGGCAACAAGCGGCGGCATAGATTCTGCCGCGCCATCATCCGCGTGGCGGCCGGCCTGCATTACGCCCAGGTGCAGCAGGCCATCGACGGCCATCCCGACGACGCGAGCGACCGCTGGCTGGATGGCGTGCTGCGCCCGCTTTATGCCTGCCATGCGGCGTTGAACAAAGCGCGCGCCGCGCGGCAGCCGCTTTCGATCACGTCCGATGAACGCCGGGTGGTGATCGGGTCTGACGGCGGCATCGCGGCGATCCGTCCGCGCGAACATCTGCTGGCGCATCAGGTGATCGAGGATTACATGATCGCCGCCAATGTGGCGGCGGCCGAGGAACTGGAAAAGCATCGCCAGCCCTGCATGTATCGCGTGCACGAGCCGCCCTCACCCGACAAGGTGGACAGCACCCGCCGCTTCCTGGAAACCCTGGACCTGCGGCTGGCCAAGGGCCAGGTGCTGCGGCCGCAGCATTTCAATCGCGTGCTGGAGATGGTGAAGAACAGCGAGCATGAGCGGTTGGTGAATACCGTCGTGCTGCGCACGCAGATGCAGGCTTACTACAGCGCCAAGAACCAGGGCCATTTCGGCCTGAATCTGAGCCGCTATGCGCATTTCACCTCGCCGATCCGCCGCTACAGCGACGTGCTGGTGCATCGCGGTCTGGTCAGCGCATTGGGTCTGGGCAATGACGGCCTGACCGAGCCCGACCGCGCGGCCTTCGACAATATCGCCGAGCATATCTCGTTCACCGAGCGCCGCTCCATGCTGGCCGAGCGCGACGCGATGGACCGCTTCGTCGCCGCCTTCATGGCCGAGCATGTGGGCGCGGATTTTTCGGCGCATATCACTTCGGTCAACCGCTTCGGCCTGTTCGTGGAACTGGACGAAACCGGCGCCGACGGCTTCGTGCCGATGTCCAGCCTGGGCGATGATTTCTATCAGCATGACGAAGCCCGCCATGCCCTGGTGGGCCGCCGCACCAAAAAACGCTATCGCCTGGGCGATGCGGTGGCGGTGCGCCTGATGGAAGCGACGCCCGTTACCGGCGGATTGCGCTTTGAACTGCTCAACCGCGACGGCGTGCCGCTGGGCGGCAAGCGGCCCGCGGCGCGCGGCGGCAAACCGAATTTCAAAAAGCCCCCGGAATTCAAAAAATCCAAGCAAGGCCGCCCGTCGCATATCAAGAATACGCGCAATCCCAAGCGGCGTTAAAATTCGCCCATATATTGCTCTGCCGCATACAGATTATCTTTCGATTGCAAATTCATTATTCGCGGCAAAGAATCCTCGCCATTAGCGCAAATTAATCCCCAAAACGTGCAAAACCGATTGCGCCTAGCGCCGTTGGCGATAGAAATCAAACCAACCGGCACAGTCGAAAAGTATTGAGCAACGCTATAGGATCACAAGTCTAATCCGCCCCCCTTGAGAGAGAAACATGGCCAAGAATGGTGCGTCTCTTACGATCAATGTGAAGCTAGGGCTGATTTTCATCGGCTTGCTGACCATCTTTCTCGGCTTCGGCGGCTTCACCATCGTCCGCATGTCGGACATGAACGACCATAGCGACGATATCCGCACCAACTGGCTGCCGTCGATCCGCGTGGTTGACGATCTGAACGTGGCGATTTCCGAATTCCGACTCATCCAGGCGCGCCATATCCTGAATACCGACGACAATGCGATGCGCGGCATCGAGCGCGAGTTGGACGAAAAGGTAACGCAGATCCGCAATCTGCAAAAAAGCTTACGAACCGATGATCAGCAGCGAGGAAGAGCGCGGCATCTACCGCCGCTTCACGGATGCCTGGCAACAATATCTAGCCCAGCATAATACGCTGCTCAATCTATCTCGGCGGAATGAAAACCAAGCCGCGCTGGCAATTTATCAAGGTCCGGCGCGCGACGCATTCAACATGGCAGCAAAGGCCATGCACGACGATACCGAGCTGAATGCCAAAAGCGCTCTCGACGAAGCCAAAGCGACCGAGGCCGCCTATCTCGCCTCGCGGCTCTATACCTGGATCGCCATGGGCATCGTGGCCGGCGTCACCATCGCCGCGATCATCCTGGTGATGTTGATGGTCAGCCGCCGGCTGCGCCTGCTCGAAGCCCGCATGGCTTCGATGGCGCGGAAGGAATATGCCGCGCCTGTGCCCTATACGGAATCCGGCGATGAAATCGGCTCGATGGCGCGCACCCTGTTGATCTTCCGCGACGGTTTGAAGGAAGCCGAAAGACTGGCTCAAGCCCAGGCCGATGCGGATCGCCAGCAGGCCGAGCAAACCCGCCGGCAGATCGAGCGCGAACGTCGCGCCGCCGCCGAAATCGCCGAACTGGTCGATGCCGTGGCCAAAGGCGATGTATCCCGCCGGCTTTCCACCGCAGGCAAGGAAGGCGTATTCCTGTCCATGTCGGAAGGCATCAACCGGCTGACCGGCGCCATCGAAGCGGTGATGACGCAGGTCGGAGCGGTATTGTCGGCTATGTCGAACGGCGACATGTCGAAGCGCATCAACGGCAATTTCGAAGGCATTTTCGGCCATATGCGCGACGACGCCAACAAGATGGGGCAAACCCTGGGCGGCTTGGCGCAGCGATTGACCGAGGCCGCCAATGAAGTGAACAGCGCCGCCAGCGAAATCTCCGCCGGCAGCCAGGATCTGGCGCAGCGCACCGAAAGCCAGGCGGCCTCCATCGAAGAAACCGCCGCCTCGATGCATGAGATCACCACCACCGTGCGGCAGAATGCCGACAATGCGCTCGCCGCCAATCAACTAGCCTCGGTGGCGCGCGATTCCGCGGAGAAAGGCGGCAACATCACCCAGCAGGCGATTTCCGCCATGGGGCGCATCGAGGAAAGCGCCGGCAAGATTTCCGATATCGTGGCGCTGATCGACGAGATCGCCTTCCAGACCAATCTGCTGGCGCTGAATGCCTCGGTGGAGGCCGCGCGGGCCGGCGAGGCCGGCAAGGGCTTCGCGGTGGTGGCGCAGGAAGTGCGCGCGCTCGCTCAGCGTTCGGCCAATGCCTCGAAGGAGATCAAGGCGCTGATCGCCGAATCCAACAGCCAAGTGAAATCCGGCGCCACCCTGGTGAACCAGGCCGGCAGCAGCCTCACCGAGATCGTCACCGCCATCAAGAAAGTGTCGGACATCATGGCCGAGATCGCCGCCGCCAGCCGCGAGCAATCCACCAGCCTGGATCAGGTGAACACCGCCGTCGGGCAGATGGACGAACTCACCCAGCGCAACGGCGCGCTGGTGGAGCAGACATCGGCTTCGGCGCAATCGCTGGCCGGCCAGGCCGAGGAATTGAACAAGCTGATCCGCTTCTTCAAGATTTGAGGTTTGCTGCGGCGCAACAGCGAAAACCTGTTGCCTCGACTCGTCTTCTCGGTCGTAAACTAACGATTATGACCGAAGCAAAACGCAAATCGAAACCGCCGCCGATCCGTGACGCGGCCACGCTGATCCTCTATCGCAAAGGCCGCAACGCGCTGGAAGTGCTGATGGGCGAGCGCGCCGCCGGTCAGGTTTTCATGCCCAACCGCTATGTGTTTCCGGGCGGGAAGCTGGACCTCAACGACTACCGCATCCGCCCCGCCGCGCCGCTGAACGCAATCAGCAGCCAGCGGCTGGGCCGCGCCCGCATCACCGGGCCGCGCAAGGCGATGGCGCTGGCCCTGGCCGCCATCCGTGAGACCTTCGAGGAAACCGGCCTGCGCATCGCGGCCCCCGCCCCGGTCAAAACCGCCCCTGCCCCGCGCGGCTGGCGCGGCTTCTGCGCCCCGGATGGGGAACAGCTCCGTCTGGCCCCCGATCCGTCGCAATTGCTGTATATCTGCCGGGCCGTCACGCCGCCGGACCGGCCGCGCCGCTTCGATGCCCGTTTTTTCGCGGCGCCGGCCGAGGCCGCCCAGGGCGAACTGACCCCGTCCGATGAGTTGGATAAGCTGCATTGGGTAACCCCCGAGGCGGCCATGAAACTGGAACTGCCAAACATCACCATCAAGGTGCTGCAGCACCTGGCCGAATGGCTGGAGCATGGCACAGACCCGGCCGAGCCGGTGCCGTATTTCCACAACCATTACGGCCAGCATATCAACACGCCAGAATGACTCGGTACGAATGACCCTGCCGCCATTCGCCAGGGGGGTGGGCGATGCAGTGCTGCCCCGCGGCGAACGCGGGGTGAAACCGCGCGATGCCGCCAGCCTGATCCTGCTGCGCCATACCAGCCAAGGCGCGGAAGTTCTGCTCGGCCGGCGCGCCCGGCAGCACCGCTTTTTGCCCAATGTGTATGTCTTTCCGGGCGGCCGGATCGACTCAACCGATTTGTCGGAAACTCCAATCAATGATTTGATTGAAAAAGACTATTCTGTACTTTCAGAGATCGGCTCTCCGCCCCGGATGGCGCGCGCCCTGGGCATTGCGGCTTCCCGTGAAACCTGGGAGGAAACCGGTCTGGCATTGGGCGACCTGCGCGACGGGCGGCTCTGCCCGGACCTGTCCGGCCTGCGCTATCTCGGCCGAGCGATTACCCCGGCGCAGAGCCCGATCCGCTTCCACGCCCGGTTTTTCGCCGCCGATGCGGAACGGGTCGGCGGCGGCCTGCGAGAGACCGGCGAATTGCTCGATCTGGCCTTCCGGCCGCTGGACGAAGCCTTGCGGCTGCCGCTGGCCGACATCACCGAATTCATGCTGACCCTGCTGAGCGAACTGGGACCCGACCTGCGCCACCCGCGCGGCACGGCCTTCTGGAGCTATCGGCGCGGCAAGCCCCTGGTGCGCTGGGAGGGATGATAGTGTTTCACGTGAAACACTTTTTGTACTTAAAAATATAGGACTAAATTCTTAATCTACTTTCCTTGACAAACCGCCGCGAATCCCTATGCTGCGCCAACTTTTTCGCACTGCTTTTCGGAAGTTAGAATCATGGCCAAGCCGACCACTCTGAAGATCAAGCTCATCAGCACCGCCGATACGGGCTTTTTCTACGTGACCAAGAAGAACCCGCGCACCAAGACCG
>JAYSEE010000066.1:13150-14576 GCA_041914045.1 Ferrovibrio sp. | reverse complement strand
CGTCCGCTCGGCGGCATGATCGGCGCGATGCAGCGGCTGGCGAAGGGCGATCTGGATGCCGAGGTGCCGGTTCTGCAGCAGACCGATGAAATCGGCCGCATGGGCGCGGCTTTGGCGGTTTTCAAGAATAACGCCATCGAGCGCCGCAATGCCGAGGCCGCCATCGAGGCCCAGCGCCGCGAAGCGGATCGCCTGCGGAAAGAGCGCGAGGAGCGCGAAAGCCGCGCCGCCGAGGAAGTGGCCGAGCTTTGCCGCCGCATCGTGGCCGGCGATCTGTCGGGCCGATTGGGCGAGGCCGACAAGGAAGGCTTCCTGCTGGCCTTGAGCCAGGAGCTCAACCGCTTATCGGTTACGCTCGGCACGGTGACGGGCGATCTGGCGCAGGTGATGCAGGCTATGGCAGGCGGCGATTTGTCGCGCGAGGTTTCCGGCGAGTATCAGGGCGTGTTCGCCAGCTTGAAGGGCGGCGCCAATGGCATGGCCGGCAAGCTGCGCGAATTCGCCTCGCGTCTGTTGGACACCACGCAGACCGTGCGCGGGGCATCCAGTGAAATCTCCACCGGCAGCCAGGATCTGGCGCAGCGCACCGAAAGCCAGGCCGCCAGCATCGAGCAGACCGCCGCCTCGATGCATGAGATCACCGCCACGGTGCGGCAGAATGCCGACAATGCCCAGGCCGCCAGCCAGTTGGCCGTCGCCGCCCGCGACACTGCGGAGAAGGGCGGCAGCATCACCGAACAGGCCGTGGTGGCGGTGAGCGAGATCGAGGAAAGCGCCCGCAAGATCGGCGATATCATGGCGCTGATCGACGAGATCGCTTTCCAGACGAATCTGCTGGCCTTGAATGCCAGCGTGGAAGCCGCCCGCGCCGGCGAGGCCGGCAAGGGTTTTGCCGTGGTGGCGCAGGAAGTGCGCGCCCTGGCGCAACGCTCGGCCAATGCCTCGAAGGAGATCAAGAGCCTGATTCAGGCTTCCAATGCGCAAGTGAAAACCGGCGCCGGGTTGGTGAACCAGGCCGGCCGCTCGCTGGTGGATATCGTCGGCGCCGTGAAGAAGGTGGCCGATATCGTGGCCGAGATCGCCGCCGCCAGCCGCGAACAGGCCACGGGTCTGGACCAAGTGAATACCGCCGTTGCAAGCATGGATGAGATGACCCAGCGCAATGCCGCCCTGGTGGAGGAAACCACGGCCGCCGCGCAATCGCTGGCCAATCAGGCCAATGAACTGGCGGAATTGGCGCGGTTTTTCCGCACCGGCAACGATGCTGCTGCGCCCAAACCAATGGTGCAGAAACCTGCGGCGCAGATGCCTGTGGCGCAAAAGCCTATAGTGCAAAAGCAACTGGTGCAGAAACCCGCTGCCAGCAAACCGCTGGTAGCGACGGTCGGCGCAAAACCGGCTGCTGCCGCGCCTGTCCGTCCGGTAC
>JAYSEE010000066.1:0-13140 GCA_041914045.1 Ferrovibrio sp. | reverse complement strand
CTGCGCGTGGCCGAGCTGCCGGCGTTCGGGCTGCGTCCGGTACAGGCAAAGCCGGCCGCGCCGTTGGCCCCGGCCCGGCCGCTGCCGCCGGCTGCGGACGACGACGATTGGAAGGAATTCTGATCTCCTTACATGAAGTTTCGGCATAAGTTGATGCCGGGTTCGGCTCTTGTCAGCCGCTGCGATAAGCACCAATCTGCCGCCGCCGTCTTCTATTGGGAGGAGGCGGCTGTGCAATCGCAGGGACAATAAAAATGAATGGCGCTGAAAGCCTGGTGCGTACGCTGATTAGCAGCGGTGTGGATGTCTGTTTCGCCAATCCCGGTACTTCGGAAATGCATTTCGTGGCGGCGCTGGATCATGTGCCCGGCATCCGCTGCATCCTGGGCCTTGCGGAAGGCGTGGTGACCGGCGCGGCCGACGGCTTCGCCCGCATGGCCGAGCGGCCGGCGGCAACCTTGCTGCATCTTGGCCCAGGCTTGGCTAACGGCGTTTCCAATCTGCATAATGCGCGCAAGGCGAATTCGCCGATCGTGAATGTGGTGGGCGAGCACGCCACCTATCATATTGCTTATGATGCGCCGCTGACGGCGGATATCCAGGGCATTGCCCGGCCGGTTTCGCATTGGGTGGGCACCGGCCTCACCGCGCCGGAAATCGCGGGCCTTGGCGCGCAGGCGGTGGCCGAGGCGCGCAAGGGCGCAGGCTGCATCGCCACGTTGATCCTGCCAGCCGATACCGCCTGGACCGACGCGCCGGCCGGCCCCGCCAAGCCTGTGCCGGTGCCGCCGCTGCAACGCGCCGACGAAACCAGTATCGTTGCAGGCGCGATTGCGCTGAAACGCGGCGGCGCGAAAGCCATGCTGCTGCTGGGCGGCAAGGCTTTGCTCAAGCGCGGCCTCAAGGCGGCGGCGCGGATTCAGGCCGCCACCGGTTGCCGGCTGTCCGGGCAATCTTCCAATGCGCGCATTTCACGCGGAGATGGTCTGCCCGATGTGGGCCGCATTCCTTTCGTGATCGGCTCGGCGCTGGATTATTTGAAGGATCTCTCCGAGATCGTGCTGGTGGGCGCGAAGAATCCGGTGGCTTTCTTCGCTTATCCGAATAAGCCCAGCCTGCTGGCGCCGGAAGGCTGCACGGTAACGCCGGTGGCGCCGATCGAATTCGATCTCTACGATGCGCTGGAGCGTCTGGCCGATGCCTTGGATGCGCCGGCCCATCCGCTGCTGCCGCCCAAGCCGGCCAAGCCCGGCCTGCCCAGCGGGCCGGTAACGCTGGAAGGCATCGCCGCCGCGCTGGCTGCCTTGCTGCCGCAGGATGCCGTGCTGGTGGATGAATCGGTCTCTTCGGGCCGCGCGCTTTATGATGTGATGGCCGGATCGGCCGATCACGAATGGCTGCAGAATATGGGCGGCTCGATCGGCTATTCGATGCCGGTGGGCTTGGGCGCGGCGGTCGCTGCGCCCGAGCGAAAGGTGGTGGTGCTGACCGGCGATGGCAGCGCAGCCTATACCTTGCAGGCGCTGTGGACCATGGCGCGCGAGAGGCTGAATGTCACCGTGGTGGTGTTCGCCAACCGGCGCTACAGCATCCTGCAAGGCGAGCTCAAGAATGTCGGCGTGCAGAATCCGGGTCCGCGCGCGGTGGATATGCTCACCATCGGCCGGCCAGACATGAACTGGGCCAAGCTGGCCGAGGGCCATGGCGTGGAGGGCGTGACGGTGAGCGACCTGGACGGTTTCGTGAAGGCATTGCGCGATGCCTTCGCCGACAGCAATCCGCGGCTGGTCGAACTGGTTATGTAGGCTATTTCACCACGCCCAGCGCCTGCATCAGCGGCAGCCGCCGCTGATGCGCCTTGGCATCCTCGGTCAGTTGCGCCAGATGCGCTTCGTCGCTTTCCAGCGGCTGGCCATCCTTGAATATCTTCTGGCCCAGCGCATTCATCATGGCATACACCGCCTTGGCCAGCACCGGCGGCGTCTTGGCGCCTTCGGCCTGCGCCAGCAGGAACATCTGCGGCAGTTTTTGCACCGTGACGGCGCCGCCCAGCACCGGCGAGGCGAGGTAATTGATCTCGGAAACTTGCCGGGCGCGGGCCAGCACATAATTGTTGAAACGCTGCGCGCCGGCGCGGCAGGCCTGTTCCTCGGCCGGGCTCTGCGCTACGCCCAGATGGTTGGCGCCGATCAGCAGGGTGATGGCCTGCACGATCTGCGCCTGGTTGGTATCCGGCCGCGCGGCGGCGATTTCGGCCAGGGTTTTCGGCTTGTAATTGTCGGCGGCCAGGGTTTGCAGCAGCGGCTTGTAGATCTGTTCAGCCAGATTGATCTCGCCCAAAGCCGAGGTCAGCTTCATCGGAATGTCGTCGGGCAGGGTGAGCAGAGCCACGCGGGTTTCGCTCAGCAGCGCGTTGCGTTCGGCGATGGTCAGCCGGCGCCCGCCGCGCAGATAGATGTCGCGGCGGAAAACCTGATTCAGCAGATAATCGCGTGCGGTTTCGCGCAGCACCGGATTGGCGATCCCGGCCAGGAAATTGCGCGCCGCTTCGTTCAGGTTGATGGCGTCCACATGGTCGAGCAGGTTGGACGAGCCGCCGAAGCCGAGCTTGGCGCCGCTTTCCAGCATCTTCGCCACATCGGCGAAATACATCGGCTTCCAGTCGCGATTGAAATATTCATGCGCCAGGTAATTCACCGGCTTGCCCTTCAGGCTTTTCAGCCTTTCGCGGGCGGCCGGGGCCTGGCGGAAATACAGCGCGCCTGCGGCTTCCATGGCTTCGCCGAAACCGATCGCATTGCTGATGCGGTCGCCGATGCCTTTTTCCTGGCTGCCGGCGATATCTTCATGCAGCTTCATCAATTCGCGCAGCGGCATGGATTGCGCCCAGCCGGGCAGCGCGTTGTAGGAGAGATAGACCGCGCCGCCGAGCTTCAGCAGCTTGCGCATCAGCGCCACCATGTTGGCGCGATTTTCTTCCGACACCCAGGTCCAGACGCCATGGGCGCAGATATAGTCGAATTGCGGCAGGTCATCGCGCGCCAGCAATTCGGCAAAGCCGTCATCCAGGATATGCGTGCCGTTGCCGGTGGCGGCGGCCAGCGCCTGGGCATTGGCGGCTTGGCTCGGGTTGAAATCGGTGCCCCAGAATTGTCCGCGATTGGCGGCGGCATGCAGGTTGAGCGACAGGCCCTGGCCGAAGCCGAGTTCGAGATAGCGGATATCGCTGGCGGGCGGCGGCGCGAAACCGCGCGAGATCAGGGCGAAGCGCAGATGCGCCGGGCTCATCTCGCGGTAATAGCCATGGGTATAGTCGATCTCGGCCACATAGCCGGAGGTCCATTCGGGCTGCACGATGACGGTCCCTTTCGCGCCGAGCGTTCTGTCGTGATATTGCGGGATAGCAATATTGTGCGGCAAGGATTGCATAAACCCTTAACGGGCATTTGAAGCCCCTCATTCTCGGCCCTGAAGGGCGGATTTCCCCGGTTGACAGGCCGGGGCGGGATTTGTATGGTCCGCCCGCTTTTCGCGCCGGAGCGGAGTCCGCTTCGGCTTTTTCGTTGCCCGATTCCAGAACCTCTGGTCCAGAACTAAGGTCGTGTCATGAAAGTCATCAATTCGCTCAAGTCGGCCAAGACCCGCCATCGCGATTGCCGCGTGATCCGCCGCAAGGGCCGGGTTTTCGTCATCAACAAGACCAACCCGCGCTTCAAGGCCCGCCAGGGCTAAGCTAAGCATGCGGTTTCGGCTGGGCTGAATAGTCCGTCGAATCAATGATTTAAAAAGGCCTGGATGGTTCGCCTATCCGGGCCTTTTTCTATTCGGGGCAGGCTTTCCGCTTGCCATTTGTCTGGTTGTCAGACAAATTATCCCGATGTTTCACCCCGCGAATCTGCCGCAATCCGACCCGACTCATCCCCTGAAGCGGCCCCTGAACCGACCCTTGGGGCGCTCCCTGGGGCTGGGCAGCGAATTGGCGGATCGGCTAGCCGAGTGGATATCGGGCGGCGGCGCCGGGCCGGGCGAAAGGCTGCCCACGGAAAAACAACTGGTCGAGCGCTATGGGGTCAGTCGCGCCGTGGTGCGCGAGGCGATTGCCCGGCTGAAGGCCGATGGCTACGTCGAGACCCGTCAGGGCGCTGGGGCCTTCGTGGCCGCCCGGCCGGGGCAGGGCAGCTTCCGTCTGGGCGGCGAAACCGATCTGGCCGATATTTTCGATCTGCGCGCCGCCGTGGAGGCCAAGGCTACCGAACTGGCCGCCCGCCGCCATCGGCCGCAGGATATCGCCGCCATCCGCGAAGCCTATCAAGCCATGCAGCAGGCGCTGCAAAGCGGCGCGGGCGGGGCGGCGGCCGACGATGCTTTCCATGCAGCCATCGCCAATGCCAGCGGCAATCCGCATCTCGGGCGGTTTCTGGATTATCTGGCCGGGCAGCTTTCAGCCAGCCGGGCGCTCACCTGGTCGGCACAGGCCATCGCCGATGGCCGCGCCGCCGCCGCGCAGGCCGAGCATGCGGCGATCCTGGCCGCCATCGAGGCCGGCGATGCGGCGCAGGCCGCCGCCGCCGCCGCCAGCCATATCGAGAATGCCGCGCGCCGCGCCAGGGAGAATGCCCCATGCTGATGCCCGCCGCCGATCCCGCGATCTTGGAACAGCGCACGGCCTTGATCGACGATCTGCGCCGCATCCTGCCCCATGAAGCCGTGATCGTGGACGAACGCTCGCTGAAGGCTTTCGAATGCGATGGCCTTACCGCCTATCGCCAGGTGCCGATGGTGGCGGTGCTGCCCAGCGATACCGAACAGGTGGCCGCCATTCTTGCGCTCTGCCACAGGCGCGGCGTGAATGTCGTGCCGCGTGGCGCCGGCACGTCGCTCTCGGGCGGCGCGCTGCCCTTGGCCGATGGCGTGCTGATGGGCATGGGCAAGTTCAACCGCGTGCTGGATATCGATTGGGATAATCGCTGCGCCGTGGTGCAGCCGGGTGTGACCAATCTGGGCATCACCCGCGCGGTGGAGCATCGCGGCTTCTATTACGCGCCGGATCCGTCCAGCCAGATCGCCTGCACCATCGGCGGCAATGTGGCGGAGAATTCCGGCGGCGTGCATTGCCTGAAATACGGCCTAACCACGAATAACATCCTCGGCGTGGAGCTGGTGCTGATCACCGGCGAAATCATCCGCCTGGGCGGCAAGCATCTGGATGCCGAAGGCTACGATCTGCTTGGTCTGGTCTGCGGCTCGGAAGGCCTGCTCGGCGTGATCACCGAAGTCACCGTGCGCATCCTGCCCAAGCCCACCACCCAGCGTGCGCTGCTGGCCGGTTTTCCGAGTTCCGAGGCCGCCGGCGATTGCGTGGCGCGCACCATCGCCGCCGGCATCATTCCGGGCGGCATGGAGATGATGGACAAACCCGCCATCCATGCCGCCGAGGATTTCGTGCAGGCCGGCTATCCGCGCGATGTGGAGGCCTTGCTGGTGATCGAACTGGATGGCCCGCCCGCCGAGGTGGACGATCTGCTGGTGCGCGTGAAGGCGATTGCCGAAAGCTGCGGCGCCAGCGCCTTGCGCGTCAGCGAAAGCGAAGACGAACGCCTGCGTTTCTGGGCCGGGCGCAAGGCGGCGTTTCCCGCCGTGGGCCGCATCTCGCCGGATTATCTCTGCATGGATGGCACCATCCCGCGCAAGAAGCTGCCGGAAGTGCTCACCCGCATGGGCCAGCTATCCGAGAAGCATGCCCTGCGCGTGGCCAATGTCTTCCATGCCGGCGACGGCAATCTGCATCCGTTGATTCTCTACGACGCCAACAATCCTGGCGAGCTGGAACGCGCGGAGGCCTTCGGCGCCGATATCCTGCGGCTTTGCGTGGAAGTGGGCGGCGTGCTGACCGGCGAACATGGCGTGGGCGTGGAAAAGCGTGACCTGATGCCGGCGATGTTTTCGGAAGCCGATCTGGCGCAGCAGCAGCGCGTGAAATGCGCCTTCGATCCCGATCATCGGCTCAATCCCGGCAAGGTGTTTCCGCAATTGCATCGCTGCGCCGAACTTGGCCGCATGCATGTGCATAAGGGCAAGATCGCCTTCCCGGATATTCCGCGTTTCTGAACCATGACCGACACCTTCATCCCCACCAGCGCCAAGGAAACCCTCGATGCCATCGCCTGGGCCGTGGCGGAAGCCAAGCCGCTGGCGCTGTTCGGCCATAACAGCAAGCAGCGTTTGGGCCGCCCGGTGCAGACGGCCTATAATCTCGATCTCAGCCGCCTGCATGGCGTGGTGGAATACGAGCCGGCCGAATTGGTGCTGACGGCCCGGCCCGGCACGCCGCTGGCCGATATCGAGGCGCTGGTTTCCGGCCAGGGCCAGATGCTGGCTTTCGAGCCGCCGGATTTCGGCCCGATCTGGGGCGGCGCGGCCAATCGCGGCACTTTGGGCGGCGCGGTCGGCGCCAATCTGGCCGGGCCGCGCCGCTTCAAATCCGGCGCGCTGCGCGATCATCTGCTGGGTTTCAGTTGCGTCACCGGCCGCGCCGAAATCATCAAGGCCGGCGCCAAGGTCGTGAAGAATGTCACCGGCTACGATCTGCCCAAGCTGGTCAGCGGCGCCTATGGCACGCTGGCGGCGCTCACCGAGGTGAGCATCAAGGTGCTGCCGGCGCCCGAGAAGACCCGCACGATTCTGCTCTACGGCCTGGACGACGACGCGGCCATCAAGGCAATGGCCGAAGCAGCCTGCTCGCCGCATGAAGTCTCCGGCCTCGCGCATCTGCCGCAGGGTGTGGCCGCGCGTTCCGGCGTGCGCCATGTCGGCGATGCCGGCGCGGCGGTCACGCTGATCCGGCTGGAAGGCACGGATATCTCAGTGAAGGCGCGCTGCACGGCCTTGCGCGACCGGCTCGGCAGGCATGGCGCGCTGGAAGAATTGCATTCGCTGAATTCCGCCTGGGCTTGGCGCGAAATCCGCGATGCGTCGCTGCTGGCCCAGCCGCTGGACCGCCAGCTCTGGCGCATCGGCCTGCCGCCCATGCAGGGCGCGGCCTGCCTCGCCCGCATCCGCGCAAGCCAGCCGATGGCGGAGGCTTTGTACGATTGGGCCGGCGGCCTGCTCTGGCTGGCTTTGCCGCCCGCCGAGCATGCCCATGCCGAGACTATACGCGGCGCGCTGGCGGAATGCGGCGGCCATGCCACGCTGTTCCGCGCCTCCGACGCCGTACGCGCCGCAACGCCGGTGTTTCAACAGCAGCCGGATGCATTGGCCGCGCTCTCGCGCCGCGTGAAGCAGAGTTTCGATCCAGGCAATATTTTGAATCCTGGCCGCATGGAGGCGGGGATATGAAGGAATGGTGGAAAGAGCGGCGCCCTTACACAAAAGGTGGTGTTATCGCTACAGCGGCTTGGCTGTTTCTTGTTGCTTTATATTGTTTCCTTAATACTGGGAAAACATCATTTTTGAATCTTGAGTTGAGTGAATTTGGAGATTTTTGCGCAGGCGTCTTTGCGCCTTTAGCGTTTCTTTGGTTGATTGTTGGCTACGCTCAACAAGCGGAAGAGCTCTCTAAAAATGTTGAAGCGCTGAGACAACAATCCATCGAAACAGCACATCTTGTTCAACAAGCGCAGCTGCAGGCAGAGGCGATTAAAAGTAACGAACTTCATGCCCGGCGCGATACATTTATGCGTTTTGCGGATCCATGGATGAATAAAGTATATGACTCGATTGCGCAGATGATGTCGCTCGCTGGCCATTATCAAACTGATGAAGTTTTGATGCGGCGGCTTGCATCGAGAGAGCATCGCGCGGTTTTGGTTGATTTTTTAGATATTATTCGCCATCAATCGGAATTATTTAGAGAACGTGGCGACAATGAATCAATTATTCAAGCGAAAGAAAAATTTATGTCTGATTTTGAGGCCCTTCTAAAGTTCGCTATGGAATCTGACAAAGAAGCTTTTTTATACAAATTATATTGGGAGTCTCCTGTTGCGGACATTTATCGAGAATTTCAAGCGAAAACCCCACAGTAGTTCACCACGTATGTGAAGAAATATGCAAACCGCCTTCACCCTCGCGCAACTGGCCGATCCGGATATCGCGGTCGCTAACGATATTCTGCGCAAATGCGTGCATTGCGGCTTCTGCACCGCCACCTGCCCCACCTACGTGCTGCTGGGCGATGAACGCGATAGCCCGCGCGGACGCATCTATCTGATCAAGCAGATGCTGGAAGCCGGCGAGGCGGCCACGGAAGAAACCGTGCGTCATGTGGACCGCTGCCTGTCCTGCCTGTCCTGCATGACCACCTGCCCCAGCAGCGTGCATTACATGCATCTGGTGGATCATGCCCGCGCGCATATCGAAGAGACTTATAAACGGCCGTTGGGCGACCGCCTGCTGCGCTGGCTGCTGGCGAAGCTGTTGCCCGATCCGGCGCTGTTCCGCTGGGCCCTGCGCGGCGCGATGCTGGCGCGGCCGTTCAGCTTTCTGCTGCCGGGCCGGCTGCGCGGCATGGTGCGCATGGCGCCCAAGCGCTTGCCGAAAGCCTCGGCGTTGGATGCGCCGCAAGTGTTCAAGGCGGAAGGCGAGCGCCGCATGCGGGTGGCGCTGATGACCGGCTGCGCCCAGCGCGTGCTTGATCCCGGCATCAACGAAGCGAGCATCCGGCTGCTGACGCGCCATGGCTGCGATGTGGTGGTGGCGCAAAATGCCGGCTGTTGCGGCGCGCTCACTCATCATATGGGCCAGCTGGAGGATTCGCATGCCAAGGCCAAGGCGAATATCGCGGCCTGGATGGCCGAAGCGGAGAATGAAGGTCTGGATGCTATCGTGATCAACGCATCGGGCTGCGGCACCACTGTGAAGGATTACGGCTTCATGCTGCGCAGCGAAGCCGATTGGGCCGAGGATGCCGCGAAAGTGTCGGCGCTGGCCAAGGATATTTCCGAAGTGCTGGCGCTATTGCCTCTCAAGCCCAATGGCGCGGCGAAGGCCAGGGTGGTGGCCTATCATTCGGCCTGCTCATTGCAGCATGGCCAGAAGATCACGGCTTTGCCGAAGCAATTGCTTGCCAAGGCGGGATTCGATGTGCGCGATGTGCCGGAAGGCCATCTCTGCTGCGGTTCGGCGGGCAGCTATAATCTGTTGCAGCCGGAAATCGCCGTGCAATTGCGCGACCGCAAGGCGGCGGCGATCGCCTCCACCGGGGCGGATATCGTCGCCGCCGGCAATATCGGCTGCCTGGTGCAGATCGATCAGGGCCTGGAAGCGCAGGGCAAGGCGCGGCCGGTGCTGCATAGCGCGATATTGCTGGATTGGGCCACGGGCGGGCCGGCGCCAAAAGGGCTATAATGAAATCCTGGCTTGACGCTTAAGCCGGCTTGTCCCTAACATGTATATACATGTCTAGGCTGCGAGCCTATTTGTGGAGGCCGTGATGACAGCATTGCTGCTTACCCCAGGCGAAATCCCCTTTGCCGATCTGCGTCGGCTGAATGCCGGCGAGGGTTTTGCGATTTCCGAGGCGGCTAGGCCGGCAGTTGAAGCCAGCGTGAAAACCGTGGCCGATATCGTGGCGGCGGGGCGGCCGGCTTATGGCATCAATACCGGCTTCGGCAAGCTGGCCCAGGCCGGCATCGCGGCGCATGATCTGGCCGCGCTCCAGCGCAATCTGGTGCTGTCGCATAGCGTGGGCACCGGGCTGCTGCTGGAAGACGATTGCGTGCGGCTGATCCTGGCCTTGAAGGCAGCCAGCCTGGCGCGTGGGCATTCCGGCGTAAGTTGGCCAATGATCGAGCGGCTGGCGGAACTGCATCGCCGCGACATCCTGCCTTGCATTCCCGCGCAAGGCTCGGTGGGCGCTTCCGGCGATCTCGCGCCGCTGGCGCATATGAGCGCGGCCATGCTGGGCATCGGCGATGTGCGCGTGCGGGGCAAGCGGATGCCGGCCGGCGCGGCGCTCGAACAGGCGGGTTTGCAGCCGCTGCAACTCGGCCCCAAGGAGGGCCTGGCGCTGCTCAACGGCACGCAGGTTTCCACCGCGTTGGCCTTGCGCGGTTTGTTCGCGGCGGAAAGTGCCTTCGCCGCCGCTTTGGTATCCGGCGCGCTGAGCGTGGAGGCCGCCAAGGGCTCTGACACGCCTTTCGATGCGCGCATCCATGCGCTGCGCGGCCAGAAGGGCCAGAACGATGTGGCGGCTTTGTTTCGCAAGCTGATGGCGGGCAGCCGCATCCGGGAGTCGCATCGCGATTGTCCGCGCGTGCAGGATCCTTATTCGCTGCGTTGTCAGCCGCAGGTGATGGGCGCGGCGCTCGATCTGCTGCGCCATGCCGCCGATACCTTGTGCATCGAGGCCAATGCGGTTTCCGACAATCCGCTGATCTTTTCCGATACCGGCGAGGTGTTGTCGGGCGGCAACTTCCATGCCGAGCCGGTGGCTTTCGCCGCCGATATGATCGCCATGGCGCTGGCCGAGATCGGCGCCTTGTCGGAACGCCGTATCGCGCTGCTTGTGGATGCCAATATGAGCGGCCTGCCGGCTTTTCTGGTTTCAAGGCCCGGCCTGAATTCCGGCTTCATGATCGCGCAGGTGACGGCGGCGGCCCTGGTGGCCGAGAACAAGCACCAGGCGCATCCCGCCGGCATCGATTCATTGCCCACCTCCGCCAATCAGGAAGACCATGTCTCCATGGCCACCCATGCCGCGCGGCGGCTCGGCCCGATGGCGGAAAATCTCGCCGCCATTCTCGGCATCGAATTGCTGGCCGCGGCGCAAGGCATCGAATTCCATCGCCCGCTGCAAAGCTCAGCCGCGCTGGAAGCCGCCCATGCCGCGATCCGCGCCAAGGTCGGCCCGTATTTCGAAGACCGCTTCTTCGCCCCCGATATCGAAGCCGCGAAAAGCATGGTGCGCGACGGCGTTTTCGCGCAATGGACAGGCGATATTTTGATTTGAGTGCATACCATAGTATTCAGTCAAATGAATACTATGGTATTCAAGTATTTACCCGATATTCAAAGTATATATCGAATGCTGCTTGCCGAAATTGTTTCGGAGGCGGCTCATGGGCAATCTGCTGTATTTCGGCGACAACCTGAAGATCATGCGCGAATTCATCAAGGATGAATCCGTCGATCTGATCTATCTCGACCCGCCGTTCAATTCGAATGCCAGCTACAATGTGCTTTTTAAATCGCCAGTCGAACCTGCGGCGGCCCAAGTCAAGGCGTTCGAGGATACTTGGCACTGGGAGAGTGAAGCTCAGACCGCTTTCGAAGAATTGGAAGGCAGGAGCGCGGACACATTCCGGCTGTTGCTATCGCTGAAGAGTTTTCTGGGCACTAGCGATGTGATGGCTTATCTGGCGATGATGGCGATCAGGCTTGTCGAGATGCGTCGCCTGCTCAAGCCTAGCGGCTCGATATATCTCCATTGCGATCCTACCGCGAGCCACTACCTGAAAATACTCATGGATGGAATTTTCGGCGCTCCGATGTTTCGCAACGAAATCATTTGGAGGCGAAATTCGGCGCATAGCGACGGAAAGCAGGGAGCCAGGCATTTCGGACGTATAACCGATACGATCCTATTTTATTCCAAAGACGCGAAGCCGGTATGGAATCAGCAATATAGGCCATACGATGAAAAGTATGTTGAACGTGACTATCGCCGAATGGATGCTGATGGCAGGCGCTACAGGTTGGACAATATTCAAGGGCCTGGCGGCGCGGAGAAAGGCAACCCCTTTTATGAGGTAATGGGAGTTGCAAGGCATTGGCGATACTCCAAGCACAGAATGGATGAATTGATTCGCATGGGGCGGATTGTACAGACGCGGCTTGGCGCCGTGCCGCAATATAAAAGGTATCTAGACGAGATGCCGGGGGTGCCGCTGCAGAATTTGTGGGACGACATCCAAGTGATAAATAATCGTTCGAAAGAAATGCTCGGGTACCAAACTCAAAAGCCGCTTTCATTGCTCGAAAGGATCATAACGGTATCGTCGAATCCCGGTGACATAGTAATGGATCCATTCTGCGGCTGTGGCACTGCCGTTCATGCGGCGGAAAAACTCGAACGAAGATGGATTGGCATCGACATAACTTATGTTGCGTTGAAGGTTATCCGGGATCGCTTGGCATCAAATTTCCCTGCGGTTCGTTACGACATGCGCGGGATTCCCCGCGATGTGGAGGCGGCGCGCCGCTTGGCCGAACAAACGCCGCATGAATTCCAGAATTGGGCGATCTCGGAGCTCGGCGGCAATTCGCGCGGCAAGGGGGCGGACCGCGGTATCGACGGCGACATCGTGTTCATGACCGGACGCGATGCCTATGGCCGCGCCATCATCTCGGTGAAGGGCGGCAAATACGTTGCACCCGCCGCGCTCCGCGAATTGATCGGCACGGTGAAGCGCGAGCGCGCGGATTTGGGCATCTTCATCTGCTTCGGCCCGCCCTCGCGGGATATGCGGCGCGAAGCCGCCGAGGCCGGCCGGGTGGATTTGCCAGGCGGCAGTTCGCCGCGCATCCGCATCGTCACGGTGGAGGAATTGCTCAAGGGGGTGAATCTCGGCCTTGCCGTGGTGCTCGACAGCATTGCCAGTGCCGGCGAGGCGAAGCGGGCGCAAGCCAAGCGCCTGCATAAGCCGAAACCCGCCGACCCGAAGCAGAAGAGCATGATGCTGCCATTGAAAGGCGGCCGCTCGCATGATGTGCCGCGCGGCAAGAGCTTGGAATTGCCGCTGGAAGAGGAAGTTGCGCCGCTGCGTCGCAAGGCGACGCGTAAACGTTAATGCCGTTTGGCTTGGCTCAGTAGCGGATTTTCAGCAGATCGCGCACGCGGTTATCGCGCCAGGCGGTGTCGCGGTCCCGGCCTTCGCCGCGAGCGGCGATGCAGGCGGCGATGGCCTGGCCGCGTCCGCTGGCCAGGGCGGTCGGCCGCAGGAAATCCGGCGCCGCCGCCAGCAACCGCTCGGCGACATGATCGGGCGGCGACGGCTGGTTCGTCAGCCAGGCCTCGGCATTGCGGAAGCCATCCCGCATGAACAGGGCGATCATGTAATCGCAGGCCAGTTGCAGGGTGGGCGGTTGGTTGGGCGCCAGGGTCAGCAGCGGCAAGATCGGCGCCAGGCTGGGAATCAC
>JAYSEE010000065.1:7168-14588 GCA_041914045.1 Ferrovibrio sp. | reverse complement strand
GACGCGTTCGTCGTTGCATAACCTGCCAGGGGCCATCGGCACGTGCGGGTGCGTCAATGAGGGCTTATTTACAGCAACCCCCCGCCAACGCAAGCCTTTTTAAACCCTTGGGGAAATTTTTTTTGGCCGCCGTGTCGCAGGGGTCACGCCCGGATTTGCCGCGGTTCTGCGGCGCGTTCTGTCACAAAATGAAAAAGCCGCATGAGATGCGGCTTTTTGCAAATCCGGCGGTGCGGCGACGCTCAATAGAGCGCGGCGACCTGAGAGGCCAGGCTGGCGAAATCGCGCAGGCGATCCGGCGGCAAACGGTAAGGCTGGCTGGGCGGGCCGAGCGCGCGGATGCGGGTGGCCTCGCCCTGCTGATCGAGTCGTACCGAGCGGCCGCCGAAGCCGGTCACTTCGGCGCGGCCGGCGGAGAGCAGAACCACGTCGGTGCCGTCCGGCCCGACCCGCCCGGCCACGGCGGCGGAGCGTACGCTGATGCTGCCGGCGGGCATGCTGACGAAGACCTGGCCGGGATTGGCGGAATCGACCAGGAAGCTGCCGCGCTCGAGCCGCAGCACCACGCGGTCGGACGCGTATTCGTCCACGCTAAGCACCGAATTGGCGCCAAGGATCACCTGGGTGCCGTCCATCAGCCGCAGCTCGATGCCCGAGCCGGGGCCGGCCTTCACGCGCTGGCCCTGCATCACGGGATGGTTGCGGCGGACATCCTGCCCCACCACGCGCGGCGCGGGCATGCTGACGGGCTGTTCGGCCGCAATCTGGTCGGCAGCCCGCGTCTCGGAGGCGCGCATCTCGGCAGGCTGGGCGGCTTGCGCCTGGGCGGCCACCAGACCGGCCAGAACGGAGGCGGCGATGGTAAGGCCGAGGCGGCGGAAACGGCGATTCAGGAAGGCCATGACGGGGCCCTTTCTTTCTGCAATTCACTGGGTCTGTCGTTACCCGTTGAGATAAAGCAAACCCGGCCAGGGTCCAGCCCAGAGCCTGTGTCAGCCGTCACAGGCTGGCAACAAAAGCCGGCCGTGATACTCTTCCGGCATGTATATCCCCACCCGGAAAATCTACTTCCTGCACATTCAGAAAACCGCCGGCACCAGCATCACCCGCTGGATGGAGCAGGTTTTCCTGCCGGAAATCCGCGCCGCGCCGCCGCGGTCGCCGTCGCTGAGCTATTTCCACCAGGCCCAGGCGCGCGGCTTACTGGGCGAGTCCGTGTATTTCGGCCATTACGGCTCGTATCCGCTGGTGCATGCGCCGGACGGCTTCTACTGCTTCACCGTGCTGCGCGATCCGGTGGCGCGCACCCTGTCGCAGATCCGCCATACCGCCCGCAAGCAGGAAGGCCGCATGCATCCGGTGCTGCTGCGCCACAAGAGCCTGCTGGATTTCCTGCACGACCCGGAAGCCGTGGCGGTGCTGGAGAATGTGCAGACCAAATCGCTGCTGTCCGACCTGATGGCCCCAGCGCTCGGCCATTACGGACCAGAACTCGCTACCATCGGCAGCTATTTTTCAGTCGCCACGCTGAATTGGTCGGAGCCGACGATCAAAGGCCATCTGCTGGCGCGGCTGAACGGGCCGATCAGCCGGGTGATCTTCGCCGAGGCGCTGGAGCGCGGCCTGCGCAAGGTCTGCGAGGAACTCAAGCTGACCGGCACGCCGCCGATCGGCCGCGACAATGTCTCGGCCAATGCGATGGATGGCCTGGAGGACCCGGCCGTGCTGGACCGCGTGCGCGAGATGAACCGGCTGGATCTGATGCTCTACGACCTGGCTCGCCAGCGCTTCGCCGATACCGCGCCCTGACGCAGACTATTTCTGCTGCGCGCGATACGCCGCCACATTGCGCAAATGCTGCTCGTAGGTTTCGGCGAAGAAATGCCCGCCGCTGCCATCGGCCACGAAATAGAGATATTTCGTGGCGGCCGGGGCCAGCGCGGCCGCCAGGCTGGCGCGGCCGGGATGGTTGATCGGCGTGGGCGGCAAGCCGTCGATCACATAGGTATTCCACGGCGTGGGCTGGGCCAGATCGGCGCGGCTGAGCGGACGGTCGAGTTCGCGCAGTCCGCGCGTGATGCCGTAGATCACCGTGGGATCGGTCTGCAGCCGCATGCCGCGACGCAGCCGGTTGACGAATACGCCGGCCACCACCGGCCGCTCGTCCGCCTTCGGGGTCTCGGCTTCCACGATGGAAGCCATGATCACGGCCTGCGCCATATCGGCATAAGGCAGCGCCGGATCGCGCGAAGCCCAGAGCCGTTGCAGCAGGTCGTCCCGCGCGCGACCCATGCGGCGCAGCATCTCGGCGCGGCTGTCGCCATGCAGGTAATTATAGGTTTCCGGCAGCAGGCTGCCTTCCGGCGGCGCGGCGGACGGCAGATCGCCGCTCATCGCCTCGGCCTTGCCGAGCAAAGCTAGAATCTCCGCGCTGCTCAGGCCCTCGGGCACGGTGAATTTCCGCTGAAACACCCGGCCCGCCGCGATTTGCGCCAGGATGGCGCGCGGGCTTTCATGGGCGGCAATGGCATATTCGCCGGCCTTGAGCGCCGGACCATGGCCAAACGGACCGGAGCCTGTCCACCAGCCGGCCAGGGCGAATAGCCGCGCATCGGCCACCGCGCCGGCTTCATGCAGACGTTCGGCGATGCGCGCCAGACCTTCGCCGCGCGGCAGCAGAACCAGAGTTGTTTCGGAAAGCGGCCCCGGGCGATCCAGCCATTGGCTGAACCACCAGGCCGAGCCGGCAGCCGCCGCGCCGACCGCCAGCACCAGAGCCAGCAGCAGGCGCAGCAGGCGCTTCATCAATTATCGACGCGCTTGAGCACCAGCGAGGCGTTGGTGCCGCCGAAGCCGAAGGAATTCGACAAGGCCGCACGCACCTCGCGCTGCTTGGCCTTGTGCGGCACCAGATCGATGCCTTCCGAGCCGTCGCAGGGATCGTCGAGATTCAAGGTCGGCGGGATGATGCCGGTCTTGATCGCAAGCGTGGAGAAAATCGCTTCCACCGCGCCCGCCGCCCCCAGCAGATGGCCGATGGCCGACTTGGTGGAGGACATCGACAGCGTGGCGGCGGCATTGCCGAACACGCGCTTCACGGCACCCAGTTCGATCTCGTCGCCCAGCGGCGTGGAAGTGCCATGGGCATTCACGTAATCGATCTCGCCCGGGGTCATGCCGGCGCGCTTCAACGCCATCTGCATGCAGCGGAAAGCGCCGTCGCCGCTCTCATGCGGCGCGGTGATGTGATAGGCGTCGCCGGTCAGGCCATAGCCGACCACTTCGGCGTAAATCTTGGCGCCGCGCGCCTTGGCATGTTCGTATTCTTCCAGCACCACAACGCCGGCGCCCTCGCCCAGCACGAAGCCATCGCGGTCCTTGTCCCAGGGGCGCGAGCCCTTGGAAGGCGTGTCGTTGAAGCCGGTGGACAGCGCGCGCGCGGCGGCGAAGCCGGCCACGCCCAGCGGGCCGATAGTGGCTTCGGCGCCGCCGGCCACCATCACATCGGCATCGTCCCACATGATGATGCGGGCGGCATCGCCGATGGCATGCGCGCCGGTGGAGCAGGCCGTCACCACGGCATGGTTGGGGCCCTTGAAGCCATGCTCGATGGAGACATGGCCGGAAACCAGATTGATCAAGCGGCCCGGCACGAAGAACGGGCTGATGCGGCGATGGCCCTTTTCCTTGAGCGTGATCGCCGCTTCCTCGATGCCGTTCAGGCCGCCGATGCCGGAGCCGATCAGCACGCCGGTGCGGCAGCGCTGTTCCTCGGTGGCCGGCACCCAGCCCGAATCCGTCACCGCCTGCTTGGCGGCGGCGACGCCGTAGACGATGAAATCGTCCACGCGCTTCAGTTCCTTGCCGTCCATCCATTCGGACGGCTCGAACGCATCGGCGCGATCGGGGAAATCTTTTTTCAGCGGCACCTGGCCGGCAATGCGGCAAGGCATTTCGCCTGGATTAAAACGCGTGATCGGGCCGAGGCCCGATTCACCGTTGATCAGCCGGTTCCAGGTTGCGTCCACGCCATTACCCAACGGCGTAACCAGGCCGAGGCCGGTGACGACGACACGACGCATAAGAAGCCTCTTCTTAAGTAACCCGAACCGGCGCTAATCCGTTAAACGGATTAGGCCGAAGCCTTCTCGGAGATGAAGTCGATCGCATCCTTCACGGTGAGGATCTTTTCGGCCGCATCATCGGGAATTTCGACGCCGAATTCCTCCTCGAACGCCATGACCAGTTCGACCGTGTCCAGGCTGTCCGCGCCCAGATCGTCGATGAAGCTGGCGGCTTCGGTGACCTTCTCGGCCTCGACGCCCAGATGCTCGACGACGATCTTCTTCACGCGTTCGGCGATATCGCTCATTGTCCTTAATCCTTGTGATTCGTTGCCACGTTAAGCTAGTCCAAAACCCGAAAGATGTCCCGGTCTTGCCCGTGGTTGGGGGCCTATTAGCATAGAAAAACCGGGGGGCCAAGCATCCTTGCCCTAACGGGTCGCCCCCGGACCGAAACGGGACCGGAGTCGCCAGCGGGAGATCAAATCATGGCCATGCCGCCATTTACGTGCAAGGTCTGGCCGGTCACATAAGCGGCCTCGTTGGAGGCGAGATAGGCCACGGCGGCGGCCACTTCCGGCCCCTGCCCCAGCCGCTGCGCCGGAATCTTCGTCATGATGGCGGTTTTCTGCTGTTCGTTGAGCACATCGGTCATGGCGGTTTCGATGAAACCGGGGGCGACGCAGTTCACCGTGATGTTGCGGCTGGCGACTTCCTGGGCCAGGGATTTCGACATGCCGACCAAGCCGGCCTTGGCGGCGGCATAATTCAACTGACCGGGATTGCCGGTCGCGCCCACCACCGAGGTGATGTTGACGATGCGGCCCCAACGGCGCTTCATCATGCCCTTGAGCGAAGCGCGGCTGAGCCGGAAAGCGGCGGTCAGATTCACATCCAGCACCGCCTGCCAATCCTCGTCCTTCATGCGCAGGGCGAGGCCGTCGCGGGTGATGCCGGCATTGTTGACCAGGATATCCACCTGCCCCATCGCCGCTTCGGCCTGGCCGATCAGCGCTTCCACCGCCGCCGCATCGCCCAGATTGCAAGGCAGCACGAAAGCGCGTTCGCCCAGCTTGTCGGCCAATTCGCGCAGCACAGGCTCGCGAGTGCCGGACAGGCCTACGGTCGCGCCCTGGCCATGCAGGGCGACGGCGATGGCGTTGCCGATGCCGCCCGTGGCGCCGGTGACGAGAGCGAATTTGCCGGTGAGATCGAACATGGCGGAATCCTTATGGTTTAAGGGAAATCAGACCGACTTGGCCCAGGCTTCCAGGTCGGCGGGGGCATTCAGGCTGCTCGCTTCGATGCTCTTTTCGATGCGCTTCACCAGACCGGCCAGCACTTTGCCGGTGCCGAGTTCGACGGCGCGCTGTACGCCCTGCTGGCCCAGCCAGAGCGTGCATTCGCGCCAACGCACCAAGCCGGTCACCTGCGCCACCAGCAGCTTCTTGATATCGGCGGGGTTGCTTTCGCCCTTGGCGGTGACGTTGGACACCACCGGCAGACGCGGCGGATTGAGCGCCACTCTCTCCAGCGCCGCCTGCATGGCATCGGCGGCCGGCTGCATCAGCGCGCAATGGAACGGCGCGCTGACCGGCAGCAGGATGGCGCGCTTGCCGCCCCTGGCCTTGGCGACATCCAGCGCACGTTCCACGGCGGTCTTCTTGCCGGAAATCACCACCTGGCCCGGGCCGTTGTCGTTGGCGCAGCCCAGCACTTCGCCCTGCGCGGCTTCGTCCACCACGGCCTGCGCCACATCGAGATCGAGGCCCAGCAAGGCCGCCATGGCGCCCTCGCCCACCGGCACCGCCTTCTGCATCGCCTGACCGCGCAGCTTCAGCAGCCGCGCGGTATCGGCCAGACCCAGCGCGCCCAGCGCGCAAAGCGCGGAATATTCGCCCAAGGAATGCCCGGCGGCATAGCTGCCCTTGGCGGCGAGATCGACGCCGAAATCCTTTTCCAGCACGCGGGCAGCGGCAACGCTCACCGCCATCAGGGCGGGCTGGGTATTCTCGGTAAGCGTAAGCTCGGCTTCCGGCCCCTCGAACATCAGGCCGCTCAGCTTCTGCGACAGCGCATCGTCCACTTCCTGAAACACTTCGCGGGCGGTGGCGAATGCTTCGGCCAGGTCCTTGCCCATGCCGACAGCCTGACTGCCCTGACCGGGAAACAGAAACGCGAGAGTCATATGCGGAAGCTCCTCATGCGCCGGCCTGCCGGCCGGTCGTTCCAGAATTGGGCGCCAGTGATAGCCCCGCCATGGCCCAAGTCAAGCCGCCGGGCGGGTTATTGTTCCGCATACGCCCCAATAACCCGAGGGGCCGGCAGCATCCTAAATGTGATGATGATTACGTGAATTTCCGCTTATAGGCAAAAGCCCCCGATTGCCGGCGCACGCGGATAGGCCTAGAATGAGTTTATCGCTTCAGAAGGAACCGATGCCATGTCAGCCATTCAGCAGCAGCTTCAACTCGTCGGCGCCAAAGTCGCGCGCGACTCCCAATTGGCCGTGCTGAGCGCCGTCTCCGCCAGCCTGGAAAATGTGAAGCAGATCACCTCTGCGGAAAACCAACAGCCGGCGCAAAGCTCCGCGCCGCAGGGTCCGTTGCCGCAGGGCGTCGGCAGCTCGGTCGACGTTACCACCTGACTTTCCGCTTATATCAAGCCTGTAAACGCATTACGGCACCGTCTCCGCGCAAGCGGAAACGATGCCGTTAGCATTTCTGCGGCCATCGACCGCGCGCCCGGTTCAGGGCGCGGCGGCCGGAAGCGCGGATTACTTGGAGTCGAACGCGCCGGAGCGGATGGTATCGGGCAGGCGTTCGAGACCATGGGCGGTAACGGCCTTGCCGAAAATCGCCGTCAGTTCGGCCAGCGCCATGCTCATCGCAATCGCGGCCACGACTTCGCGCGACACGCCGCCATTCACCAGGGCTTCCCAGGTCGCCACGAAAGATTCGCGGGTCACTTTGCTCTGTTCTTCTTCGGACATCGACATGGGCTGAGCCCCCTTCTCCTGCTGTTCCGGCCGAATCGCATACTGTTCGGCTCGAGCGCGTTGTTTGTCGCAAAAAGTGGTTGACCGATGGTAAACGACCCGCGCGATGATTTCTTCCTGCGATTTCTCCCGGATAGTCTAGCAGGTTTTTTCAGCCCGGAAGACTGTCAATTTCCCGCAACCTGCGGGCTAGTTGCGCGCCTGGCCCCTCGCCGGCTTCGGCGCGCAGCAGGCGCAGGCTGGGATACCAGGGCGTCGCCTCGCCCTCGCTGCCCCAATACCATTGCGTGCCGCGCGCGGCCGGCAGCAGCACCCAGCCCGGCTTGCCCAGCGCGCCGGCCAGATGCACCGCGCTGTT
>JAYSEE010000065.1:0-7158 GCA_041914045.1 Ferrovibrio sp. | reverse complement strand
CCGCGATCTGCGCCGCCTGTTCGTCGCAGGAAGCCAGCGGATCGACCTCGGGATCGTGATAAGGCGGCCTGGGGGCCGATGCGCGCTCGGCGGCAGTGTCGCCATATTGCAGATCGACGCAGAAGCAATCGGGCAACGCCAGCAGGCCGGCGAAATCCGCCAGACCGCCCGATTTATATTGCCCCAGCGCCGGATTGCCGCTGCGCCAGGCGATGCCGAGCAGCAACGCATCCGGCGGGGCGATGGCGCGATACTTGGCGCGGTAATGCGCCACGCGCGCCGGATCGGCTTTGAGATAGCCGTCATGCCAGGGGAAATCCATCACCTGCCGGCGGAACAGGCCGCCGAGATCGGCGCTGGATATCTGCTGCGTCAGGCCATGGGCGGCGGCATCGAAACCGTCATGCCGCCCCACCACCGCGAGGCCGGGAAAGCTGCGCGCGAAAAGCGGCATCAAGCGCGGCTCGCAATAAAGCAGCGCATCGGGCTGCCGCTTGAGCAGATCGGGCAGCAGGCTGGCGAACAGGATTTCATCGCCCAGGCCCTGCTCGCCCCAGACCAGCAGGCGCTGGCCGGCGGGCAAGGCAGCGCCGTCCCATTGCGGCAGGCCGCAGCCGAAATGCGCGGTGAAAGGCGGCCGCACTTTGTGGCGCCAGGCATAGCCGGCCCAGCCTTCCGGCAAGTCGCCGAGCAACAGGTCGGCCAGCCCCAGCATGTAATGCAGGCGGGCATCCTTGGGCTTCAGCGTCAGCGCCTTGCGATAGAAATCGCGCGCCTTGGCGGCATCGCCGCGTTCGGCCGCCAGATGACCCAGCGTGCCCAAAGCCGCCGCATTGGCGGGATCGCGATGCAGCGCCTGCTTGGCGGCCAGCCGCGCCTCGTCGATCCGGCCATCGGCATGGGCGGCGGCGGCCAGCAAGGCCCAGATATCGGCGCGCTCGGGCTGCATCTGGCTGCAATGACGGGCCAGATCGGCGGCCTCGGCATTGTAGCCGATCAGCAGCAGCAGCCGCGCCTTGGCCGCCAGCGCCAGCGGATGATCGGGCTGGCGCCGCAACAGCAGATCGACGATGCCCAAAGCCGCCGGCTGGCGTTCCAGCCCCACCAGCGCATCCGCCAGCGCCAAGGCGATCTCGGCATTCTCGGGATGCTGCCGCATCGCCTGGCCCAGCAGGTCCGCCGCGCCCTGCCGGTCGCCGGCGCGCTTGAGCGCCCGTGCCGCATCCAGGATGGCGGCGGCTTCACTCATGCCAGACCCGCTTGCAGATCGGCGGTCAGCGCCTGAATCGGACCTATGCGGTCATCAACATTCCGCGGCCGATACAGCTTCGCGCCCGGCCGCCACGGCGAAGCATCGCCATTCTCGCCCCAATACCACAACAGGCCATGCTCGAACGGCAGCAGCACGCGGCTCGGCACCGCCAGCGCGCAGGCCAGATGCACCGCCGCCGTGCTGATCGAAACCACTTCGTCCAAAGCCGCGATCTGCGCCGCCTGGCCATCAATATCGCGCAGCGGATCGACATCGGCGTCCACATGCAGCGCGATGCCGTGGCGCGTTTGCAGCTCGGCGCGTTCGGCACTGCTGTCGCCGTATTGCAGATTGACGAAAGCCAGTCCCGGCAGGCGCAGAATGGGCAGCATATCCTCCAGCCGCAGCGATTTGGCATCGCCCAAGGCGGGATTGCCGCTGCGCCAGGACAGGCCGATCACGCGGCGCGCCTTCAGCGCACGATAGCGCGCGGCGAACAGGTCGCGCCGCGCCGGATCGGCTTGCAGATAGGGCACGCTTTGCGCCGGCATGGGCCCGCCGCGCCGCAACCGCGAGGCCAGGTCGCAGATCGAAAGCTGATGCGTCGCCTTGAAGGCCGCCAGGGATGTATCGGCGCGCAGGGCATGCACTTCCGCGCCCGCGAAGGCGCGGCGGAACAGCGGCTCCAGCCGCGCCGAGCAGAGCAGCACCAGATCCACGCCGGCGCTGAGCAATTCAGGGATATAGCCGGCTTGCAGGATTTCATCGCCGATGCCCTGCTCGGCCCAGATCAGCAGCCGCAGGCCCGGCGCGATGCCGCCATCCCAATAAGGCAAGCCGGCTTGCGCCAAGGGCAGCCGGCTTTCCGGCCGGTCGGCGCGATGTTCCAGCAACGGCCAGGCTTCCGCCGTGCGGCCGGCGCGCAGCAGCGCATTGCCGTAATTGCGCCGCGCCGCAACCTCGCCCGGCATCGCTTCATAAGCTTGGCGATAGCAATCCAGCGCCGCCGCGCGCTCGCCGCGCTGGGCCAGGATCAAACCCTGCGTGCCGATCGCTTGGCCGTCCCGCGGCGCCAGTTCGCGCGCCTTGGCGATGGCCTGCAAGGCGGCATCGCTGTCGTTCAGCCGCAGCAGGCATTCGGCCAGGCCGCTCCAGGCATTGGCGTTATTCGGCTGCCGCGCCAGCGCTGCCTCGAAAGCGGCGCGCGCTTCGGGCAATCGTTGCAGCTTGCGCAGGGCATGCGCCTGCTCCAACCGATGGCCGGGATGATCGGGCTGGATGGCGAGGGCGCGTTCCAGCGCCGGCAGCGCGTCGGCGGCGCGATCCATCCGCCGCAGCATGCCGCCATAGCTGCCGAGAAAGGCCGGGTTGCCGGGCTGCAAGGCCAGCAGGCGTTCCAGCCAGCCGAGCGCCTGTTCGGGCTGTTCGCGCTCGGCGGCAAGCTGCGCCAGCATCGCCAATGTGGGGATATGATCCGGCGCCAGCTGCAACGCGCTTTGCAAGGCGGCGTCGGCGCCGGATTTGTCGCCGCTGGCGCGCAGAGCCGCGCCGCGCAATTGCCGCGCCACAGCGTTGTCTGGCGCGGCGCGCAAGGCTTTCAAGGCAAGGTCGGGTTTGCCGGCGCTTAGCGCACGCGCCGCTTCAGCCAGGACTGCGGCGGGATCGGCAATCATCTGGCAAGCGAAGCCAAGATCAACGGCGGGCGAAAGCCGCCGTCACTTCAGGCCATCCATGATATTGCGGTTGATGGTGATCAACGCCTCGATATCGGTGGACTTGCCCCGGGTGATCTCGGCCGTGCGCTTGTTCACGAACAGGCAGATATTCACCAGCGAGATTTTCACGTCCTTGGTGAGGGCGTTGGTCTCGTCCAGCACTTCCGGCATCAGGTGGTTCCAGACATCGCGGTTCCAGCCGATGGCATAGGCAACCTTGGCGACATCGCCAGGATTGCGGCTTTGCATCAGCGGGCGGATATCCAGCAGCGCCCTGGTGACGGACGAAAACAGCCGGTACTCGAGCTGGCGCGGCGTCTCAAGGACGTTCTGCGCCTTTAGATACGGATTTATTCCCGACATCGAGCAACCTCCTCTCCACTTCGATCAGGCGCCTGGCATGTTTGAGCAGCCGGAAGAAATCATGCTGCGCCAGAGCCGAACCGATGCTACCGATCAGGCCATTGGTACTCGGAGCCGCCTTAACGAATTCCAAACAGGCATCCTTGATTCTGGGGTAATACTCGTCGAATTTTTCTTCCCAGAGATATGTCAGCTGACACATATAATAGATTTTTTTCGCCGGCGTATCGGCATCCTCGTCCCGCATGATGTGTTTTTCGCGAAGAAACGAGGCTTTGTTCTCGATGATGATGCTGGCCGGCTTGGACAGGCTGAGCACAGCCCGGTTCAGGATGAATTTCTCTCCGGCTTTCAAAGTGATGATCAGCGGCACGGATAACACCCCAGGACCAGCGCCCGAACGCCCAGCCCCAGCCCTTCTGCTATGGAATCGACCCCGCGCTGCAAGCGCGCTCTCAGCCGAACGCTAAAGGGCGGCGGCAAAAAAAGCAAAGGGGCGCTGCCGGAAGAATGCCCACGAAGCCGCGAAGACAAAAAGAAAGGGGGCCGAAGCCCCCTTTCCAGCCGGCCAGGATCAAGCCTGGACCGGAAATCAATGCCTTGATCAGCGTCCGGATTAGCGGAACAGGCTGAGCAGGGTGTTCGGCTGCTGGTTGGCGATCGACAGCGCCTGCACGCCCAGCTGCTGACGGACCTGCAAGGACTGCAGGGCAGCGGATTCGGCGGCCACGTCGGCGTCCACCAGGGCGCCAAGACCGGTCTTGGTCGCGTCCACCAGATCGTCCACGAAGCTGCGCTGCAGCGAGAGCGAACGGCTCTGCGCGGCCACCTGGGCGGAGATCGAGTTCACGAAGCTCTCGAAGGTGTCCAGGGCGGTCAGCGCGGTGCTGTAATCGGCGGCGGCGGTGAAGGCGCCGATGGCATCCGACACGGCGGTGACCGAGGTCAGCAGGTTGGTGCCGGTCTGCAGGGTCAGCGAGGAACCCGACACGTCCGACACGAACGAGATCGTGGCAGCCGAGTTCAGCAGGTTCTTGCCGTTATAGGTCGCCTGATTGATGAAGTTGGTGATCTGGCTGATCAGCTGATTGGCGTCGTTCTGGTAGGTGGTGCGCTGAGCGGAGGTCAGCGAGCCGTCGGCCAGGTTGGCGAACTTCGCCTTCAGGTCGCCGACCAGATCGGAAATGCCGGTCAGAGCGGCAGCGGTCACCTGACCCAGGCCTTCACCGGCAGCCAGCGAGGACTGCACAGAGGCATAAGCCTTGATGTTGCCGCGGATGCCCTGGGCCACCGCGAAGACGGCGGCGTCGTCAGAAGCATCGGCCACACGGAAGCCGGTCTGAATGCGCTTGGAGGTCTTGTCGAGCTCGGAATTGGTCTGGCGCAGCGAGGCTAGCGCGACGAGAGCACCGACATTGGTATTGACGGAATTGGCCATGACTTAATCTCCTGTTCTAGGATGGTAGCTAACTTCCTTTTGGAAGTCTCGTATGACCTAGCAAACCCACTGCGCCTTCGTCAAGGCCAATTTTAAAAAATTATCGAAGAATAATATTTTATATAAATCAATATCTTAGAATTATTTTACACTTTTAAGATGGTTTGATAAACGAGAAATTACATCTTCCCATATGTATGCCTGATGCTGCCGCCAGAGCTTTGCTGCGCCATACCAGGGGGTGCTCTCGCCTTCGCGCGGCCAGTACCAGAGCCGCCCACGCCCTTTCGGCAGCAAAACATGGCAAGGCAGCCCGAGTCCAGCCGCCACATGCACGCCGGTATTGCTGACCGACACGATTCCATCCAATGCGGCAAGCTGCGCCGCCTGGCCGTCGATATCCTTCAGGCCGTCCACGGTCAGCGCGGTATTGAGCGGCAGGCCCGATGCGGCCACTTCGCCGCCCATATCGCCGTATTGAATGCTGAGCCAGGCGATATCCGGCAGAGCGAAGAGCGGCGCCAATTGCGCCAAGGGTATGCTCTTGGCATCAGCCAGTTGCAGATTGCCGCTGCGCCAAGCCAAACCGTAAATGCGCTTGCTGCCTGCCATCGCGGCATGCCGCGCGCGGAATTCGGCCACCCGCGCCGGATCGGCCTGCAAATACGCGCCCGCCTTGGGGCCGACGGGAAAATCCGCTGCCGCGCGGCGGAGAAAGCGGCCCAAGCTGCCGAACGGGCATTGCCAGTCGACCTTGGGCAAATCCGCGTCGGTTTTCCGGCCGCGCTCGATTACCCGAACATCCGGCAGGTCGGCCAGGCTGCGCGCCAGCAAGGGCGCCAGACGATCCGACACCGCGACGCTGACCCGGCAAATGCCAGTCGCCTGGACGCGCGCAATCGCCTCGCGCAGCATGGTGCCATGCAAAATCTGGTCGCCGATGCCCTGCTCGCCCCAAAGCAGCAGATGCCGGCCCGGCTGCGGCGTCCCGTCCCAGCGCGGCAGGCCGCCGCCCCAGTCGCGTTCGTCATACACGCCGCTGCGCCAGCGCGATTCATAGAGATCCCAGCCGGCGCCGTAATCGCCGCGCGCCAGCAGGTAGAGCGCATAATTCATCGGCAGCACGCGATCCTGCGGCGCCAGTTGCGCGGCCTGGCGGAATAGCGGCTCAGCCGCCGCCATGTCGCCCTCCTCCCATTCCAGCAAGGCGAGGTTTTTCATCGCCTCGGCATAGCCCGGCTGCGCATGCAGGGCCTGTTGCAGCAAGGCGCGCGCCGCCTCGGTCTCGCCACGCAGGCGCAGCAGGTTGCCGAGATTGTAGAGCGTGCCGGGACGCTGCGGTTCCAGATGCAAAGCCGAGCGATAGGCTGCCTCGGCGGCCGCGCTGTCTTTCGCCGCGAGCAACGCATTGCCGAGATTGTCGTGAAAATCGGCGCGCGCGGCGTCAATGGCGATGGCCTGGCGGATCGAATCCGCCGCAGCCTCGGCATCGCCGCTTTGTTCCAGCGCAACGCCCAGCAGATTAAGCGCATCGGCCTGGCGCGGCTGTTCCGCCAGCACGGCGCGATAACCGGCCATCGCCGCCGCCAGATTGCCGGCCTGATGCTGCGCCAAGGCCTGCCGCAGCAGGCTGCCTATATCAGCCATGGCCGAGCGCCTCCGCCAAAGCGGCGATGGCTTGCGACCAATCGCCATCCCGCGGCTGATGCCAGAAGCGCGGCGCGGCATACCAATCGCAGCTTTGCCCCTGGCGCGGCCAATACCAGAAGCGCCCGCGCCCACGCGGCAGCAGCACATGGCAGCGCAAGCCGATGGCGGCGGCCAGATGCACACCGGTATTGCTGACCGAGACCATGCCGTCCAATGCCGCGAATTGCGCCGCCTGGCCATCCATATCGCTCAGGCCATCCACGCTTTCCGTCAACAGCGGCAAGCCGCTGGCGGCGATCTCGGCATTGGCATCGCCGTATTGCACGCTCAGCCAGGCAATGCCGGGCAAGGCGAAAAGCGGGGCCAATTGCGCCAGCGCGATGCTCTTGGCCTCGCCCAATTGCGGATTTCCGCTGCGCCAGGACAGGCCGAACAGCCTGCGTCCGCCGGCCATAGCGGCATGGCGAGCGCGGAACGCTGCTGCTTGCGCCGGATCGGGCTTGAGATAGACGCCATCGCCGAAAGCGCCGCGCTCCCGGCGCACCAGCGCGCCCAGGCTGGCGAACGGACATTGCCAGTCCATCCTGCGCGCGGCGGCAGCCGCCGTCTCGCCGCGCACAACGATCTTCGCTCCGGTATCGGCAAGGCTGCGCGCCAAGAGCGGCACCAGGCGATCCGTTACCGCGATGCTCACATCGCCATCGGCCCGCTTGATGGCGTCGCGCAGCATGGTGCCATGC
>JAYSEE010000064.1:13131-14594 GCA_041914045.1 Ferrovibrio sp. | reverse complement strand
GGTTGCGCTCGCCGCCCGAAAGCATGCCGACCTTCTTCTGCTGATCGGCGCCCTTGAAGTTGAACCACGAGCAATAGGCGCGGCTGGGCACTTCGCGCTTGCCCAGCAGGATCATGTCGTTGCCTTCCGACAATTCCTCCCACACGGTCTTCTTGTCGTTCAGGCTGTCGCGGCTCTGGTCGACATAGCCCAGGTGCACGCTGTCGCCCACGCGCAAGGTGCCGGCATCGGGCTTTTCGCCGCCGGTGAGCATGCGGAACAGCGTGGTCTTGCCGGCGCCGTTCGGGCCGATGATGCCGACGATGCCGCCGGCCGGCAGCTTGAAGTTCAGATTCTCGATCAGCAGGCGGTCGCCGAAACCCTTGGTGAGGCCTTCCGCCTCGATCACCACATTGCCCAGGCGCGGGCCGGGCGGAATGGTGATGGTGACCTGCTCCACGGCCTTGTCCTGCTGCTGCGCCAACATTTCCTCATAGGCATTGAGGCGGGCCTTCGACTTGGCCTGGCGGGCCCGCGCGCTCTGGCGCACCCATTCCAATTCGTTCTTGAGGGTGCGGCGGCGGGCGTCTTCGGCCTTGCCTTCCTGCTCCAGGCGCTTTTCCTTCTGGTCCAGCCAGGAGGAATAATTGCCTTCCCAGGGAATGCCGGCGCCGCGATCCAGCTCCAGAATCCAGCCGGCCACATTGTCGAGGAAGTAGCGGTCGTGGGTGACGGCCACCACGGTGCCGGGATATTCGTGCAGGAAGCGTTCGAGCCAGGCGACGGATTCCGCATCCAGATGGTTGGTCGGTTCGTCGAGCAGCAGCATGTCGGGCTTGGAAAGCAGCAGGCGGCACAAAGCCACGCGGCGACGCTCGCCGCCGGAAAGCTTGCTCACATCGGCATCGCCCGCCGGGCAGCGCAGGGCGTCCATGGCGATTTCCACGTTGCGCTGCAAATCCCAGGCATCGGCGGCGTCGATCTTCTCCTGCAGCTCCGCCTGTTCGGCGATCAGCGCATTCATCTCGTCGTCGTCGGTCACCTCGCCAAACTTCATCGAGACTTCCTCGAAGCGGTCCAGCAACGCCTTGGTCTCGGCCACGCCTTCCATCACATTGCCCAGCACGTCCTTGGACGCATCAAGCGCCGGCTCCTGCGCCAGATAGCCGACCTTCACGCCTTCGGCGGCCCAGGCCTCGCCGGTGAATTCGCTGTCCAGCCCGGCCATGATCTTCAGCAAAGTGGACTTGCCGGCGCCGTTCAAACCCAGCACGCCGATCTTGGCGCCGGGCAGGAAGCTCAGCCAGATATTCTTCAAAACCTGCTTGCCGCCGGGATAGGTCTTATTCAGACCCTTCATCACGTAGATGTACTGGTAACTGGCCATTGTTCACTCCAGACGGGAAAGGCGGAAAGTCGCCGGATTTGTACAGAAAGTGCGGCTTCGGCGCAATGTGGGGCCGGAGCCGGGCCGCGCCGGGTCA
>JAYSEE010000064.1:12601-13121 GCA_041914045.1 Ferrovibrio sp. | reverse complement strand
GCCCAGCATCAGGGCGCGCACATGGGCGGCCGTGGCGGAAGCCAGCGCGCCGAGATCGTAGCCGCCTTCCAGGGTGGAGACCAAACGGTCGCTGGCGGTTTCATGCGCGACGGCGAGCAATTGCTCGGTGATCCAGGCATAATCGGCATCCTGGAGATTCAATTGCGCCAGCGGGTCGCGGGCATGGGCGTCGAAGCCGGCCGAGATCATCACCAGTTCGGGCCGGAAGGCGCGCAGCATCGGCAGCAGGCTTTCATTGGCGGCGGCGCGGAATTCCTGGCTGCCGGAATAGGGCCTGAGCGGCAGGTTAAGGATGTTGTTGGCGCAGCCGCGCTCGCTGGGCCGGCCGGTGCCGGGATAGAGCGGCCATTGATGGGTGGAAATGTAGAAGAGGTCGGGATCGTCGGCGAAGGCGGCCTGAGTGCCGTTGCCGTGATGCACGTCGAAATCTATCACCGCCACGCGCCGGATGCCACAGCGCGCGCGGGCCTGCAACGCGCCCACGGCCACGTTGTTGAAC
>JAYSEE010000064.1:0-12591 GCA_041914045.1 Ferrovibrio sp. | reverse complement strand
AAGCAGAAGCCCATCGCCTGATCGGGCTCGGCATGATGGCCGGGCGGGCGCACGGCGCAGAAGGCATTGCGGATTTCGCCGGCCATCACCGCATCCACCGCCGCGCAGACCGCGCCGGCGGCGCGCAGAGCCGCTTCGCCCGAACCGGGGCTGAGCACCGTGTCGCCATCCACATAGGACAGGCCGCGTTCCGGCACGCTGGCCAGCATGCGCTCGACATAGGCTTCGGGATGCACCCGGGTCAGCTGCTCGCGCTCGGCCAGCGGCGCCTCGCGGCGGTCCAGCCACATGAATTCCTCGGTTTCCAGCCGCGCCAACACGGCCTGCAACCGTTCAGGGCATTCCGGATGTCCGTCGCCCGTATCGTGGCGTAGACAAGCCGAGTGGCTGTAGAGCGCGGTGACCATAAAAGGTGCAGTTCCTCCGGATCGGACGAAATATTGGGCCGACGGCAGTATTGCTGACGGTCCGGCAGCCGGTTTCGTCCTGTATCTTCTAAAAATACTATGCCCTTAACAAATAGTGTCATGCCAAGACATGACTAGGCAACGCTCGGCCGGCATGTGTATTCTGCGGTTGC
Source organism: Ferrovibrio sp. (assembly GCA_041914045.1). Lineage (GTDB taxonomy): Bacteria > Pseudomonadota > Alphaproteobacteria > Ferrovibrionales > Ferrovibrionaceae > Ferrovibrio. The sequence goes on along the minus strand of JAYSEE010000064.1, from coordinate 12,011 downwards.
GGGGCAGCAGCCAGGATTGAATGAAGCCGATGAAACTCTGGGGTCAGATCGTCGTTATCGCCGTTTTGGGCGCGGCCGGCGCGGGCGCTTATTACAACCGTGACAAGATTCCCTTCCTGGCCCCGCCTTCGGCGGCCCCACAGGCGGTGAATGCCGGCGGCCGGGCGCCGGCCCTGCCGGTGGAAACCGCGGCCGTGAAGCGCATGGATGTGGTGCGCACCCTGGAAGCCGTGGGCACCGCCCAGGCCAACGAGGCGGTGAGCGTAACCGCGAAGGCCAACGGCATCGTCGACCGGGTGAATTTTCAGGAAGGCCAGCAGGTGAAGGCCGGCAGCATTCTGGTGGAGTTGGAAGCCGGCGAGTCCAATGCCAAGCTGGCCGAACTGCGCGCTGCCCGCGATGCCGCAAGGCTGGCCTATGATCGCGCCACGGCGCTGGCCGAAAGCCGTTCGGTGGCCCAGGCGCGGGTGGACGATCTGTCCAAGGCCTTCGAGGCCGCCGAGGCGCGCTTGCGCGGCGAGCAGGCGAAATTCGCCGACAGCGTGATTCGCGCGCCGTTCAGCGGCAAACTGGGCATGCGCCGGGTTTCGCTGGGCGCGCTGGTGCGGCCGGGCGATGCGATCACCACGCTGGACGACACCTCCATCATCAAGCTGGAATTCGAAGTGCCGGAAACCGCGCTCAGCGGCATCGCCATCGGCAATGCGGTAAGCGCCGCCGCCAGCGCCATTCCCGGCCGCAAATTCGAAGGCAAGGTCACCGTCATCAATAGCCGCGTCGATCCCACCACCCGCGCCGTGAAGGTGCGGGCGCAGATTCCCAATGCCGACGACGCCATCAAGCCCGGCATGTTCATGACCGTGGCCTTGTCCATCGGCACCACGAACAATGCCGTGGTGGTGCCCGAGGAATCCTTGCTGGCCCAGGGCGGCGAGCAATTCGTCTATGTGATCCGCGATGGCCGCGCCAGCCGCACCCGCGTGCGGGTGGGCCAGCGCCTGCCTGGCATGGCGCAGATTCTGGAAGGGCTGGACAGCGAAGCGCGGGTCGCCATCACCGGATTGCAGCAATTGCGCGACGGCATGGCGGTGCGTCCGCCGGGGCCTCCCCCGGGCCAGGCGCCCGCCGCGCCGCCCGCCGCTAAACCCGCCGCCAGTTAAGCGGCCCAACGAATCAGAGCCGAGAGGCAGCCATGGTGCTCTCCGACGTTTCCATCAAGCGGCCGGTCTTCGCCACCGTGATGTCGCTGGTGCTGATCATCTTCGGCCTGTTCGCGCTGCGCGGCATGGCGGTGCGCGAATATCCCGATATCGACCCGCCGGTGGTGTCGGTCAGCACGATCTATCGCGGCGCCTCGGCCGAGATCATCGAAAGCAAGATCACCCAGATCATCGAGGACAGCGTGGCGGGCATCGAGGGCATCCGCTCGATCACCTCGTCCAGCCGCGAGGAATCCTCCTCGGTCTCCATCGAGTTCAATCTCAGCCGCTCGGTGGATGCTGCCGCCAACGATGTGCGCGACCGCGTCAGCCGCGTACTGTCGCGCCTGCCGGCCGAGGCCGACACGCCCACGGTGGCCAAGACCGAAGCGGATGCGCGGCCGATCGTTTATCTGTCGCTGACCAGCGACCGCATGGGCTTCCTCGAACTCACCGATTATGCCGACCGCTTCCTGGTGGATCAGTTCTCCATCGTCGATGGCGTGGCCAGCGTGAATATCTACGGCGCGCGCAAATACGCCATGCGCGTCTATCTCGACCGCATGGCGATGGCCGCCCGCAACATCACCGTGCAGGAAGTGGAAAGCGCCATCGCGCGGCAGAATGTGGAACTGCCCTCGGGCCGCGTGGAAAGCAGCCAGCGCGAATTCACCGTGCGCACCGAAAGCGGCCTGCGCACGCCGGAGCAGTTCCGCAATATCGTGCTGCGCCAGCAGGACGGCTATCTGGTGCGCCTGGGCGAAGTGGCCAAGGTGGAACTCGGCGCCGAGGACGAGCGTTCCGAACAGCGCACCAATGCGCAATCCTCCATCGGCTTGGGCATCATCCGGCAATCCAAGGCCAATGCCATGGATATTTCCAACGGCGTGCAGGCGGCGCTGGATCGGGTGAAGGAATCGCTGCCGCAGGGCGTGAATCTGGAAGTCACCTACGATCAGTCGAAATTCATCAGCCAGTCGATCTACGAGGTGTTCCATGCGCTCACCGTGGCGCTGGCCCTGGTGATCGGCGTGATCTTCCTGTTCCTGCGCTCCTGGCGCGCCACGCTGATTCCGGCGGTGGCGATTCCGGTCTCGGTGGTGGGCAGCTTCATCGTGCTGGGCGCTTTGGGCTATTCCATCAACGTGCTGACCCTGCTGGCGCTGGTGCTGGCCATCGGCCTGGTGGTGGACGATGCCATCGTGGTGCTGGAAAACATCCATCGCCGCATCGAGCTGGGCGAACCGCCGCTGCTGGCGTCCTTGCGCGGCGCGCGGCAGATCGGCTTCGCGGTGATCGCCACCACGGTGGTGCTGATCGCGGTGTTCGTGCCGATTTCGCTGATGGAAGGCAATACCGGGCGGCTGTTCCGCGAATTCGGCATCTCGGTGGCGGCCAGCGTGCTGTTCTCCGGCTTCGTGGCGCTCACGCTCACGCCGATGATGTGCTCCAAGCTGCTGCATGAGGCGAAGGATGAAGGCTGGTTCTACAAGACCACCGAGAAATTCTTCGTCGGCATGACCAATGCCTATGGCTGGACCCTGCGCAAGGCGCTGAATGCGCCGTTCATCGTGCTGGCTTTGGGCGGCGTGGTGTCGCTGGCCGCCTATCTGATGTTCCTGTCGCTGCCGCGCGAATTCGCGCCCACCGAGGATCGCGGCGTGTTCTTCGTCTCGGTGACCGGGCCGGAAGGCTCCAGCTACGAATACACCCGGCGCAATGTGATGCGCGTCGAGCAGGTGCTGAAGCCGCTGATCGACCGCGGCGATGTCACCCGCGTGCTGGCCAATGTGGCGCCGGGCTGGGGCGGCCGGCCGGCGCCGGTGAATACCGGCTTCGTCGTGGTGCGGCTGAAGGATTGGCAGGACCGGAATGTGAAGCAGCAGGATGTGGTGAAGGAAGTCTTCCCCCGGCTGCTGGGCATCACCGGCGTGCGCGCCTTCGCCATCAATCCGCCCAGCCTTGGACAATCCGGCAGCCAGGCTCCGGTGCAGTTCATCATCGGCGGACCGACTTATGCCACGCTGGATCAATGGTCGGAACGCCTGATGGAGCGCGCGCTCGGCAATCCGAATCTGCTCAACCTGACCAAGAGCTATCTGCCCACCCGGCCGGAAATCCGCGTGGAGATCGACCGCAACCGCGCCGCCGATCTGGGCGTGCCGATCGAAACCATCGGCCGCACCATGGAGACCATGCTGGGTTCGCGCGAGGTGACCAACTTCCAGCGCGAGGGCAAGCAATACAAGGTGCTGGTGCAGGCGCGGCCGGAAGATCGCGTGACGCCGTCCGACCTCAACAATATCTATGTGCGCACGGTCTCGGGCGCGCTGATCCCGTTGCAGAATCTGGTGAAGATCGGCGAAGGGGCCAATGCCCGCGAATTGACCCGCAACGACCGCCTGCGCTCGGTGACGATCAGCGCCTCGCTGGCGCCGGATTACACCCTGGGCGAAGCCTTGGCCTATCTGGAGGGCGTGGCGGCCGAAACCTTGCCGCCGGAAGCGCGCATCACCTATGGCGGCCAGAGCCGCGAATTCAAGGAATCCTCCGCGGCCGTGTATCTCACCTTCGGGTTGGCGCTGGTGATCGTGTTCCTGGTGCTGGCCGGCCAGTTCGAAAGCTGGATCCATCCGGTTATCATCATCTGCTCGGTGCCGCTGGCCATCACCGGCGCGCTTGGCGCGCTGTTGTTCAAGGGCCTCACGCTCAACATCTACAGCCAGATCGGCATCATCATGCTGATCGGCCTGATCGCCAAGAACGCCATCCTGATCGTGGAATTCGCCAATCAGCTGCGCGACGAGGGCCGCGATGTGCGCACTGCCGTGCAGGATTCCTCCACCATCCGCCTGCGGCCGATTTTGATGACCACGATCGCCACCATTTTCGGCGCGGTACCGCTGGCCTATGCCACCGGCGCGGGCGCCGAGAGCCGTTCGGCGCTGGGCTGGGTGATCGTGGGCGGCATGTCGTTCGCCACCTTGCTGAGCCTTTATGCTGTGCCGGCGCTGTATTTGCTGCTGGCGGGCTTCGCCAAGCCGGCAGGGTTCATCGCGCGCAGACTTTCTGATATGGATGCCAGGCAACCCGACGTGGACGCCAAGCACAGTGCTGCGGAATGAACGAGTCCGATCCCGATAACCCGGCGAGTTTCGCTGCGGCTCTTGCCCAGGCCCAGGCGGCGGTGGCGGCTATGGCGGATGAATATATCGGCTGGGTGACCGCCGATCTGGCGCGGCTGGACGAGGCCGTGGCCGGCATCCAGCCGGCTGATCCGGCGCCGGGATTGAAGGCGGCCCATGGCGTGGCGCATGACATCAAGGGACAGGGCGCGACCTTCGGCTACAAGCTGGTGACCGATATCGCCGCCATGCTCTGCCGCTATCTGCAACGCAGCGCCGAGGCCGGCCGTTTCGATCCGGTTGTGATCGAGGCCTATGTCCAATCGCTCAAGACCATCGTGGAAAACCGCGTACAGGGCGATGCCGGCGAATTGGGGCAGGAAATCCTGGCCGCCCTGCGCGAGATGGATAGCGGCGCCTGAAGCTTCGGCGAGATCGTTAACCTTCTGCCGGAAAACCGCGCCGAACTGCGACGATCCGTCCCGATTCCCCCTCTTTGCAGGCGGCCTGCCGAGTCGCTAGTATGCGGGCACCAGCAATTCCAAGGCTTTGCGCCCGCGTCCGGCGGGGCGGGCTGCCGGGAGAAACGTGCCCCATGGATTACGAAGCCATATTCGGCCAGGCGGTCGAGAAACTGCGCGGCGAAAAACGCTACCGGGTTTTCACCGAACTTGCCCGGCAGGTCGGACAATTCCCCGTGGCCGACAATTATTCCGGCATCGGCCCGGCCAAGATCACCATCTGGTGTTCCAACGATTATCTCGGCATGGGCCAGCATCCGGTGGTGGTGGAGGCCATGGTGGAGGCGGCGCGCAGCTACGGCGCCGGCGCGGGCGGCACCCGCAACATCTCGGGCAATCACCATGCCATCGTGGAACTGGAAGCCGAACTGGCCGATCTGCATGGCAAGGAAGCTGCGCTGGCCTTCGGCTCGGGTTATGTCGCCAACCAGACCAGCCTGGCCACCATCGGCAAGCTGCTGCCCGGCTGCATGATCCTCTCGGATGCCGATAACCACAATTCGATGATCGAGGGCATTCGCCAGGCGCCTTGCGACCGGCAGATTTTCCGTCATAACGATCTCGGCCATCTGGAAGAACTGCTGCAGGCGGTGCCGGCCGAGCGGCCGAAGATGATCGCCTTTGAAAGCGTCTATTCCATGGATGGCGATATCGCGCCGATCCATGCCATTTGCGATCTGGCCGATAAATACAACGCCATCACTTATCTGGACGAAGTGCATGCCGTCGGCATGTATGGTCCGCGCGGCGGCGGCGTGGCCGAACGCGACAATGCCATGCATCGCATCACGGTGATTCAGGGCACGCTGGCCAAGGGTTTCGGCGTGGTGGGCGGCTATATCGCGGCTTCCGCCAATCTGGTGGATGCGATCCGCTCCTACGCGCCGGGCTTCATCTTCACCACCACCATGCCGCCGGCCGTGGCGGCAGCCGCCACCGCCAGCGTGCGCTACCTGAAGGCCAACCAGACGGAACGCATCCGGCATCAGGAACGCGCCGCCGCTCTGCGCCGCATGCTGGTGGCAGCCGGTCTGCCGGTGATGCAGAACCAGAGCCATATCGTGCCGGTGATGGTGGGCGATCCGGCCTTGTGCAAGCTGGCCTCGGATCTGCTGCTGAGCGATCACGGCATCTATATCCAGCCGATCAACTACCCCACCGTGCCGCGCGGCACCGAGCGGCTGCGCATTACGCCCACCCCGGTGCATGGCGACGACCTGATGCGCGATCTGACCGGGGCGCTTTGCGCGGTTTGGGAAAAGCTGGGGTTGCGCCGCCGCGCCGCATGAAGGGGCTAGCCGAGTTCACGCTTTTGAACGCGCCCCTCGGGCCGAAAGCCAAACTGTGACGAAATCTGCCAATCGGCTTCCTGCCGCGTAACGTCTTGGTTGAATTGTCGTCGGCCCTTTCGGGTTGGACCGTTGCAAGGCCAAAATGCGGCAGGGTATTGTGCACATCAGGCCATACCCTAGAGTTCCCGCCATGGTGTCGAGAGTTTTTACGTCGCTGGTGGATTTCGGCTTCAAGCCGGAAGACATGAATCAACTTGCCCAGCGGCTGCGCTATTCCCACGTTGTATTCATCGCCGGCCCGGCGGGCGGCGGGAAGACTACTTGCGCCACCATGCTTGGCTGGTTCCTGTTCCAGGGCGTGAAGCGGCCATTCCGCGCCGATGGCGCGCAGTTGACGCCGGAACAGGTGCGCGATGCCGCCATCCAGGGCACGCATGGCATTTTCTTCAATGAAGTGGCCACTCAGGCCGATCTCACCAAGGCGGTCTATTGCGCCGATTGCCGCATGGTTTCGCTGGTTACCAGCGTGATCGCCGAGCCGAAAGTGCCGCAGATTTACCAGATCCTGAATTTCTTCAATCCCAAGGTGGCGGCGCGCAAGGATTTGATCCTGATCGGCGTCGAGCCCGACGAAGGCTCGCCCGAGGAGCGTTTCAAGGTGGATTGCAAATTCCCGCCGGCCCCGGCTTGAAGCGGGATTAACCGTCGGATGTGAAATGCCGGGTGATTGCCACGCCGGCCAGCACGACCAGCGCGCCCAGCGCCTGGATCGCGGTGAATTCCTCGTCCAGCAGAAGGGTGGAGCTGATCACCGCCACTACCGGAATCAGGTAGGAATAGACCGCCGACCGGGCCACGCCGAGGCGGGAGATGCCTTCGTACCACCATAGATTTCCGAGCGCCGCCGAGCCGATGGAGGTGAACAGGAAACTGGCGATCACCGGCAGGGTAACGAGCGCCGGCGACACATCACCCAGGCCGAAGACGGCCAACGGCACCAGGCCGATGGAGCCGAATAGCAGGCTCCAGCTGCTGACCCGCAGCGCGCCCATGCTGGCCAGATAGGGCGTGGCCAGCACCGAATAGAGTGCCCAAAGCAGGGCGGCGGCCAGGAAGCAGAGATCGCCCAGCAGGGTGCCGCCGCCCAGGGTGATGCTGGTCAGGCTGTTGTTGAGCACCAGGAACACGCCGCCGAAGGACAGCAGGATGCCGCACCAGGCCAGCATGCCCAGCCTGCCGTCCAGGCTGCCGCCCCGGCCCAGCGCCCGCCGTACGATGACGATCAGATTGGTGAAGATCGGCGCGGTGGCGATCAGCACGGCGGCCTTCGAGGCGGTGGTCAGCGTCAGGCCGAAGCTCCAGATCGTCTGGTTCAGGGTGATGCCGATGAAGCCCATGATGACGAGGGCCGGCAATTCCTGGCGGCGCGGCAGCACCAGGGATCCGCGCATGCGCAGGATCAGCAGCAGCATCATGCTGGCGAGCACGAAACGCGTCGCCACGAAAACCGTCGGCGGCAGGCCGGTCAGCACGATCTTGGCGGTCGGGAAGGTATTGCCCCACAGAAAAATCGTACCGAGCAGATAGATGTCGCCGATGAAGCGGTTCGGTTTTTCGCTCATGGCCAGCGATCTCCGCTTTCCGCCCGGCGCAGCAGCAAAGCCAGCCCAAGGCCGATCATGCCGGCCAGCAGCAGCAGCCAACGGCCTTGGTCCCAGCCGCCGAATTGCGCCACCAGCAAAGCCAGACCCGGCGGCCCGGCGAAGGCGCCGAGATTCAGCACCTGCACCACCACGCCGTTCACGGTGGCGATTTCTTCCGGCTGGCGCGCATGCAGCGGCACGCTGGCCAGCACGGCGGCCGGAATCATGCCGCCCAATCCCGATGCCGTGAAAGCCGCTGCGATCCTGATATCGCCGCCGCCATCGCCGCCGAAAATCATCAGGCCGCATAATCCCATGATCAGGCTGACGCAGGCGATGATCAGCCAGCGCGGCACGCCGCGCTGCATCAGCAGGGCAGCAAACAATCCGCCCAGCACATTGGCCAGCACCACCGGCACGGTTCCCAAGCCGCCATGGGCGACAAGGCCGGCTTCGCGCAGATAGCTGGGCAGCCAGGTAATGATGGCGAACCATTGCAAGGCATAAAAGGCGAAGCAGCCCGCCAGCAGCCAGGGGCCAGGCTGGGCCAGGGTTCGGGCCAGGGATCGGGGCAGGGCTGTAAGCTGCACGCCGCGCTTTTGCTGCTGCGGCGCGGCGCGGTCGGGCATCAGCAGCAGCGTCAGGGCGAACAGGCCGAGCAGGCCGGCCATGCCGAGCCACAGGCCGCGCCAGCCCAGCCAATGGCTGAACGGCGGCGCCAGCAGCAGGCCGAGCGCCACGCCCAACGGCATGTAGTTGCTCCACAGGCCAAGCGCCAGCTTGCTTTGCCGCGGCTGGATCAGCCGGGCGATCAGGCTGGGGCCGGCCACCACGGTGAAGACGAAGCCCATGCCCTCGACCAAGCGGCCGCCTACCAGCAGCCAGCTATCCTGGGCGATCGACCCGGCCTGGGCGCCGATCAGATTGCCCAGCGCCAGCAGGCCCAAACCGAGCGCCTGGGCATTGCGGCCGCCCAGCCGGTCGCTGACCAGGCCGCCGAGAATGCCGAGGCTGCCGCCGATCAGGTTATAGGCCGAGGCCACCAGGCCGGCCGCCACCATGCCGAGCGAAAATTCCGCGCGCAGGCCATCCAGCAGCGGGGGCATCTTGCCCACCTGCAAGCCGCAGGCAATGCCGGCCAGCAGCACGATGCTGAAGCCTGGCCAATCGCTTTTCGGTATTGCCGTGCCGGACATGCTGGGTCGCGCAATGCGGAAGAAAAAGAAAAAGCGGCAGGAAGTCTGCCGCTTGCCCGACTTTGTATGCCGCTGGGTCGCTTGGCAACCCGTTGCGGTCCTTAAAAACCAAACGCCCGGCGGTTTCCCGCCGGGCGCCTGAGATTATCCTGAAAGCATCCTTGCGGATGGGATCAGGGCGGATGGGATCAGGGCATCATGCGCTCGGCCTTCGGCGGCAGGAAGCTGTTGGTGAAGAGTTCGTCGGCCTTCGGCGCGCGGTCCAGGCCCACGGCTTCGGCGACGGCCTTGGCGGAACGCTCCAGACGGGCGGCGTCGATATCGCCGAAGCCGTTGGCCTTCACCCAGGGGGTGAGCACGTTGCGCTGCAGCGACAGGTTCAGGCGCTCCAGTTCCAGGGCTTCGTCGATCAGGCCGTCGCGGGCCTTGGCGGCGGCGGCGCCGACCTTCGGATCCTTGGCGATTTCCTTCCAGGCCTTGATGGTGGCCTTCACGAAGCCCTTCACGGCATTCGGGTTGGCGGCCATGAAGCTGGGCGAGGCGATCACGGCATTGCCGTAGAAATCCATGCCGAAATCGGAATAGAAGAACACCTGCACGTCATTCGGATCGACGCCGATCTTCTTCAGGTCGAGCAGCGAGGAGAAGAAGTGGCCGGTGATGAAATCCACCGAGCCGTTCTTCAGCGAAGGCTCGCGCAGCGGCGGCGCCAGGTTGATGTTGGTGACCTTCTTGAGGTCGATGCCGGTCTTGGCGGCGAAGGCCGGGAACAGCTTGAAGGAGGCGTCGAAAACCGGCGCGCCGAGCTTCTTGCCTTCCATGTCCTTCGGCGTCTTGATGCCCGACGACTTCAGCGCATAAGCGCCGAACGGCGGTGCGTCATAGGCCATCATCACGGCCTTCACCTGCTTGTCGGCATTCTTCACGTTGTATTCGATGAGGGCGTTGATGTCGGCAAAGCCCATCTCGTAGGCGCCGGTGGCCACGCGCTGCAGCGCGCCGGCCGAACCCTGTCCGGCATCCAGCGTCACTTCCAGGCCCTCGGCCTTGTAATAGCCCTTCTGCTCGGCGAGCAGGAAGGCGGCGGTCGGGCCTTGGAAGGCCCAGTCGAGGGTGAACTTGAACTTGGTCTGCGCGGCGGCCTCGCCGGCGGCGCCAAAAGCCAGGCTCAGGCCCAGAACGGCAGCGCTCAGCTTCAGTTGGATGGTCATCTTGGATGGCTCCCTGTGTGACACGTCGGTAGTAGCTGTCAGTGGTCGTAGCTTCGGTCCTCGTCGCCGGCTGGCGGCAAACCGCTTGGGTCGGCCAACCATCGGCAGGCCCCGGCGGCTTTCGATGAAGCCCCAGGCGGCACAAGCGGACAGTCTATGCCGTCCGCTTGAGACAAGCCAAGGTCGAATCGCCGGCGAACCGAGGAACATTGCTGGGATTATAAGTATGCAAATATGGGACCAATAGACCTGCTCAGCCGGCATATCCGGCAAAGCGCCGAATTTTGCGGCCCATATCGCCTATCGAGAAACCGAGGTTCAAATAATCGGCAGACTGCCTAATCGGCCGGCAGAGCGGCCTGGCGATGCTGCAAGCCCGGTTGCGCTGGCGGCTGCCCCGGCGTAATGTCCGCGCGTTTTTCCAGCAAGCCCACGGGAGCAGCTTTCCATGCCGTTTTTGTCCGACGCGCTTGGCCGCATCAAGCCGTCCGCCACCATTGCCGCCACCCAGAAGGCCCGCGCCCTGAAGGCCGCCGGCCGCGACGTTATCGGCCTTGGCGCCGGCGAGCCGGATTTCGACACGCCTGAGAATATCCGCGCCGCCGCCAAGGCCGCCATCGACCGCGGCGAGACCCGCTATACCGATGTGGACGGCACGCCGGCCCTGAAGCAGGCGATCGTCGCCAAGTTCAAGCGCGAGAACGGCCTGGACTACAAGCCCGAGCAGATCAGCGTCGGCACCGGCGGCAAGCAGGTGCTGTTCAACGCGCTGCTGGCAACCATCAATCCCGGCGACGAGGTGATCATCCCGGCGCCGTATTGGGTGAGCTATCCGGATATCGTCAATTTCGCCGGCGGCACCCCGGTGGCGGTGCCCACCAAGGCCGAGCATGGCTTCAAGCTGATGGCGGAAGATCTCGACCGCGCCATCACGCCCAAGACCAAGTGGCTGATCCTGAATTCGCCCTCCAATCCCTAGGGCGCCGCCTATACGCGCGACGAATTGAAGCGGCTGACCGATGTGCTGCTCAAGCATCCGCATGTCTGGATCCTCACCGACGACATGTATGAGCATCTGGTCTACGACAATTTCGTGTTCGCCACCCCGGCGCAGGTGGAGCCGCAATTGTACGACCGCACGCTGACCATGAACGGCGTGTCGAAGGCCTATTGCATGACCGGCTGGCGCATCGGCTATGCCGGCGGTCCGGTGCAGTTGATCAAGGCGATGGGCGGCCTGCAAAGCCAGTCCACCTCCAACCCGTCCTCGATCAGCCAGGCCGCCGCCGTGGAAGCGCTGAACGGCTCGCAGGATTTCATCCCGAAGAACAACGCCGTTTTCAAGCAGCGCCGCGATCTGGTGGTGAGCATGCTGAACCAGGCCAAGGGCATTCAATGCCCGACGCCGGAAGGCGCCTTCTACGTCTATCCGAGCTGCGCCGGCGCCATCGGCAAGACCTCGAAGGGCGGCGTGAAGATCGAGAATGACGAAGTCTTCTCGAATGCGCTGCTGGAAGAGACCGGCGTGGCCGTGGTGTTCGGCGCCGCTTTCGGCCTCAGCCCGCATTTCCGCATCTCCTACGCCACCGCCACCGATACCCTGCGCGAGGCTTGCGCCCGCATCCAGGATTTCTGCGCCGGCTTGAAGTGATGCATCCAACTCGGGCTGTAGGCAAAAGAGTGATGGCCGTCACGCCGGGCATAGACGCCGCTTTCGGCGGCCCGGCGGCGATGCTATCAGGTCGCCCGAGTGGAATTGTGCATTGCGGCAAAATGCGCGGAGGGCCGGTCTGATGCCCACGACGGTGAAGAAACGCTCCGTCA
>JAYSEE010000063.1:0-14649 GCA_041914045.1 Ferrovibrio sp. | reverse complement strand
TGACCGCGATAGCTTTCGCCGCGCCGATCTTCATTGCCTGTTTTTCAGTATGGCTGTTGGGCGAACGGGTCGGCCTGCATCGCTGGTCGGCCATCGTGGTGGGCTTTCTAGGCATGCTGGTGATCCTGCGGCCGGCGGCTTTGCTGACCGGCCATGCTTCGCCTGGCCTGCTGCTGGCCGCCGCCGGCACGCTGCTCTATTCGCTGGCGATGATCCAGATCCGCAAGCTGACGCGGCATGAGGCCAGCCCGACCATCGCCTTCTATTTCACGGCTTTCTGTACGCTCTATAGCGGCTTGGCCTTGCCATGGTTCTGGACCACGCCGGACTTGTCTGGCCTCGGCCTGCTGATCGCCGTGGGCCTGCTGGGCGGTTTGGCGCAATTGCTGATGACCCGCGCCTTTTCGCTGGCGGCGGCCTCCATCGTGGCGCCGTTCGATTACACCCACCTGATATGGTCGGTGCTGCTGGGCTGGTATCTGTTCGGCGATTTCCCGGACGCCCAGACCTGGGGCGGCGCCGCCATCGTGATCGCCAGCGGGCTTTACATCCTGTATCGCGAAACGGTGCGCCGGCGCGAAGCCGCGCCAGGGTAAAAACCGATTTTCTGGGAAATTTCAACCGCAGGCCCGACCGCACTGGTCGGAGTGAGAAGATTCGAACTTCCGGCCCCTAGCTCCCGAAGCTAGTGCTCTACCAGGCTGAGCTACACTCCGTCCGGCGGTTGCGGGCGCCCTTATAGCGCCAAGGGGGGCGGGGTTCAAGCGGCCCGCCCGGTCAGTTTTCAGACAGCGCGCGCGATGGCGAAATCCACCGCCTCGGCCAGGGCGTCGCGGGTGGGGCCGGGGCTGAAGCGGCGCAAGGCATCCTTGGCGGCCCGGCCATAGTCGCGGGCGCGCTCCAGGGTGGCGGAAATCGTGCCATGGCGCTGCATCAGGCGCAGGGCCTCGGCGAAATCGGCTTCCTGCTGGCGGTCGGGGCTTTCGATCACCCGCAGCCAGAATTCCCGCTCGGCGGCGTCGCCGCGTTCATGCGCCAGCAGCACCGGCAGGGTGACCTTGCCTTCGCGGAAATCGTCGCCGGTATTCTTGCCCAGGGAGGCGCCGTCGGCGGCGTAATCCAGCGCGTCGTCCACCAATTGGAAGGCGATGCCGAGATCGCGGCCATAGGCATCCAGGGCTTCGGCATCGGCGGCGTCGCGCCCGGCGATCACCGCGCCGACCCGGCAGGCGGCGGCGAACAGGGCGGCGGTCTTCGATTCGATCACCTTGAGATAGGAGGCCTCGCCGCTGCCGAGATCGTTGGTGGTCATCAATTGCAGCACTTCGCCCTCGGCGATCACGGCGGACGCGCCGGCCAGGATGCGCAGCACTTCCAGCGAACCCGATTGCACCATCAACTGAAAAGCCCGGCTGAACAGGAAATCGCCGACCAGCACGCTGGCCTGGTTGCCCCAGACCACATTGGCGGTTTCAGCGCCGCGGCGGCGCTCGCTTTCATCCACCACATCGTCATGCAGCAAGGTTGCGGTGTGGATGAATTCCACGCAGGCTGCCAGCAGGACATGCTTGTCGCCGCCATAGCCGCAGAGTTTGGCGGCGCCCAGGGTGAGCATCGGGCGGATGCGCTTGCCGCCACTGGCGATCAAATGGCTGGCCAGTTGCGGGATCAGCTGCACATCGCTTTCCATGCGGCGCATGATCTCTTCATTCACCGCGGCCATGTCGGCAGCGACAAGCCGGCGCAGTGGCTCTATGCTCGGCGCTTGTGGTGATAAGGGTGCTACCGTTTGCAACACGATGGTTTTGTGATCCGCTGCTGGGGGTTTCCGATCTGCTGCCCGGAGCATAGTTGCGCAGCCTCGCGGGTCAAGCTTTGGCGGCCCGGTGCGGCATTTTAGGCATTGGAATACTGGCTGTTTTATGAGCGATATCACAACCGACAAGCTGCTGGATGGCCGTGTGCTGCTGACCCAGCCGCGCAAGGGCCAGCGGGCCTCCGCCGATGCGGTGATGCTGGCCGCCGCCGTGGCGGCGAAACGCGGCCAGCGGGCCTTGGAGCTGGGCTGCGGCACCGGTGTTGCCATGCTCTGCCTGGCCGCCCGCCTGCCCGGCGTGCAGGTGGACGGGCTGGAGATACAGCCGAAGCTTGTGGATCTGGCGGAGCATAATCTTACCGCCAACGACATGACGGACCGGCTGCGGGTTTTCGCGGGCGATCTGCGCCAGCGGATTTCCGGTCTGCAGCCCAATGTCTACGATCACGTCTTGGCCAATCCGCCGTATTTCGACCCGGCCCGCCACCGCCCAGCCCAGGATGCCGGCCGGGCTCTGGCTAGGCAGGGAATAGGCGAAGGCGAGGCGGGGGCCGATGACGCGGCCTGGATCGCCGCCATGCTGCGCTATGCCAAGCCGGGCGGCCGGCTCTGGCTGGTCCAGCGGGTGGAGCAATTGCCGGCGATGTTGGCCGCCCTGGGCCGCAAAGCCGGCGGCATCGAAATTCTGCCGCTGCAATCCAAGCCGGATCAGGCGCCCAAACGCTTGATATTACGGGCTATAAAGGGCGGTAAAGCGCCATTGCGGCTGTTGCCGCCGCTGCTGCTGCATGAGGCCGATGGCAGCTATCGGCCGGCCATTGAGGCCGTGCTGCGCGAGGGCATGGCCTTGCCGCAGGTATCCTGACCCCCCATAATAAATGCATCTGGAACGGATCGGGCCGAGATGCTGAAATTTCTGCTGTTGATTGCCGTGATTGCCGGCGCTTATTACGGCTATCGCTATCTGAATCGCCGCGAGGCTGAAAAAGCGGCCGAAAAGCTGCGCCGCGAACAGGCCCCGGCCGCCCCCCAGGCTCCGGCTGCCCAGGCTCCGGCCTCCCAGGCGTCATCGCAGCCGGCCTCGGAAGACATGGTCGCTTGCCCGGTCTGCGGCACCTATCGCCCGGCCTCGGCGCCGCGCTGCGATACCCCTGGCTGCTCCGCCAACAAGGCCGCCTGAAATCCCGCTCGGGGGCGGATTTTCGCTTCTCCGGACAGGCGTTTCTCGGCTGCTTGCGGCGGCTTGACCGAGGCGGGCGGCAGCTTTAAGGTCCGCGCGATTTTCCGCCACCCATTGCTCGATTCCGCTGCGTTCCTGAAGTCGGGAAGCGGGGCCGAGAAAAGCCTAGAGAATGGCAGGCCGAGCAGGCCGACCGACCAGGCCCAGCCATAAGGCCATACGTTAAGGACGATCAAGAATGGCGCCCGCCGGCCAGCCCGCCTCCAACTCCTTTCAGGATTTGATCCTCGCCTTGCAGGGCTATTGGGCGCGCCAGGGCTGCACCATTTTGCAGCCCTACGACATGGAGGTCGGCGCCGGCACGTTCCATCCCGCCACCACCTTGCGTGCGCTGGGGCCGGAGCCGTGGAATGCCGCCTATGTGCAGCCCTCGCGCCGGCCGAAGGACGGCCGCTATGGCGAGAACCCGAACCGCTTGCAGCATTATTATCAGTTTCAGGTGATCCTGAAGCCGAGCCCGGCCAATGTGCTGGATCTCTATCTCGACTCGCTCGCGGTGCTGGGCATCGATCACAAGCGGCACGATATCCGCTTCGTGGAAGACGATTGGGAAAGCCCCACGCTCGGCGCCTGGGGCCTGGGCTGGGAAGTCTGGTGCGACGGCATGGAGGTGACGCAGTTCACCTATTTCCAGCAGGTCGGCGGCTTCGATTGCGCGCCGGTTTCGGCCGAGATCACCTACGGGCTCGAACGCCTGGCGATGTATATCCAGGGCAAGGACCGCGTCTACGATCTGGATTACAACGGCCATGGCGTCAGCTATGGCGACGTGTTCCTCCAAGCCGAACGCGAATTCTCCGCTTACAATTTCGAGCATTCGGATTCCGAACAGCTGTTCCGCCGCTTCAACGACGTGGAGCGCGAATGCAACAGCCTGATCGCCGCCGGCCTTGCCTTGCCGGCCTATGATCAATGCTTGAAGGCCAGCCATACCTTCAATCTGCTGGATGCGCGCGGCGTGATCAGCGTGACCGAGCGCGCCGCCTATATCGGCCGTGTGCGCGCCCTGGCGAAAGCCTGCTGCACGCAATGGCTCCGTTCGCGCGGCCATCTGCCGCAAGATGCGCAGTAAGCGGCGGGAGTTGGCGCGATGATCGGCGAATTGCTGCTTGAACTGCACAGCGAAGAAATCCCCGCCCGCATGCAGCAGCGCGCGGCGGAAGACTTGCGCCGCCTGGTTTGCGATGCGCTGGCTAAGGCCAATCTCGGTTTCGGCGAAACCGAAAGCTATGTCACGCCGCGCCGGCTGGCGCTGGTGGTGAAGGGCTTGCCGCGCGCCCAGGCCGATTTGCAGGAAGAGAAGAAGGGCCCGCGCGTAGGCTCGCCCGATGCGGCCGTGCAGGGCTTTTTGCGCGGCGCCGGCCTGCAAAGCCTGGAGCAATGCGAAAAGCGCGATGCCGGCAAGGGCGAGTTCTGGTTCGCGGTGATCAACCGGCCGGGCCGCCCCACGGTGGATGTGCTGGCCGATCTGCTGCCTGAGGCATTGGCGCAATTGCCCTGGCCGAAATCCATGCGCTGGGCGGATCATCCGCTGCGCTGGGTGCGGCCGCTGCATTCCATCCTCTGCCTGTTCGAAGGCCAGCCGGTGGCTTTCCAGTTCGGCCATCTCACGGCGGGCGACAGCACGGCCGGCCATCGTTTCATGGCGCCCAAGCGTTTCGCCGTGCGCGATGCCAATGATTGGCTGCGCAGTCTGCGCGGCGCTTATGTGGAGCCGGATTTCGCCAGCCGCCGCGCCTCGCTGCTAAAGGATGCGACCTTTGCTTCCGAGAATGAAGGCTTGCAGCTGGTGGACGATCCCGGCCTGGCCGATGAGGTGGCCGGCCTGGTCGAGCATCCGGTGGTGCTGCTCGGCTCGATCCCCACCGAATTCATGGCGGTGCCGCGCGAAGTGCTGACCACGGCGATGCGCACGCATCAGAAATATTTCGCGATGAACGATGCCGAGGGCCGGCTCGCCCCGCGTTTCGTGATCGTGGCCAACACGCTCACCAACGATGGCGGCAAGCAGGTGGTGGCGGGCAACGAGCGCGTGCTGGCCGCGCGCCTGTCGGATGCCAAATTCTTTTGGGATCAGGATCGCCGTCAGCGCCTGGATAGCCGCCTGCCGCTGCTGAAGGACATCGTGTTCCACGCCAAGCTGGGCACGCTGGCGGAGAAGGTTTCGCGCGTCGAACGCCTGGCTTTCGAACTGGCGCAGCATGTCGGCGCCGATACCAAGCAGACCCGGCGCGCCGCCGAATTGGCCAAGGCCGATCTGGTCACCGGCATGGTCGGCGAATTCCCGGAATTGCAGGGCATCATGGGGCGCTATTACGCCTTGGAAGACGGCGAGCCGCAGGCGGTGGCCGAGGCTATCGCGCAGCATTACGCGCCGCAGGGACCGAATGATGGCTGCCCCACCGACGCCGTGGCGATCTGCGTGGCCTTGGCCGACAAGATCGACACGCTGGCCGGCTTTTTCGCCATCGACGAAAAGCCCACCGGCTCTAAGGATCCTTTCGCGCTGCGCCGTGCCGCGCTGGGCGTGATTCGCATCCTGCTGGAAAACGACGTCGCTTTGCCGCTGCGGCCGTTCTTCGCCTCGGCCTTGTCGATGCAGAATGTCAAGATCGAAGCCGGCCGCGATGCGGCGGAAGAATTGCTGCGCTTCTTCGTCGACCGCCTGAAGGTGCATCTGCGCGAAAAGGGCGTGCGTCACGACGTGATCACGGCGGTGTTCGCCAAGAGCGCAGACGACGACCTGCTGCGCGTGGTCACCAAGGCCGAGGCGTTGGCCGGTTTCCTGGCCGGTCAGGACGGCGCCAATCTGCTGACCGCCTATCGGCGCGCCAACAACATCGTGCGCGCCGAGATGAAGAAGACGCCCGATCTGCCATTGGGCGAGGTTTCGGATGGTTTCCTCGCCGAGATGGAAGAGAAGGCGCTGGCTGCCTGCCTCGCCGAGATCGGCCATGCCCGCACCGGCGCCGACGATGCCGCGGGCTTCGCCAAATATCTTGCCGCGCTGGCCTTGATGCGCCAGCCGGTGGATGCGTTTTTCGAACGCGTCACCGTGAATGCCGATGACGGCGCGTTGCGCCGCAATCGCCTGAGTTTGCTTGCCGCCGTGGCGGGAAGCATGGACCGCATTGCCGATTTTTCGCAGATCGAAGGGTGAATGATCATGGCCAAGCCGAAGTCTCGCCAAGTCGCCAAGAAGAAGACTGCCGTCAAGAAAGTTGCCGCCAAGAAGGCTCCGGCTAAGAAAGTCGTGACCAAGAAGGCTGCCGCCAAGAAGCCGGCGGCTATTCGCAAGGACAAGCTGGTCTATTCTTTCGGCGCCGGCCGCGCCGAGGGCCGCGCCGAGATGCGCGAATTGCTGGGCGGCAAGGGCGCCAATCTCGCCGAGATGAGCAATCTCGGTCTGCCGGTGCCGCCGGGCTTCACCATCACCACCGAAGTTTGCACCGCCTATTACGACAATGGTCGCAAATATCCCGCCGTGCTGAAGGCGCAGGTGGAAGCGGCCTTGATTCAGGTGGAAAAGCTGGTCGGCGCCAAGTTCGGCGACAGCACCATGCCGTTGCTGGTTTCCGTGCGCTCGGGCGCGCGCGCCTCGATGCCGGGCATGATGGATACCGTGCTGAATCTCGGCCTGAACGACACCACCGTGCAGGCGTTGTCGCGCCAGAGCGGCAATGAGCGTTTCGCCTGGGACAGCTATCGCCGCTTCATCCAGATGTATTCCGACGTGGTGCTCGGCGTCGGCCATGAGCATTTCGAGGAAATCCTCGAGATGCACAAGGAGGACAAGGGCCTCAATCTCGACACCGAATTGACCGCCGAGGATTGGAAGCATCTGGTCGGCGCCTACAAGGCCAAGGTGAAGGAAGAGCTGGGCAAGCCCTTCCCGCAGGATGTGCGCGACCAGCTTTGGGGCGCCATCGGCGCCGTATTCTCCAGTTGGATGAACCAGCGCGCCATCACCTATCGCGCGCTGAACCATATCCCGGCCAGCTGGGGCACGGCCGTCAACGTGCAGGCCATGGTGTTCGGCAATATGGGCGATACGTCCTGCACCGGCGTGGCTTTCACCCGCGACCCCGCCACCGGCAACAATGCCTATTACGGCGAATACCTGATCAACGCCCAGGGCGAGGATGTCGTGGCCGGCATCCGCACGCCGCAGCATCTCACCAAGGCCGCCCGCAAGGCGGCGGGCGCCGAGGCGCTGTCGATGGAAGAGGCGATGCCCGCCACCTACAAGCAGCTTGTCGATGTGTTCAAGAAGCTCGAGAAGCATTACCGCGACATGCAGGACATCGAATTCACCGTCCAGCAGGGCAAGCTGTGGATGCTGCAAACCCGTTCGGGCAAGCGCACCGCCAAGGCCGCCATCAAGATCGCGGTGGATATGGTGAAGGAAAAGCTGATCGGCCAGGCCGAGGCGGTGAGCCGCATCGACCCGGCTTCGCTGGACCAACTGCTGCATCCCACGCCGGATCCGAAAGCCCCGCGCACCGTGATCGCCAAGGGCTTGGCGGCTTCGCCGGGCGCCGCCTGCGGCAAGGCGGTGTTCACCGCCGATGAGGCCGAGGCGATGGCCGGCAAGGGCGAGGCCGTGATTCTGGTGCGTATCGAAACCTCGCCGGAAGATATCCATGGCATGCATGCCGCCAAGGGCATTCTCACCGCGCGCGGCGGCACCACCAGCCACGCTGCCGTGGTGGCGCGCGGCATGGGCCGGCCCTGCGTGTCGGGCGCTGGTTCGCTCCGCATTGATTATGCCGCGCAGAAGATGACGGTCGCCGGCACCGTGGTGAACAAGGGCGATGTGATCACCATCGACGGTTCCAGCGGCGAAGTGATCCTGGGCGAAGTGCCCACCATCGAGCCGGCGCTGTCGGGCGATTTCGCCACTTTGATGAGCTGGGCCGACAAGCTGCGCCGCCTGAAGGTGCGCACCAATGCGGAAACTCCGCTGGATGCCGCCGCTGCCGTGAAATTCGGTTGCGAGGGCATCGGCCTGTGCCGCACCGAGCATATGTTCTTCGATGCCGACCGCATCACCGCCGTACGCGAGATGATTCTTTCGGCCGATATCGAAGGCCGCAAGAAGGCCCTGGCCAAGTTGCTGCCGGTGCAGCGCGGCGACTTCGTGCAGTTGTTCAAGATCATGGCCGGCCGGCCGGTGACGATCCGTCTGCTCGATCCGCCGCTGCATGAATTCCTGCCGCATACCGATGCCGATTTCGCCGCCGTGGCCAAGGCCACCGGGCTTTCGGCCGAGGCGCTGAAGGAACGCCAGAAGGCGCTGACCGAAACCAACCCGATGCTGGGCCATCGCGGCTGCCGCCTGGGCATTTCCTATCCGGAAATCTACGAGATGCAGGCGCGCGCCATTTTCGAGGCGGCGGTGGAAGCCTCCAAGGGCGGCAAAGCCGTGGAGCCCGAGGTGATGATCCCGCTGGTGGCCACCAAGAGCGAGATTGATATCCTCAAGCGCCGCGTGGATGCCGTGGCTGCCGCTGTCGCCAAGGAGACCGGCAAGAAGCTGAAATATTTGGTCGGCACCATGATCGAATTGCCGCGCGCCGCTTTGCGCGCTGCCGAGATCGCCGAACATGCCGAATTCTTCTCCTTCGGCACCAACGACCTGACGCAGACTACCTTGGGTATCAGCCGCGACGATTCGGCGCTCTTCATGGAAGATTATCTCAAGGCCGGCATCTTCGAGCGCGACCCCTTCGTCAGCATCGACCAGAGCGGCGTGGGCGAATTGGTGCGCATAGCGGCGGAACGCGGCCGCAAGGCGCGGGCCGGCATTAAGCTCGGCATCTGCGGCGAGCATGGCGGCGATCCGTCCTCGGTGCGCTTCTTCCATAAGGCCGGGCTGGATTACGTGTCCTGCTCGCCCTATCGCGTGCCGATCGCCCGTCTGGCGGCGGCTCAGGCCGCGGTTTCGGAAGAGAAGGCCAGCGAAGCCTGATCGCTTCGCTCTTTATCGCCGGCTGATCGCGGTGTAACCTCGGGCCATGCCCGAGGCTCGCCTGCCATCACGCGATATCCTTATGGTTCTGTCGCGCCATGCCGCCTATGCCGCCAGCCGGCCGGGCGGCGCGCGCCTGCAACAACCTGGGGCCAAATTCTCCAGCCTGATCCTGAACGGACTGATGCTGGATGATGCCACCCTGCCGGGCTCGGATTTCTGCAATTCGCTGATGGTGGACGCGACCCTGCGCCGGGCCGATTTGTTCTGCGCCAAGCTGCGCCAGGCCGATTTGAGCGAGGCGATTCTGGATCGCGCCGATCTGCGCGGCGCGGATTTCGCCGAAGCGATTCTGCGCAAAGCCTCTTTCCAGCAAGCCGATCTGCGCGCCGGCCGTATCGTGATGGCCGAGGGTGCGGACCGCGTACAGAATACCAGCCTGGTGGGCGCCAAGGTGGATGGCGCAAAGTTCCGCGCCGCGCAGATGGAGCAGGCGAATCTTTCGGTATCCTCCGCCGTCGGCGCGGATTTTTCCGAAAGCGATTTGAATGGAGCCAGCTTCGCCGGGGCCGATCTCAGCGAAGCGGATTTCTCCGGTGCGAAGATGAAGGGCGCCAACCTGACCGGGGCGCGGCTGGATAAAGCCAGACTGAACGGGGCCGATCTGCGCGGCGCCAATTTGCGCAATGTGGATTTGCGCGGCGTGGATCTCTCCGGCGCCTCGCTGTCCGGCGCGATCTATCGCAAGGGCGATGCGCTGCCCTCGGAGATCGAGATCATCCTGGCCTCCCATAGCCATTGGATCGCCACCATGGGCGCAGATGGCCAGCGCGCGGTCTTCACCGGCAAGGATTTGAATGGGGTGAATTTCGCCGGCTGCGATTTGCGCGGCGCGGATTTGCAGCAATGCAAACTGCATGCTGCGAATTTCACCGATGCGCAATTGATGCTGGCGAATTTCGCCGAGGCCGATTTGCGTCATGCCAATCTGTCGAAGGCCAGTCTGTCGGGGGCGAATTTTAGCCGCGCACTGCTGAATGATACGCGCTGGCGCGGCGCCCGGCTGTTCAGCGCACCGATCGTGGGGGCTAGTGGCCGCGCACCGATGCGCATGCTGCCGGTGCAGGTTAAGGGCGCGACCTTGGGCGGCGCGGATTTTTCCGGCGCTTATATTGCCGATGTGGATTTCAGCGAAGCGGATTGGAACGGCATCAAGCTGCGCGGCGCCGAACTGGTGCGGTGCAGCGGCCTGCCGCGCGCGATCTAGCATCCTTCAGTGGGCGTCGTCCCAATTGGCGCCCTGGCCGGCTTCCACATCCAGCGGCACGCTCAGCTTCGCAGCCGTCTGCATCACCTGCTTGGCCAGCGCCATGGTGGCTTCGGCTTCATCGGCCGGGGCCTCGAAAACCAGTTCGTCATGCACTTGCAGCAGCATGCGCGCCTTCAGGTTTTCGGCGGCTAAGGCGGCCGGCAGGCGGCCCATGGCGCGCTTGATCACATCGGCGGCGGTGCCTTGGATCGGCGCATTGATCGCGGCGCGTTCCAGGAAGGCGCGTTCGGCGGGATTGCGGCTGTTGATGTTGGGCAGATGCACGCGCCGGCCGAAGGCGGTTTCCACATAGCCCTGGTCATGCGCCTGTTTCTTGGTGCGGTCCATATAGGCGCGGATGCCGGGATAGCGCTTGAAATAGGCGTCGATATAGGCGGCCGCTTCGCGCTGCGGAATGCCGAGCTGGGCGGCCAGGCCGAACGCGCTCATGCCGTAGATGATGCCGAAATTGATCGCCTTGGCCGAGCGCCGCACCATCGGGTCCATGCCTTCCAGCGGCACATCGAAGACTTGGCTGGCGGTCAGCGCATGGATGTCGATGCCATCCAGGAAGGCCTGCTTCAACGCGGCGATATCGGCGATATCGGCCAGGATGCGCAACTCGATCTGCGAATAATCGGCGCTGATCAGCACCTGGCCCGGCTCGGGCACGAAGGCGCGGCGGATCTTGCGGCCCTCCTCGGTGCGGATCGGGATATTCTGCAAATTCGGATCGGTGGAAGCGAAGCGCCCGGTGGAAGTCGCGGCCAGCGAAAAGCTGGTATGCACGCGGCCATCCGCGCCGATCTGCTCCTGCAAAGCATCGGTGTAGGTGCTTTTCAGCTTTTGCAATTGCCGCCAATCCAGCACCACGCGCGGCAGATCGTGGCCTTGCGCGGCAAGGTCTTCCAGGATGTCGGCGCCGGTGGCATAGGCGCCGGTTTTGCCCTTCTTGCCGCCGGGCAGCTTCATCTTGTCGAACAGGATTTCGCCGAGCTGCTTGGGCGAGCCGAGATTGAAGCTCTCCTCGGCCAGATCATGCGCCTTGCGCTCCAGGTCGCCCATGCGGCCGGCGAAATCGGCGCTCAGCCGGTTGAGTTCGGCCTTGTCCACCTTGATGCCGGCCAGTTCCATCTTGGCCACCACGGCGGGCAGCGGGCGTTCGATTTCTTCGTAAAGCCGCATGCGCTTTTCAGCCAGCAGGCGCGGCTTCAGCATGCGATGCAGGCGCAAGGTGATGTCGGCATCCTCGGCGGCATAGGCCAGCGCCTTGTCCAGCGGCACGCGGTCGAAGGTGATGCGCGCCTTGCCGGTGCCGGTCACCTCGTCATACTTGATGGTGGTATGGCCGAGATGACGCTCGGCCAGTTCGTCCATGCCATGGCCATGCTTGCCGGCATCCAGCGCATACGACAGCAGCATGGTGTCGTCGTAAGGCGACAGGCGCAGGCCGTGGCGTGCCAGCACCACCATGTCGTATTTGATGTTCTGCCCCACTTTCAGCACGGCCGCGTCGATCAGCAGGGGCTGCAACGCCGCAACTACATCGGCCAGCGGAATCTGCTGCGGCCGGCCGCCGCCGCCGAGATCGAGGCCATCGCCATTCGGCGCGCCATGGCCCACCGGGATATAGCAGGCCTGGCCCGGGCCGGTGGATAGGCTGATGCCTACCAGATTGGCCCGGGTGGGCGAAAGATCGGTGGTTTCGGTGTCGATGGCGAGAATTCCGGCGGCCTCGGCCTGCGCGATCCAGCGTTTCAGCGCCGCGATATCCTGCACCAGCTCGTATGCCGCCTCGGGCGCGGCTTCGGGCTTGGGGCCCTCGGCTTGCAGGCGCGGCGCATCGGGGTCGATCAACTGCGCCTTGCTGGCCGGCACCAAGCCCTTGAAGCGGGCTTCCAGCCGGCCGCGTAGGGTGCGGAATTCCATCTCTTCCAGGAAGGCATCCAGAGTGGGCCATTCCACCGCCTTGATGGCGAGGTCTTCCAGGCCGGGGCCAACGCTAACGTCGTCCTTCAGCTTCACCAATTCGCGGCTGATGCGCGCCTTGTCGGCATTGGTCTGCAAGGTCTCGCGGCGCTTGGGCTGCTTGATCTCGCCGGCGCGGGCCAGCAGGCTGTCCAGATCGCCATAGGCGTTGATCAGTTCGGCGGCGGTCTTCACGCCGATGCCGGGCACGCCGGGCACATTGTCGGTGCTGTCGCCGGCCAGCGCCTGCACATCCACCACCTTGTCGGGCGAGACGCCGAATTTCTCCATTACCTCGGCAGGGCCGATGGGGCGGTTTTTCATCGGATCGAACAGCGACACGCCCTCGCGCACCAGCTGCATCAGATCCTTGTCGGACGACACGACCACCACGTCCATGCCGCGCAGGCGGGCCAGCCGGGCATAAGTGGCGATCAGATCGTCGGCCTCGAAGCCCTCCATCTCGATGGCGGGCAGGGCGAAGGCGCGGGTGGCCTGCTTGATCGGTGCGAATTGCGGGATCAGGTCTTCCGGCGTTTCGTCGCGGTTGGCCTTGTAGGCGGGATAGATATCGTTGCGGAACGTCACCCGCCCGGCATCGAAAATCACCGCCATATGGCTCAGGCGGCCATCCGCCTCGGCGCGCTCGCGCAAGCTGGCCAGCATGTTGCAAAAGCCGGAAACCGCGCCGACAGGCATGCCGTCGCTCTTGCGGGTGAGCGGCGGCAGGGCGTGATAGGCGCGGAAGATATAGCCCGAGCCGTCGATCAGGTAGAGGCGGTGCGGGGTTTCAGAGCCGGCTGCGGGGCTGGTCTGGCCGGCCACTATTCAGTGCCCGTGATGGCCGGCGGCGGCCGCGTCCAGCAAGTAATGCCGGCCGCAATAGGGGCAGTCGATGGAATGCTTTTCGCCCATATTGAGATAGACCCGCGGATGCCCGAGCGCGCCGCCATCGCCGTCGCAGGCAACGACGCTGGACTTCACGACCACGGTTTCAATCGCATCTGTGGGCGCTTGGCTGACGGCGGCTGCGGACATGGTTTCAATCCTCGGATTTGACGCGCGGATACCGGGATGATACCTACCCGATCCCTGGCCGCAATGCCAGCATTTGACCCCCGGTTAGGCATGTCCGATATCCCCGCCATCCTGCTGCAAGGCCTGGAAAAGACCTATGGCCAAGGCCCGCGCGCCAAACGGGCGTTGAAGGGCATCGACCTGGAGGTGCCGCGCGGCAGCTTTTTCGGCCTGCTGGGGCCGAATGGGGCTGGAAAATCCACCCTTATCAATATTCTGGCCGGGCTGACCCGCAAGACCGGCGGCCGGGCGGCGATCTGGGGTTTCGATATCGACGGCCAGACCCGCCAGGCCCGGGCCGCCATCGGCGTGGTGCCGCAGGAGCTGAATCTCGATCCGTTTTTCACCCCCCGCCAGGTGATGGATTTTCAGGCCGGCCTTTATGGCGTGCCGGCGGCCGAGCGCCGCACCGATGAAATCCTTGCCGCCCTGGGTCTGACCGACAAGGCCGATGCCTATGCCCGCACGCTGTCCGGCGGCATGCGGCGGCGTTTGTTGGTGGCCAAGGCGCTGGTGCATGCGCCGCCGGTGCTGGTGCTGGACGAGCCCACGGCAGGCGTGGATATCGAATTGCGCCAGCAGCTTTGGGCCTATGTGAAGGGGCTGAATCGCGCCGGCACCACTGTGGTGCTGACCACGCATTATCTCGAGGAAGCCGAGGCTTTGTGCGACCGCATCGCCATCATCAACCACGGCGAAGTGGCGGCTTGCGACAGTACGCCGGCCCTGCTAGCGCGGCTGGATCGCAAGGATGTGATCCTCACCCTGGCCCAGCCGCTGAGCCAGGTGCCGGCCTCGCTGGTGGAGGGCCTGGAAGCCGAATTGCTGGCGCCGCAGCGCCTGCGGCTGCATTACCGGCCCAGCCGCATGCCGTTCGGCCAGGTGCTGGCGCGCATCCAGGCGGCGGGCCTGGAAATCTCCGACCTCACCACCCAGGAAGCCGACCTGGAAGACCTGTTCCTCGACCTCACCCGCAAGGCGGCCTGAGGCCGGCAAGGGGC
This sequence comes from Ferrovibrio sp., assembly GCA_041914045.1. GTDB lineage: Bacteria > Pseudomonadota > Alphaproteobacteria > Ferrovibrionales > Ferrovibrionaceae > Ferrovibrio. The sequence continues at coordinate 267 of JAYSEE010000063.1, read as the reverse complement.
GGCGGGCAGGCTGGATTGCCCCGGTCTTGCAACCTGTTGGGGGGTCGAGTAAGGTCCGCCCCGTTCATTGGCCCGTTCGCGGCAAATGCCCAGGCACCCGTAGCTCAGCTGGATAGAGCGCTGCCCTCCGAAGGCAGAGGTCACAAGTTCGAATCTTGTCGGGTGCGCCATTCCTCAGATCATTGATTTCTTTTGCTTTTTCCGGGTTCCAGTTAACCCGGCATTAAACCGTGCCATGGCGTGATGGCGGGTGCGATAGTAAGGCCG
>JAYSEE010000062.1:0-14665 GCA_041914045.1 Ferrovibrio sp. | reverse complement strand
CCAGACGGCCAATATAGGCCCTCCCGTTGCATGGGCCGCGCGCCTTACTCGGCGTCGAGGCCGAAAGCGGTGTGCAAGGTGCGCACCGCCAGTTCATTGTAATCGGCGGCGATCAGAACGCTCACCTTGATTTCCGAGGTGGTGATCGCCTGGATGTTGATGCCCTTGTCGGCCAAAGCCTTGAACATGGTATGCGCCACGCCGGCATGGCTGCGCATGCCCACGCCCACCACGGAAACCTTGGTGACGTTGCGATCCGGCACCAGGCGCTTCCAGCCGAGCGACTTTTCCTGCTTCTGCAGCAGGGCCACGGCGCGATCCAGATCGGCGCGGCCGAGCGTGAAGGTCATGTCGGTCTGCTTGCCGTCTTCCGAAATATTCTGGACGATCATGTCCACATTGATGCCGGCATCCGACAGCGGGCCGAAAATGCCCGCCGCGATGCCGGGCCGGTCGGCCACGCCCACCAGGGTGATCTTGGCCTCGTCGGCCGAATAGGTGACGCCGGAAACGATCTGCTTTTCCACGATCTCATCCTCATCCACAACGAGCGTGCCGGGCTGGTCGGCGAAGCTCGACAGAACCTGCGTGCGCACCCGGTGGTTCATCGCCATTTCCACCGAGCGGGTCTGCAGCACCTTGGCGCCCAACGATGCCAGTTCCAGCATCTCCTCATAGGTGATGCGGTCCAGCTTGCGGGCCTTCTTCACGATGCGCGGATCGGCAGTATAGACGCCGTCGACATCGGTGTAGATATCGCAGCGATCCGCCTTCAGCGCGGCCGCCAAGGCCACCGCCGAGGTATCCGAGCCGCCGCGGCCCAAAGTGGCGATGCGGTCTTCCGGGCCGACGCCCTGGAAACCGGCCACCACCGAAACCTCGCCCTTCTCCATGGCGGCGATCAGCGCCGAGCCGTCGATGCTGTCGATGCGGGCCTTGCCATGCATGCCGTCGGTGCGGATCGGCACCTGCCAGCCCTGCCAGGAGCGCGCCTTCACGCCCGCGCTTTGCAGCGCCATGGACAGCAAGCCGGTCGTCACCTGCTCGCCGGCCGCCACCACGGCGTCGTATTCGCGCTGGTCGTGCACCGGATCAATCTGCTTGCACAGATCCACCAGGCGATTGGTTTCGCCCGACATGGCGGAGACCACAACGGCAACCTGGTTGCCGGCCTCCACTTCGCGCTTCACCTTTTGCGCGACATTCTTGATCCGCTCGGGCGAGCCGACCGACGTGCCGCCGAATTTCATCACCAAGCGCGCCATGCGGCTCGATCCCGTTTGCTGTTCCGTTGTAGACTGTTTCCCGGCCCGCCGCCCGCCGAACCGGCTGGGCCCGCCCGAAAAGGCGGCTACTTAATACTCTCGGCATGCCGCCGAAACAAGCCGAGCGGCGCGAGAAAGTTGCGGCCGAAAACCGGCCTCCGGAGTTGCCCATGAGCGTCCAGTCAGAAAGCCTTGCCGGCAGCCCGGAAAATGCCGGTTTACCGGGCGGAAATAGCGTGGATCCGGCGGAAATCGCCCGCTTCTCGGCGATGGCGGCGGATTGGTGGAACCCGCGTGGCAAATTCGCCCCGTTGCATCGCTTCAATCCGGTCCGGCTGGGCTATATCCGCGACGCCTTGCAGGGCCATTTCGGCCTGGCCGCCGAAGCCGGCTTGAACGGCCTGCGGCTGCTGGATATCGGCTGCGGCGGCGGCTTGGTTTCCGAACCGCTGACCCGCATGGGAGCCCGGGTTACCGGCGCCGATGCCGGCGAGCGCAATATCGCCGTGGCCCGCCTGCATGCCGGCCAGAGCGGTCTGGATATTGATTACCGTTGCAGCTCCGCCGAGGCCTTGGCGGAATCCGGCGAGCAATTCGATGCCGTTCTGGCGCTCGAAATCGTCGAGCATGTGGCCGATCCGGCAGGGTTTTTCGCCGCTTGCAGCCGATTGCTGCGGCCCGACGGCCTGCTGATCGCCTCCACGCTCAACCGCAGCCCGAAAGCCTATGCGCTGGCAATCGTGGGGGCGGAATACCTGCTGCGCTGGCTGCCGCCCGGCACCCATGATTGGAAGAAATTCCTAAAGCCGCATGAGCTGGCCAAGCTGCTGCGCGATGCCGGCCTGAGCGTGACCGATGTGCGCGGCGCCAGCTACAACCCCTTGAGCGAACGCTGGAGCCTGAGCCGCGATACCGGCGTGAATTATTTCATGACGGCGGAAAAACCGTCCTAACGCAGCCGCTTCCGCTTCGCCGTTTTCTTCGCAACACAGCCGCCTCTGCCCGTCATCCCCGCGCCATCAAACCCAATCCCTCCTCCTCCGAGGCTATCCGCGACCCGCTGGGACGGGATAGCCATCTCTGGGACCAGGAAGAGGAAGAATCCGATATCGGCAACAAGCTGGAAGCCGCGCGGGCCGATTGGCGTGGGGATGCCTCGCTGAACTCCCTGTTCGGCGAGGGAGGTGCCTTCAAGCTGGAGGATGCCGTCGGCAAGCAGGGCAAGAACCGGCCCCTTTACATGAATTAGGGGCGATGTGTTCAAGGTGCAAAGCCTGCTGCACCGGGAAGGGTTTCTCGATGCCGACAAGACAGAAGGCTCCACCGGCTATTGGGGCATGTTCGACCATGAAGCCATCGAGAAATTCCAGAAGGAGAACGGCCTCAAGGTCGCCCCGGCCAAGAATCCACAGCAGCCCAAACAACCGCCGCCTGGCCAACTGCCCTGGAAGGATTACAGCGGCAACCTGCTCGACAACGACGCCTGGGACGCCATGCTAAGCCGCCTGCCGGCTTGGTACAGGCCAGAGCCGAGGCAGGATGCAAATGAGCAACCGATAGCCGCGTTGCGCCTGAAACGCAAAACGCGGGGCCGGCTGTCCGCTCGGCTCCCGCGCTTCAAGGGCCGTCGAATGCCGGCCCGCTTCAGTTCTTCGATGTTCAGTTCTTCAGCACCACTTGATCGAGCGCATCCAGCGCCGCGATGAAATCCTTCGGCTTGAAGGCTTCGTCGCGCTCCACTGCTTTGTAGGCTTTATCCAGCACCGCGTCGTAACGCTTGAACTGGCCTTCATCTATATGGCCGCCGCGCTTCATCGCGTTGAGGATGGCGGCGATGGCCATGGTGGCCTGTTCGGCGGCGGCGTAGTCGGTGTATTCGCGGCCCAGGCCCTCGCGGATCACGGCGCGCAGCAATTCGCCCATCGCCTTGCCGTCGAAGCGGGTTTGCGCCAGGCGGCCGACCAGCGGATCGACAATGCCGCGCATGGCGGCGGCGGCGGCGGCCACCGCATCCATGCCTTGCGCGGTGGCGGCATGCAGGGCGCGGCTCTGCTGCAGCAGGCGTTCGCCCAAGGCCGGATCGATCTGGCCCACGATGATGCGCAGCATGATCATGTTGCCATCGGCCAACCGCACCACGCCGGGGCCGAGCCCGGTGGAGGCGCGCGGCTCCCAACGCAGATTCGACATCGGATGATGGCAGGCATGGCAATCGAAGAAGACCAGTTCAGGGAAGATGCCCTGGCGGTTGCGGTTGGGATCGGCGAGGCCTTCCAGCGTCATCTGCACGGCCACGGCCTGGCCCACCGCCCAGGTCTGCACCGGATCGGCCACGCGCTTGCGCTGCTGGTAATCGGCATCGACGCGGAAATGCGCCGGCTGGGTAACGGTGAAGGTATCCAGTTCGAACGGCATGCGCGGATGGCCGGCGCCCATGATCTTATGGGTGACGAACTTATCCTTGGTGCCGACATGGCAGCTCATGCACAGCTTGGCGCGCGCCACCGGGTCTTCGGTGGGATACATGCCGGCGGCCACGTTCTGCGCATGGTTGGCCGAGCCGGAGATATGCACGCCGAGCCAGCGCACCGAACCGCCATGGCAGGCTTCGCAGCTTACGCCGTCGGAAATCTGAAAGGTCTTCGACCGCATGTTCGCCGGCACATTATTGGCGTGGCAATCCAGGCAGATCTTCGCCTCATGGGCATTGGGCAGACCGAGATTGCGCGCGATGCGCCGCGAAGCCTCGTTCAGCAGGATGGCATAGGCCTTGGAATGCGGATCCTTGCTCTGCCAGGTGACGTATTCGTTCTGCAGCACGGTGGAGCCGCGCCAGGGCGTGACCGCGCCATGGCAGGTGGAGCCGGCGCAGGAGCCGACGCCGAGATGAATATCGCCGGCATATTGCGGCAGGGTTTGCGCCGCAGCCGTTTCGGCCATGGCGAGCAGCAGCAATGCGGCGACAGCCTGCGCCGCCTTGCCAGCCAACTTCAGGCAGAAGTTTCCGATCCGTCGTTTCGGCTGCACGTTTTGGGGCCCCCGGTGCCGTACTGACCGGGGGATTTTCGACTTTGGCGGGCGGCTTGGCAAGACCTAACCGCCTGCCCCGCCAAGGAATTATCTGAATTTTTGGCCGAACGCGGCCGGCCGCAGGGCCAGCAGCAGCAGAACGATCCAGCCCAGCACGGTCCAGCCCAGAGCCAAATTGGCCAGCAGGATCAGGCCGGCGCGCGGCACGCGGCGGCGATGCGCGATCAGCGCCGGCATGAAATACACCGCCGCCAGCACGATCCCGAAAATCAGCGTGGGCAGACCGGCCATCACGCCCCGCGCAAGGCCTGCAAGGCATCAGCGCAGCGGGCGGCGATGCCGGCCCAGTCGCGGGCGCGGATCATCGCCTCGGGCGCCAGCCAGGATCCGCCCAGGCAAGGCACGCTGTTCAATGCCAGATAGGCCTTGGCCTTTTCCAGATCAATGCCGCCGGTGGGGCAGAAGCGCAGATCGGGCATCGGCCCGGCCAGGGCTTTCAGATAAGCGACGCCGCCAGCCGCTTCGGCGGGAAAGAATTTCAAATGCGTGAAGCCTAGGCCGCGCAAAGCCAGCATCTCGCTGGCCGTGGCCGCACCCGGCAGGGCGGGAATGCCATCGGCTTTTTCAAGCTGCGCCAGCGCCTGCGCCAGGGCCGGCGGCGTGCCGGGGGTAACGACGAATTGCGCGCCGGCATCGCGGGCGGCGGCAAGCTGGCGATGATCCAGAATCGAGCCGATGCCGAGCGCGATATCCAGGCCCGACCTGGCGATGGCGGCGGCGGCCTGCAAGGCCTGGGGCGTGCGCAGCGTCACCTCGATCACCCTGATGCCGCCGGCCAGCAAGGCTTCCGCCAGCGGCACGGCATCCTGCGGCGCGTCCAGCGCCACGACGGGTATCACCGGGGACAGCGCCGCGATCTCTGCAATCGGCTTCATCGGCGCAGGATACGCTAGAAAGCGGCGACAATGCCATCGCTGCGCGGATCGGCGGCGCCTTCCAGCAAGCCGTCCTTATGCCGCACGATGGCGCCGGCATGGCCCATGGTGGAGGTGAAGGCCGGCAGCAAATCCACTTCATGGCCGGCCGCCCGCAAGGTGGCCACCATGGCGGGATCGAAACGGTCTTCCAGCTTCAGGCCCATGCTGGTCTGGCCCCAGGTCTTGCCCAACAGCCAGCGCGGCGCGGTAACGGCGGTCTGCAAATCCTGGCCGAACAGACCGTAGCGGCTGAAAATCGCGGCCTGGGTTTGCGGCTGGCCCTCGCCGCCCATGGTGCCATACACCATGGCGCGGCCATCGTCGAAACGCGCCATGGCGGGATTGAGCGTATGGAACGGCCGCCGCCCCGGCGCCAGGCGGCGCGGGCCATCGCCGATCAGCGTGAAGCTGCTGCCGCGATTCTGCCAGTTGATGCCGGTTTCCGGCAGCACGCAGCCCGAGCCGAATTCGAAATAGATGCTCTGGATATAGCTGACCTGCCGGCCCGCGCCATCGCTTACGCCCAGCCATACGGTATCGCCCGGCTCGGCGGCATGCGGCCAGGGCAAGGCGCGGAACGGCTGCATCCGCATCGCCAGCAGATCCAGCATCTCGCCTTCCAGATAGCGTTCCGCCGGCACCGGCATGGCATCGGGATCGCCCAGGATGCGGTCGCGCACCATGAAGGCCTGCTTGGTCGATTCCACCAAGCCATGCAGGAAGGCGAAGCCCTCCGCCTCGCGCAGGCCGATATGCCGCACATAACGCTCGAACAAGGCCAGGATCATCAGCGAGGCGAAGCCCTGGGTGGGCGGCGCGAAATTATACAGCCGCGCCTTGCGCAGCTTCACGCTCAGCGGCGCCGGCCGGCGCGCCTGATGGCTTGCCAGATCGTCGGGCTTCAATAAGCCGCCGATGCGGGCATGATCGGCGGCGATGGCCGCTGCCAGCTTGCCGCGATAGAAGCTGTCCGGGCCATCCTGCGCCAATTGCCGCAAAGTGGCCGCCAAGCGCGGCAGTTTCATGGTTTCGCCGGTGCGCGGCGCACGGCCATCAATCAGGAAGGTTTCCGCGAAGCCCGGCGCATCGCGCAATTCGGGCAGCTTCTCGGCGGTCAGTTCGGATTGACTTTGCGATACCGCGAAGCCCTGCTCGGCATGCCACGCCGCCTCTTCCACCAGGCGCGACAAGGGCAGCTTGCCGCCCCAGCGCGCGGCCGTCCGCAAGGCCGCGTCCCAACCCGAAATCGCGCCGGCCATGGTGTTGGCCGCCAGCGTGCCGCGCCAGGGGATCGCGCCAAGCCCGGCATAGGCGGCATCCGTCGCCTGCATCAACGCCGCGCCGCAGCCTTCGATGGCCTGCGGCGCCTGCCCCGGCTCTGCCACCAGCCAGAAGCCGTCGCCGCCGATGCCGGTCATATGCGGATAGACCACCGACAAAGCCGCCGCCACCGCGATGGCCGCCTCGATGGCATTGCCGCCCTCGCGCAGCACGGCAAGGCCCGCCTGCGCCGCCAGATGATGCGGCGCGGTGACCATGCCCCGGCGAGCGCGCGGCGTGTTCAACATCCGGTATGCATGCCTTTCCTGCTCAGAAGAGCAGATCGTAGAACATCCGCAACGCGGTGAAACCTAGAAAAACGGCGAAGACCCGCTTGAGATTGCGGGTGTTGAGGCCATGCGCCAGCTTTGCGCCCACCGGAGCGAGCATGGTGGAGGTGGGCAGGATCAGCGCGAAGCCCAGCAGGCTGATATAGCCCAGGGAAAATGGCGGCCGATTCGGCGCATCCCAGCCGGCCAAGATGAAGCCGATGGCGCCGGGTATGCCGATGATGAAGCCGATGGCCGCCGCCGTACCCACCGCGCGATGGATCGGATAGCCGAACAGCGACAGGATCGGCACGCTGAGGGTGCCGCCGCCGATGCCCATCATGGCCGAGATGGTGCCGATCAGCCCGGCCAGCCCGGCCTTGCCCGGGCCCTTGGGCAGGCTTTCCGCCAGCCGCCATTCCGGCTTGCCGAAGCCCATATGCAGCGACACGACGGCCGCCACGCTGGCGAATACCGCCGTCAGCACCGGGCCCTTCACATGGCCGGCAATCGCCGTGCCGATCAGCACGCCGACGAAAATCCATGGTCCCCAGCTTTTCAGCAGATCGAAATCCACCGCGCCGCGCCGATGATGCGCGCGCACGCTGGAAGCCGAGGTGGCGATGATGGTGGCCAGCGAGGTGCCCACCGCCACATGCATGCGCACCGACTCGTCGATGCCCAAGCTGGCGAAAAGATGCCACAGCACCGGCACGATCACGATGCCGCCGCCCACGCCGAGCAGGCCGGCCGTGATGCCGGCCACCGCGCCGGCGGCCAGCAGCAGGCCGCCGAAAAACAGAATCTGCGTAATGTCGAGAGTCATGGAACATCCAGGCTGAATGAAAAATCAGCCCTTGGGTTGCTCCAGCAGGCTGACATGGGCTGCGACAATGCGCCAGCCATCGGGCGTTCGCAACCATGTATGGCTCTGGCGGCCGGTTTTGCTGCTGCCATCGCGCTGGAATTCCGTATTGGCCGTGCCGAAATCTCGACCATAAGTGGTGATCACGGTGTTGAAGATGCGCCGCGCCAGGCCGACCGGCGAACGCCCGGACCGGAAAGCCGCGATGGCGTCGTAGCCATAGAGATTTTCCGTTACGCCGAATCGCAGCGTGACGGGATGCTTGAAGAATAATTCATCCAGCACCGCCACGTCGTTGCTCACCAACGCGGCCTCGTAACGCTGAAAGGCGGCGGTCACTTCCGCCAGCACGTCGGGAATATTGATCTCGTAATTCATGGCAGCCTCGCCGCGGCCACGCCGCTTTGTTCCAGATGCCGCGCCACGCGCAAAGCCAGATCCTCGCGCCAGGGCGCGGCGATGATCTGCACGCCGATCGGCAACGCGCCTTCGGTATAAGGCGCGGCCACCACCGGCAGGCCGGCGAACGAGATCGGCTGCGTGTAAAGCCCGAGATTGGCGCGCACCGGCAAATCCACACCGCCGATCTTCATCATCTTCTGGCCCAGCTTGGGCGCGCTGCACGGCGTGGCCGGCGCCAGCAGGATATCCGCATCCTTGAACAGCGCATTCACCTGGGCGCAATAGTGGCGGCGATAGCGCTGCGCCTGGGCATACCATTCGCCGGGCAGCAGCAGGCCGGCCAGGAAACGGTCGCGCGTATCGGGATCGAAATCCATCGGCCGGTCGCGCAGGCGTTGGCGATGCAGATTCGCGCCCTCGATATTGGTGATCACATAGGCCGCCGCGCGGCCGGCGGCGGCTTCCGCGATCCGCACATGCCGCGTGGCCCCCAGCGCCTTGGCGAAGGCGGAAACGGCGGCCAGCGCCTCGGGCTCCGCGCCTTCGGCGAAATAGCCATCCAGCACGGCGATGCGCAGGCCGGCAATGCCGGCTTCCAGATGCGGCATGGCGGCTTCCTTGGGCCGCTGCGCGCAGGCCGGATCGAGCGGATCGGGGCCTTGCATGGCATCGTAGCCGAGCGCCAGATCGCGCGTGCTGCGCGCCAGCGGGCCCAGATGATCCAGGCTGAACACGAAAGGATAGCTGCCATGGCGCGACAGCCGCGCGAAAGTCGGCTTCAAGCCGAACAGGCCGCAAAGCGATGACGGCACGCGGATCGAGCCGTTGGTATCCGAGCCCAGGCTGAGCGGCACCATGCCGCCGGCCACGGCGGAGCCCGAACCGCCCGAGGAGCCGCCGCTCATCCGCGTGGGATCGTGCGGATTGCGCGAGGGGCCGTAATGCGCATTCTCGCCGGTGAAGTCGTAGGCGTATTCGCCCATGTTGAGGCCGCCGAGCAGAATCGCGTCGGCCGCCTCCAGCCGCTGCACCAGCACGGCATCGGCCTGCGCCGGGGCTTTCTCGCGGTTGATCTTCGAGCCGGCCAAAGTGGGCAGCCCGGCAATATCGAACAGGTTCTTCACGGCGAACGGCATGCCGGCCAGCGCGCCCAGGGATTCGCCGCGCGCCCGCGCCGCGTCGATGGCGGCGGCCTTGGCAAGCGCCCGTTCGGCGGCGACATCGGTGAAAGCGCCCAGTTGTCCGTTCACCGCCGCGATGCGATCCAGAAAGACCTGCACGACTTCCGTGGCGCTGACCTGACCGGCGCGCACGGCCGCCGCGATTTCATGGCCCAGGCTGGCGATCGAGATCATGGCAGCCCCTTGGGGATGAATATCCCGCCCGGCTCGGCTTCATCGGCCAGCGGCTGGCCGAGAAAGGCCTGCGCGATGCCATGGGCGCGGCGCAGATTGTCGATCACGCCGGCGCGGCATTCCGCCGGAATGGACAAGCCGGCCAGATCGGCGGCCAGATCGGCATAGGTTTCGGCATCGAAGGGCTTTTGCGTCATGCTGCACCCCTTATCAGATCGGCATCGGGGTCCGCCAGATGGCATGCGGCCTGATGCTCCGGCGCCATCGGGCGCAATTGCGGCATGGCGGTTTCGCATTGTCCGATGCTTTTCGGGCAACGCCCCATGAAACGGCAGACATTGGGCGACGGGTCGATCGGGCTGCGCGGCTCGCCGCCCAGGCGGATGCGCGCGCTGGGCGCGCCGGGCTCGAAATGCGGAATCGCCGACAGCAAGGCTTGCGTATAAGGATGGCGCGGATTGCGGAACACCGATTCCGCCGGCCCGATCTCCACGATCTTGCCGAGATACATCACCATCACGCGGTCGCAGAGCAGCCGCACCACGTTGAGATCGTGGCTGACGAACAGATAGCTCATGCCTAAGCGCTGCTTCAGATCGTCCAGCAATTGCAGGATCACCACCTGCACCGACACGTCCAACGCCGCCGTGGGTTCGTCCAGGATCAGCAATTCGGGATCGACGGCGATGGCGCGCGCGATGCCCACGCGGGCCTTCTGGCCGCCCGACAATTGATGCGGAAAGCGCGACAGCAGGGCCTGCGGCAGGCCGCAGAGATCGGCCAGTTCCGCCACGCGTTTCGCCAGCGCATCCGACGCCATCGGCTTCAGCCGGTTGATCGGATCGGCGATGGCATCGAAGGCCGTGTAGCGCGGATTCAGGCTGTCGGTCGCATCCTGGAACACCATCTGGATGCGCGGCCGATAGGGGCTGGAGCCGAAGCCCTTGGCCGGCATCTGGCCGATCTCCTCGCCATTCAACTGGATGCCGCCAGCGGTGGGGTCGAGCAAACGGGTGAGCAGCCGCACCAAAGTGGATTTGCCGCATCCGCTTTCGCCGACCAGACCCATCGTCTCGCCGCGCGCGATGTTGAAATTCACATTGTCCACCGCATGCAGCTTGGACGAAGGCGGCGCGGCTTTCAGCCATTCGCCGGCCGGCCGCTTATAGAACGGGGCAGGCTTGCCCACCGGAAACAGCTTGTAGAGCGCGGTTACATCCAGCAGCGGGGCAGCTTGATTTGTCATAGCGGATTCCAGCAGGCCACCAGGGCGCCGTCTGCCTCTTTATGCACGGGCAAGGGCTTGTCGCAATCGGAGGTCTTGCGCTCGCAGCGCAAACTGTAGCGGCAAGGCGGAATGCCGGCGGCGCGCAGATCGGGCAGCGAACCGGGGATCGATTGCAGGCTGCGCAGCGAAGCCGTGGGGCGCGGCGTGGCGGCGATCAGCCGCGCGGTATAGGGATGGCGCGGATGGCTGAACAATTCGGCGGTGGACGCGGTTTCCACCACATGGCCGGCATGCATCACCACGATGCGGTTGCAATATTCCGCCGCCATGCCGAGATCATGGGTGATCAGCACGGTGGCCATGCCCTGCGCCGCGCCCAGCTCGGCGATCAGGTCCATGATCACCGCCTGGGTGGTCACATCCAGGCCGGTGGTGGGTTCGTCGGCGATCAGCAGCCTGGGCGAACAGGCCAGCGCGATGGCGATCATGATGCGCTGGCACATGCCGCCGGAAAGCTCGAAGGGATAAGCCTTGGCGCGCCGCTCCGGATCGGGGATGCGCACCTTCTTCAGCATTTCGATGGCGCGTTTGGGCGCCTCGGCGCGGGTGACGCCGCCATGTTCGATCAGCACATCCGCGATCTGCGCGCCCACCCGGCGGATCGGATTGAGCGCCACGCGCGGATTCTGGAAGATCATCGACATTTCGCGGCCGCGCAATTCGCGCAAAGCGGCTTCCTTGGCGCCGAGCAGATCGAGCCCGCCGAACACCGCGCTGCCCGAGGTGGCTTTGCCGGCCGGATCGAGAATGCCCATGATCGTATAGGCGGAAACCGATTTGCCCGAGCCGGATTCGCCCACGATGGCGATCATCTCGCCCTTCTCGACGGCGAAGTCCACGCCATCCAGCGCTTTCACGATGCCGCCGCGGGTGCGGAATTCCACGCTCAGGTCTTTGACTTCGAGAAGCGGTACAGAAGTCATGTGCGCCTCCGGCTATGCGCCTCGCCATGCATATGAGTCGGCGCACTCATGTGCGCCTCCGGGGATCCACCATGTCGCGCAAGCCATCGCCCAGCAGGTTGAAGCAGAATACCGCCAGCATCAGCGCCAGGCCGGGAAACAGCGCCACCCACCATTCGCCGGAAATGATGTATTGCGCGCCCTCGGCGACAAGAATGCCCCATTCCGGCGTGGGCGGCGCGATGCCTAAGCCGATGAAGCTGAGGCCCGCCGCGTTCAGGATCGCATAGCCCATGGTGAGCGAGCATTGCACCATCAGGATCGGCAGGATGTTGGGCAGGATATGCATGAACAAAATCCGGCCTTCCGAATTGCCCGACAATCTGGCCGCCTCGATGAAGCCGGCATTGCGGCGGATATTGGCCTCGGCGCGCGCCACGCGGGCATAGAGCGGCATGTTGATGATGGCGGTGGCGATCACGATATTGCCCACCGTGTTGCCGAGCGCGGCCACGATGCCCATCGCCAGCACGAAAAGCGGAAACGCCATGATGGTGTCGGAAATGCGGCCCACCACGCGGTCGGTCCAGCCGCCGAAATAGCCCGCCGCGATGCCGGCGATGGCGCCGATGCCGAAAGTGAGGATCACCGCCGAAAACGCGATGCCGAGATCGAGCCGCGTCGCCGCCAGCACGCGGCTGAAAATATCGCGACCCAACGCATCGGTGCCGAACCAATGCTGCGCCGAGGGCGGCTTCAGCGCCCGCGCCGCATCGGTGAAGAGCGGATCGTGCGGCGCCAGCCAGGGCCCGAACAGGGCGCAGATCAGCAGCAGGCCGAACAGCCCGAAGGCGAACAGCGTGACCGGGTTTTCGGTCAGCACATAGCGGATATGCTTCCAGGTCTCGTTCATGCTTCGAAGCCCACGCGCGGGTCGATCACGATGTAGAGGATGTCGATGGCCAGATTGAGCAGCACATACATCAGCGCCATGGTGAGCACGAAGCCCTGGATCGGCGCGTAATCCGAGGCGATCAGCGCTTCGATGGCGAAGGTGCCGATGCCCGGCCAGGAGAATACCTTCTCCACCAGCACATTGGCGCCGAGCAGGAAGGAGAACACCATGCCCAAAGTGGTGATCACCGGCAGCATGGCATTGCGGAAGGCATAAGCGTAGATCACCTTGCCGGGCCGCAATCCGCTGGCCTTGGCGGTGCGGATGAAATCGCTGGACAGCACTTCCAGCATCGAGGCCCGCGTCATGCGCGCGATCGGCGCCAGGGTGAATACCGCCAGGGTGAAGGATGGCAGGATCAACTGCTTCAACGCGGCGATGAACAATTCGAAATTGCCTTCCAGCAGGCTGTCGATCAGATACAGCCCGGTCACGTCGCGCGGCGAGGAATAGAAAATATCCAGCCGCCCGAGCGGCGCCGGCGCCCAGCCCAGGATGTAATACAGCACATAGATCAGCAGCAGGCCGGTGAAGAAAGCCGGCAAGGATACGCCCGCCGTCGTCACCACGCGGCAGGCATGGTCGATCCAGGAGCCCGGCCTAGTGGCGGCCAGCACGCCCAGCGGCACCGCGATGCCGACGGAGACCACCAATCCCAGCAAGGTGAGTTCCAGCGAAGCCGGCAGGCGGGTGCGCACTTCTTCCAGCACCGGACGGCCGGTAGCGATGGAATTGCCGAGATCGCCGCGCGACAGATCCTTCACATAGACCACGAATTGCTCGGGCAGGCTTTTATCCAGCCCGAGCGATTTGCGGATTTCGGCAATCGCTTGCGGCGTGGCGGCGGGCCCGGCGAAATACGCCGCCGGGTCGCCCGGCAAGGCGCGGGTGAGCAGGAAGGTGACGATCAGCACGCCGATCACGCTGGGAAGCGCACTGAGCAATCGCTTGCCGATCAGCAGCAGCATCGTTACGGCCCTCCTGCCCCGCTAGCCTTGCTTACATCTTCTCGATTTGGCGCACATCGAGCTGGCGATGGAACCAGTAGGTATAGCCCTTGATGTTCTTCTGCATGCCCACATCGAGGATCTGCTGATACAGCGGCACGCGCGGCATCTCATCCATCGACATCTTGATGAAGCCCATCACATCCTGCTTGTACTTGGCCGGATCGGCTTCGTAGCGCGCGGCGTCGATCAGCGCATCCATCTTGGGATTCTTGTAGGACATGGTGTTGAACACCGCATTCTGGCCGTGATAGCCCCAGAAGAAGTAATAATCCGGGAAGTTCAGCCAGCCGCCGAACGAGGCGATATGCAGCGGGCGGTTCTTCTGCAGCATGGCGTTGCGGAAATTGGCGCCCGGAATCTTCTCGATGGTGGTCTTGATGCCGATCTGCGCCAGCGCTTGCTGCAGCAGCACGGCCTCAGGCTCGGACGCCGTGGCATCGCCCAGGTCGATGGAAATGGTGGTTTCGAAGCCATCGGGATAACCGGCTTCGGCCAGCAGCTTCTTGGCCTTGGCGAGATCGGTGCTCACCGGGAAGGGCTGCGGCCAGGACGCATCCTTGGGCGCGCCGTCCGGACCATCCGACATCGGAATGCCGCGACCGTAGATGGCGGTCTTGTAGATCTGGTCGAACGGCGTGGCATAGGCGATGGCCTGGCGCACGCGGGGATCATCGAACGGCTTCTGCGTGGTGACCATGCCGATATATTTCAGCGAATTCTCGATCGGCACGCCCACCACTTTGTACTTGCCGTCCTTGCCGGCGACCAGTTCGGCGGAATCCTTCTGCGGCATATCCACCGAGATATCGGCATCGCCGCGTTCCATCAGCGCGCGGCGATTGCCGGCCGACGGCACCTCGCGCATGATCACGCGCTTGATCTTGGGCAGCGGGCCGCTTTTCCAATCGTCGTTGCGCACCAGCACGGTTTCTTGGCCGGGCGACCATTTCTCCAGCTTATAAGCGCCGCCGGCGGCGGAATTGGTCTTCATCCATTCCATCGCCCAGGGGTCTTTTTCGGTGGCATG
>JAYSEE010000061.1:0-14713 GCA_041914045.1 Ferrovibrio sp. | reverse complement strand
CACGCCGCCGACCTGACCCGCAAGCTGAGCACGGAATATCCCGGCCTGTTCGGCGCCCTGGCGGCGAATACCAATGCGGTGACCGAGCAGATCGGCGGCGTGGTGCGCAAACTCGCCGATCTTTCCGCCACCGTGCGCGAGGCGGCCGATGAAATCTCCGTCGGCAGCCAAGACCTGGCGCAGCGCACCGAAACCCAGGCCGCCAATCTGGAAGAGACCGCCGCTTCGATGCATGAAGTCACCTCCACGGTGAAGCAGAATGCCGAGAATGCTCAGGCCGCCAACCAATTCACAGGCAATGCCCGCGACATCGCCGAAAAAGGCGGGGCGATCACCACCGAAGCGGTGACCGCGATGAGCGAGATCGAAGGCAGCGCGCAGAAGATCGGCGATATCGTCGGCCTGATCGACGAGATCGCCTTCCAGACCAACCTGCTGGCGTTGAACGCATCCGTCGAAGCCGCGCGCGCCGGCGAGGCCGGCAAGGGCTTCGCGGTCGTGGCGCAGGAAGTGCGTGCGCTGGCGCAACGCTCGGCCAATGCCTCGAAGGATATCAAGGCGCTGATCCAGGCCTCCAACAGCCAAGTGCGCAAAGGCGTGCAGTTGGTGAACCAGGCCGGCGTCACCTTGGGCGACATCGTCGCCGCCATCAAGAAGGTGGCCGATATCGTCAGCGAAATCGCCGCCGCCAGCAGCGAACAATCCAGCGGCCTGGAAGACGTGAACCGCGCCGTCGGCAGCATGGACGAAATGACGCAGCGCAATGGCGCGCTGGTGGAGCAGACCACCGCCGCCGCGCAAAGCCTGGCCAGCCAGGCGCAGGCGCTGGCCGGAATGGTGGCCTATTTCAAATTGGGCGATGAAGCCGCGCGCAAACCTGTGGCCATGCCGATCAAATCCGCAACGATGATGCCGCCGCAAGCAGCCAAGTCCGCGCCGGCGGCCGCGCCCCGCAAGATCGCGCCGGTCGCGCCGCTGCCTGTGAAAAAACCCGTCATCGCCAAGCCCCCTGCCCCGCCTGCCGCCGCGCCGAAAATGCCGCCTGCCGCGGCAAAGACGCCAGCTCCGGCCCCGGCACGCCCCGTGCTGCCCGATGACGACGATTGGAAGGAATTCTAAGGCCGGATTCTCATCAGAGCAGCGCCAGGAAGCGTTCGATCTGGCGCAGTTCTTCCTGCAAGCCGGCGCGGCGCTCGGCGGCTTCCTCGTCCTCGCCCCAGGCTTCGGTCTGAAACAGTTCGTCGAGCTGGCCGGCCCGGTAAGCGGCATCGGCATCCGCATGGCCCGACAGCAGCGCCAAGCCGATCACCAGCGAGCCGCTGGCCGTGGTGGCGCCATGCAGAGCCACCAGCCGGAAATGATCCAGCGCTTCCAGAATGCGCGCCAGCCGGGCCGGCAAATCCTCCGGCTGCTTCACAGCCATGATGCCGGTGGTGACGTTGAGGCCGATATCGTAGCGCTGCGCGAACCAATCCAGCAGCGGCTGCCATTCGCGTTGCTGGCGTTCGGCCAGCGCGGGCGGCTCCTCGGCGCGATAGCACAGCAGATCCGAGCCGCCATAGCGCGTCAGTTCGTCGATGGTCAAACCGCGATCCTGCGCCACACGGTCCAGCGCCGTGGCGCAAAAGCGCATCAGCGGCATGCTTTCCGGCTTGATCTGCTCGTCCTGCGCCGCCCATTCCGCCGCCACCGCCTCGGCCAGGGCCGCATTGGGCAACAGCATGTCGCGCTTGGCCGGGGTTTTCAGCACCCGGCCATCCAGCAGCACATGATAGCCATCAACGCCGGAAGCGGCGGCCGGCGCGATGCCGACCGCCTTGTAGAAACGCCGCATGCCGCTTACCGCTTCAGCAGGCCGCCGAGGCCGCGCTGCAAATTCTGCAGCGGATTGCCGCTCTGCTGTTGTTGCTGCTGCTGTTGACCGGATTTCGCGGTGGAAGATTGCGGCACCGGCTTGCCTTCGGCCAGCGCCACCGCCTTTGCGCAAGCGGCGGGGCCGCGTTCGCTGTCGGAAGAACCGCTGCTCATCATCGGCATCAGGATCGCCGCCGGGCCCATCAGCGCCGCGCCGGCCACCGCGCCCAAAGCGCCCTTGGCCGCCGCCGCCGCATCGGGCGCGAAGCTGGGCTTGGCGAAGGTGCCGCCCACCCGCACCGGCACCGCCAGCGGCGCAATGCCGGCATCGCGCGGTGACGGAACGACCTTCAAGGCAAGCTGTTCGGTGCCGAGATTGATTTCGCCTTCGGCAACCACGCCGAGCCGGCCGGTCTCCATCAGAATGGCCTTCGGCGTGGCGATGCCGGATTTGATATCCAGGCCGGCCACCACGCATTCCAGCTTGGTCTTGGCGGTGGCCTGCCCCAGCTTGCCCAGGCCGCCGAGGAAATCGCCGCCCAGCACATCGAGATACTGGTCGCGCAACTCGCCCTCGCCCACCTTCAGCACCACCTTGCCGTTCATGCCGGCCATCAACTGGCGCACCGAGCCGCCCTGGCTGGTGAGATCGACGGCCATATCGGTGACGGCATCGCGCGAGATGACATCGGATATCTTCTGCGCCTTGAGATAATCGCTCAGGCCGAATTTCGCGCCATCCAACTTCACCCGCAAAGCCTTGCTGGCGGCATTGAGCGCGAATTCGCCGTTGAAGCTGCCGCCCGAGGCATTGAGGCCGAACGGCTTCACGCTCAGCGCGCCATCCTTCAGGGTCAGCGCCACATTCACCGCCTTGGCATCCACCATCGGGGCCTTGAAGGCATCGGCCTTGAAGCGCAATTCAGCATCGGCGGCCTTCATGCCATCCAGCGGCAAGGGCTCGTCGCTGAAGACCCGGCCATCCGACTTGCCGCCGCCGCCGGCAGCGCCGCCTGATGTTCCGCCGGATGCGCCGCCACCGGCCGCCTTCTGGCCGCTTTCGCCCAATAGCGGCGTGAGATCGAGCGATTTCGAAGCGAGGTCGAATTTCACCGCCGGGCGGGCGCCGGCCAGAGCCACTTCGCCGGAACCGGCAATATCGCTGGTGGCGATCTGCGCCGCGATGTCGGACACCGCGAAGCGCATCGGCCCGGTATCCTTGATGCTGAACTTCGCCGTCACCGGCACCGCCTGCGCCACTTCGGCCCCCAGCGCGGCGGCGAATTTCTTCGCATCCGGCGTGGCGAAAGCGATGGCCAGCGCCAGACCTTTCTGCGCCAGCGGCTGCGCGATGGCGCCGGTCAATTGCACGCGGCCGAGCTTTTCCTCGCCCAATGCGAGATTGAGATTGGAAATCGCCGGCTGGCCGCCCTGCTCCTTCACATCGGCGGAGAGATTCAGCGGCCCGAAGCTGGGCGCGGTCTGCCCGGCCAGCTTCGCCAGTTTGGCGATATCCGGCGCGGCGGCCGACAGCTTCACGGCATAGCCCTTGCCCTCGGCGGGATTGGCGATGCTGCCTTCCAGATTGGCCTTCAGATCGGCATTGGGAATCGAAAGCGCCAGCTTCACCGGCCAGGGTTTGCTGGGGCTGATCATTTCCGCCAACGTGCCGAAGCTGCCATCGGCGACGATATCGTTGCCATCGAAATTCGCGCGCAGCTTGGCCGCCATGGTGCCGCCGGACGCGCTTTGCAGCGAGAATTCGTCCAGCCGCACATCCCGGGGCGGCTGCCCCGCCTCGCGGTAAGCCAGCTTGATATTCTTCATCAGCAGATTGTTCAGCGTCGGCAGGCCGAGCTGAATGCCGCTGCCGTCATCGGCGGCCGGCTTCTGCTGCGGCTGCGGTTGCGCTTGCGGCTTAGCCGGCGCGCTGAATTCCCAATTGGCGCGGCCCTGGCGATCCTTTTCCAGCAGCACGTCCACATCGGCCAGCACAAGACGATCCACCTGAATGCGGCGGCCGATCAGCGCGAAGAGATCGACCTCGGCGCTGAATTCGCCCACCTTGGCCATCTCGGGCCGGCTGCCCCAGGCGGCATTGGCGAAGCTGATGCCTTTCACGCTGACGGCAGGCTTGGGGAAGATCGAGAGCTTGAGGTCGCCGGCGATATCCAGCTTGCGGCCGGTGGCATCCTGGGCCGCGGCAACGATTTCCGGCTTGAAGCGGTTCACGTCCATATTCGACACGAAAACCGCCAGGCCGCCGATGATAACCACCAGAACGGCCAGGATCGCCAATGCCCATTTCACGAAGCGCATGCTCAGCCTCCCATGAATCCGCGGATCAGCGCCGGCAACTCGCCGTAGCTTTCCGCCACTGCCAAAGCTCCGGCCTCGAGCAATTCGGCCGGATCGTGATAGCCCCAGGCCACGCCGACGGCGCGCGCGCCGGCATTTCTGGCCATCAATATGTCGAAGGTGGTATCGCCCACCACCAATGTCGAGCCCGGCTCGGCGCCGGTTTCGCGCATCGCCCGCAGCACCATGTCGGGGTCCGGCTTGCCGCGCGCGATATCCGCGGTCTGCAAGGTGATGAAACGGTCATGCAGGCCATGCAGCGACAGCGTGGCATCCAGGCCGCGCCGCGCCTTGCCGGTGGCGATGCCGAGCAGATAGCCATCGCCTTCCAGCGCCGCCAAGGCATCCAGCAGGCCGGGAAACAGCGGCTCGTCGTGATCCGGCGCATGGCGCATGGCGAAGGCCGCCTCGCGATAAGCCGCCACAACCGCATCGGCATCGGTATTGTCATCTGGGCCGATATTCATCGCCTGCAGCAGATGGCGCACGGAAACCTCCAACGGCAGGCCGACCAGGCGGCGCACCATGTCGGCGGCCGGCGCGGCCAGCGCATGCTTGGCGAAAGCCTTCTGCATCGCCGCGACGATGTGATGCTGGCTGTCCACCAGGGTGCCGTCGCAATCGAACAGCACCAGGCGCGGAGCTTCGGCTGCGGCAGATGAAATCGTGAATCGGGCGGCGGACATGGGCGCAGAATCGCATGCCTGCGGCCCAAGGGAAAGCGGCGCGCAATAAAAAGCGGTTTACCGCACTGTTTGCAGACAAAAACAAACCCCCGGAATTCGCATTCCGGGGGTTGTTTTCCTGGCCAGGCATTCACCGGCCGGGAAATCTTCAGTTCACGGCCTTTTTCGCCGCGTCGGTCTTTGCCTCGGCCTTCTTGGCAACCTGCTTATGCTCGGCCTTCTTGGCGTCGGCCTTCTTCTCGGCAGCCTTCTTGGCATCGGCCTTGTGCTCAGCGGCCTTCTTGGCTTCGGCCTTCGGGGCCACGGCCTGGCTGGCGCCCTGGCCGGCGCCCTGAACAGCGCTCTGAGTGACCGCCTGGGTCGTCGCCTGGGTGGCGGCCTGGGTAGCGGCCTGATTGGCGACCGGGGCGGTCTGCGCGGAAGCCGAGGCAGCCGCGAGGCCGAACATCAGGCCGAAAGTCAGGGCGGGAAGAACGGCGAACTTGCGGGTGATCGACATGGAAAACTCCTGGTTATCGTCACGCGGGGTTCCGGGGCCTGGGTTTGGTTGATGGCCCGGTTTGCCTGCGCGGATTGTTTATCGCCGCCAATCGCGGCGCTGGCGGGGTGCAAAAGCGGAAGCCCCAAGGTATTCTGATGGCCAAATCAAGGCAGAGCATTTCGAGTTGGCCATGCGCAAGAAAACCAAAACCGTCGGCAGCAATCCAAGCGGACTGACCCAACTAGGCAAACCGGTCGCCGCGCCGACCAGCCCGGAACAGGCCGTGCTGGAAACCGTGCCCAATCCGCATCCCGGCAAGCTCTACGCCATCCGCTTCGTGCAGCCGGAATTCACCAGCCTCTGCCCGCTCACCGGCCAGCCGGATTTCGCGCATCTCTGCATCGACTACGTGCCCAACCGGCGCATCGTGGAAAGCAAATCGCTGAAGCTGTTCCTGGCCAGTTTCCGCAATCACGGCGCTTTCCACGAGGATTGCACGATCAGCATCGCCGAGCGGCTGGTGCAGGCGACGAAGCCGCGCTGGCTGCGCATCGGCGGCTATTGGTATCCGCGCGGCGGCATGCCGATCGACGTGTTTTGGCAGACCGGCAAAATGCCGGCCGGCCTCTGGCTGCCGGACCAAGGCGTGGCCGCCTATCGCGGCCGTGGCTAGGCTTGGCTGCCTCCTGATCGCGGTTTTTCTGCTGGCCGGCTGCGGCGAGCTGGAGGGCAATCTGCGCGACATCAACCGCAGCCTCTATCGCGGCATGGGCGGCAAGGCGGAAAGCCGCCCGGCATCGCAGGGCATCGGCACGGTACTGGCAAGCTGCTTCAATCCCGATACCGGCACGCTCTATCCCAGCCAGACCGGCCGCTGCGCGCCGGGCTATACCGCGATCCCCTTCTCCGAGGCCGAACAGCGCTTCATGGCTTCGCAGGAACCGCCGCCCCCGCCATCGCAGCAGCAGCGCGTTGCGCGCGCGGCGCTTCCGGCCGAGCCGCAACAGCAACCGCCGGCCTATCTGCGCGCGGAAGGCCAGGCGCTGTGCTACGACGACGCCAAGCAGCAGATTTTCGGCGCCGATCAATGCCCGCCGGGCAGCCGCTGGATCGACACGCCGGAAGCCGAAGCCTTGCAGCGCGCCGCCCTCGAACAGGCGATGTGGTGCTATTATCCCTCGCGCCGCCTGCTGTATCGCAGCCGCGCCTGCCGCCCGGGCGACCGCGCCCTGCCCTTGGCCGAAGCCGAAAACCTATGGGCGCAATTGCCCGCCGCCAACAAACCGCGTCAGCGGCCCACCGAGGCCCAACGCAATCTCGCCCCGGTGCCGCAAGTGCAGGCCGTGCCGCGCGGCGGCATCGACGCCGCGCCGCTGCCGGCGCCGAAATAGCCGTTTACTGTACGCTGGAACTATCGGCCGCCACGGTGGCGAAACGGTCGTTCAGCGCCGCCAGCGTGGCGCGATGGATGGCCGCCGCGCTCTGCACACCGCCCAGCGGATCCGGCAGGTCGCGGGTGGCGCAGGCATTGGCGATCAAACCGACGCGGAAACCGTTATCCACCGCCGAGCGGACGCTGGCCGAGATGCACATATGCGTGGCGAAGCCGCCGACGATGATCTCCTTGCGGCCAAGGCCGGTCAGCACATCCTTCAGATCGGTATTGGCGAAACTGTTGGGCAGACCCTTGTTGATCGCGGCTTCGCCCGCCGCCGGCTCCAGGCCGGGAATATACTGCCCGCCGGGCGCATCGAGATCGAACGCGCCGCCAGCCCTGCCTTGATGGCGCACATGCACCACCGGCGCACCGGCGCGGCGCGCCGCGGCCAGCAGGATTTTCAACTCGGCCACGGCGGCATCAATGCCCACCAAAGGCAGCTTGCCGATGGTGTATTCCTGCTGATGGTCGATCAGCACCAAAGCCGAGGCCGCCCAGGTGAGCGGCAGTTTCGGCGCACCGGCCAGTTCAAGCAGGGTCTTGGGCATTGTCATCGGCCGTTTCCTCTAAGGCTTTTTCATTCCAGCCATTCATCGGCATCGTCTTCATCGCGGTCGAAGCCGAGAAAATCCCAAGATGCCAGCATATGCGGCGGCAAAGGCGCCTTCACTTGCAGGATGCCGCCATCGGGGTGCTCCAGCCGCAGCGCGCGGGCATGCAGATGCAGCTTGCGGCTGATGCCGCCGGTCAACTGGTTTTCGGCATCGCCGTATTTGCCGTCGCCGGCGATCGGCGTGCCCAGCGCGGCGGCATGCACGCGCAGTTGATGCGTACGGCCGGTGACCGGCGCCATGCCGAGCCAGGCGGCGCGGCGGCCCGCCGTGGCGATCACGCGGTAAAGCGTGATGGCGGATTTGCCGCCCTCTGGGTCCATCGCCATGCGTTCGCCCAGCGCGCCGGGCAGCTTGGCCAGCGGCATGTCGATCTTGCCTTCGCGCGGGCTCGGCACGCCCACGGTGAGCGCCCAATAAAGCTTATGCGCTTCGCGCTTGCGCAGGGCGGCGGCCAGCTTGGCGGCAGCCGATGCCGTGCGCGCCAGCACCAATACGCCGGACGTATCCTTATCCAGCCGATGCACCAAGCGCGGCCGCTCGGATGCGCCAAAGCGGAAATAATCCAGCAGGCCATCCAGATGTTCGGTGATGCCGGTGCCGCCTTGGGTGGCCAGACCCGGCGGCTTGTTCAGCACGATCACCGCATCGTCCTTATGCAGCACGGCGGCCTGCAAGGCGGCGATGCGATCCGCATCCACCCTTGGCGCGCGTGGTTTTTCCTCGGCCTTGGGCGGTTCGCCCAGCGGCGGAATGCGGATGCTCTGGCCGACTTCAAGCCGGGTCGCCGCCTTGGCGCGGCTGCCATCCACGCGCACCTGCCCGGTGCGCAGCAGCTTTTCCAACTTGCCATGGCCGAGCCAGGGAAAATGCCGCTTGAACCAGCGATCCAGCCGGATATCGGCTTCATCCGCGGCGATGACGCGGGTGGTTATGGTGTTCTTTTCAGGAGCATTCTTTTGGTCAGGAGCATTTTTTTGCGGGCCCGGCTGAGCTTGGACCGGAGCTTGCGGCCGTTCCTGCTGCCGCTCTTGCTTACGTTCTTGCTGATCGTCTAGCGCCACACGCGGCGCACGCGATCCAGCTCCTGCTGCGGCTGCGGCTCCTGCGCGGCCGGCGCCGCCGGCCGATTTCGCGCGGCCTCGGCCTTGCGCTCCAGCCATTCCAGCCGCTCCTGTTCGTGTCCTTCGATCGACTGTACTTCGAGTTCGCATTCCTGGGCGGCCTGGAAAAGGATTTGCTTGTTCAGATTCTTGAAGCGATTGATTTTCTCATAAAAGCAATCGTCCCGCGAGGGCACTTTGCCCGGCGTGTAGTAAGGCTTTTCATCGTCGATGACGATCTCCAGCCCCATATAACCCGCCAGGCCGAGCAACGCCATCGCGCCGGCGAAGATCATGCCGGTGCGGGCGAGCGAGCGCTGAGTCTGATCGGTGGCAGCCATCATGGCACCATAGATAACTGAGGGTTAAGATATACTTAGGAAGCCGGACGCGAATATTCCAGCTTCGTTCACGCACCCTCAGATTGTTTCTTCTCTCGAAGTTTTTGCCAGTATTCCAATCTTTTTATAACTTCACGCTCGAAGCCGCGTTCCTTCGGGCGATAGAATTGCCGGCGCTCCATGCCATCGGGAAAATAATTCTGGCCGGAGAAGCCTTCCGCCGTGTCGTGGTCGTAGGCATAGCCGTCGCTATAGCCCAGCTGCTTCATCAGCTTGGTCGGCGCGTTCAGGATATGCATCGGCGGCATCAGCGAACCATGCTCGCGGGCGGCGCGCTTGGCGGCGCTTTCGGCCTTATATACCGCATTGGATTTCGGCGCGGTGGCCATATAGACCACAGCCTGCACCAGACCGATCTCGCCTTCCGGGCTGCCGAGATAATCGTAGAGTTCCTTCGCCGCCATGGCTTGCAGCAGCGCGTTGGGATCGGCCATGCCGATATCCTCCACGGCGAAGCGCGCCACCCGGCGCATGATGTAAAGCGGGTCTTCGCCGCCCGCCAGCATGCGCGCCAGCCAATAGAGCGCCGCATCGCAATCCGAGCCGCGCATGGATTTATGCAGCGCGGAGATCAGATTGTAATGCTCTTCCTGGCCCTTGTCGTAAAGCGGCGCGCGGCGTTGCAGCAGGCTCGCCAGTTTGGCCGGATCGAGCTGGCCCTCGGGCTGCAATTCGAAAATCTGCTCGGCCATGTTGAGCAGATAGCGGCCATCGCCGTCGGCCATGGCGCGCAGGGCGGCGCGCGCCTCGATGGTCAGCGCCAGCGGTCGGCCGGTCACGGCTTCCGCCTTGGCCAGCAGATTTTCCAAGGCGTCGTCGTCCAGCCGGTGCAGCACCAGCACGCCGGCGCGCGACAGCAAAGCGCCGTTCAGCGCGAAGCTGGGATTCTCGGTAGTGGCGCCCACCAGCACCACGGTGCCGTCTTCCACATAAGGCAGGAAGCCATCCTGCTGGGCGCGGTTGAAGCGATGGATTTCATCCACGAACAGCAAGGTGCGCTGGCCCTGTTCGCGCCGGCCGCGCGCCGCTTCGAAAGCCTTGCGCAGATCGGCCACGCCGGAAAACACCGCCGAGAGCGGCGCGAAATACATATCCGTCGCTTCGGCCAGCAGGCGCGCGATGGAGGTTTTGCCGGTGCCGGGCGGCCCCCAGAGGATCAGACTGGCCAGCTTCTTCGCCGCCACCATGCGGGCCAGCGGCGCGCCGTCCGCCAGCAGATGATCCTGGCCGATCACGTCTTCCAGCTTTTTCGGCCGCAATTGCTCGGCCAGCGGCGCGCCGCCGGGATTGGCGAACAGCGATGGCTCCGACGCAGTCATCAGGCGCGCACGGTGAGCTGGATATTCTGCTCGCCGCGACGGATCAGAAGGGTCCATTGCTGCGCCTGAACGCGCAGCACGTTTTGCAGATCGGCCACCGTTGCGATATCGGCGCCATTCACCTTCAGCACCACATCGCCCGGCCGCATGCGCAGCCGCGCCGCCGGCGAACCTGCCGAAAGCTCCAGCACCATCACGCCGGTCATCAGCGCATCCACGCCAAGCTCCTCGGCAAAGGCCGGCGAGAGATTGCCCACCGTCGCGCCGCCGAAAGGATGGTTGCCGGCGAGCGGCGTGATGCTGCGCGGCGGATTTTCCGGCGCCTCGCGCAGCGGGATGCTGACCTGCCGGCGTTGGCCCTGGCGCAGCACATCCAAGGTCGCGGCCTCGCCCAGCTTGCGGGTGGCGATGCGGAATTTCAGCGCGCGCGGATCGTTCACCTCGCGGCCATCCACGCGCAGGATCACATCGCCGGTGCGCAGCCCGGCCTGGGCCGCGGGCCCGTTGGGATAGATGCTGCCCACCAGCACGCCTTGCGGCCGCTCCAGCCCCAAGCCTTGCGCCGCTTCGTTGCCCACGCTGGCGCCGTTGGCGCCGAACCAGGGCCGCTTGATGCCCTTGCCGGAAACCGCGCTGGCAACCGTGGACGCAACCAGATTGGAGGGAATGGCGAAACCGATGCCGATGCTGCCGCCCGATTGCGAGAAGATCGCCGTGTTGATGCCGACCAGCCGGCCATCCATGGTCACCAGCGCGCCGCCGGAATTGCCGGGATTGATCGCCGCATCGGTCTGGATGAAGGATTGCGTGTCGAGATCGCCCACATCGGTGCGGCCCAGCGCGGAGATGATGCCCTGCGTCACGGTCTGGCCGACACCGAAGGGATTGCCGATGGCAAGCACCAGATCGCCCACCTGCACATCGTCGGAATCGCGGAACTCCAGCGCCGGCAACGCCTCGCCGCGCGGGTCGATCTTCAGGATGGCGATATCGCTGCGCGCATCGGCGGCGATCAGCTTGGCTTCGAATTCGCGGCGGTCGGACAAAGCCACCACGATCTCGGTGGCGCCTTCCACCACATGGTTGTTGGTGACGATCACGCCATCGGTTTCCACGATCACGCCCGAGCCGAGCGATTGCGCCACGCGCTCGCGCGGGATGCCGAACATCGAACGGTCGCCGAAGAAGCGCCGGAAGATCGGATCGTCCAGCAGCGGCGAACGCTGCACCACGCGCTCCACCTTGCGGGTATAGACATTCACCACCGATGGCGAGACCTGCTTGACCAGCGGCGCGAAGGACAACTGAATCTCGGCACGGTTCTGCGGCACCTGGCGCGGCTGCTGCGCCCAGGCCGCCTCAAGCAGCACGGCAGGCGCAAGCACCAGAACGGCGGCGAGCAGACGGAAGATTTTGGGTAAAAGAGCCATGCCGGATAGTAGGGATGGCAGCGGCCGGATTTCAAGCCGGGCTTCCCCTGTCCGGGAAATATGATAGCCTGCCCGCGATGTTGGAGGCCTCGTTAGAACAGCCGCGCTTGCGCCAGCTCCATGCCTATTGGCAGGAGAAGCGCGGCGACCGCCCCTACCCGGCCCGGGCCGATATCGACCCGGCCGAAATGCTGTTCATTCTGGGCGACCTGATCCTGTTCGATATCGAGGCCGGCGAAGACGGTCAGCCGCGTTTCCGCTACCGGTTGTTCGGCAGCAACATCGTGCAGCGCCAGGGTTTCGATATGACCGGCAAATGCATCGACCAGCATCCCTGGCCAGGCTTTGCCAATCGGGCCCGCGAGGGCTATCTGCGGCTGGTGCAAACCGGGCTGCCCGACGCCATCATCCGCCGCGAGGAAATCGACGGCCGGCTGTTCCGCCACCAATCGCTGCTGCTGCCCCTAGGCACCGCGCTGGACCAGGCGCCGCGGGTGAACATGATCCTGGTGGGCGTGGCTTTCGATCCGGACGCCTAGAGCGTTTCATGATCATTTGGAATCACCTGCGTTTAGCCTGGAGGCGGTAGGCCGCTAGGAGGGGCGCGCAGCAGGTACCTGACGGTACCTGCAAGCGGTCCGACAACGCGGATGCCGCCTCCAGGCTAAACCCTTCGGGCCACTGGTATTTGGCCTTTTGGTGCGTCGCACGGCTTGCTCGTAGCCCCGCTACGCGCTGCGCCGCGCTCCTACCAGAAGGCCAAATACCAGTGGCGCAGGCGGTTCCAAATGATCATGAAACGCTCTAGCGCCGGAGAACGCAAAAAAAGCCGGCGGATCGCCCCGCCGGCTTTTAAAACTTTAGCGAAAGCGCCGATCAGGCGGCGGCTTCGGCTTCCTCGCCAACGGTCTGCACCGGGCCGGAATCCTGGCCCTTGGCGGACACGTCGCGATCGACCAGCTCGACCACGGCCATCGGGGCGGCATCGCCATAGCGGAAGCCGGCCTTCAGCACGCGGGTATAGCCGCCATTGCGGCCGGCATAACGCTGGTTCAGCGCCGAGAACAGCTTGTCCACCGCCGACTTCTCGGGGATGAAGGCCAGCGCCTGGCGGCGGGCATGCAGATCGCCGCGCTTGCCGAGCGTGATCAGCTTGTCCATCAGCGGCTTCAGTTCCTTGGCCTTGGGCAAGGTGGTGGTGATCTGCTCATGCTTGATGAGCGAGGCGACCATGTTGCCGAACATCGCGCGGCGATGCGAGCTGGTCTTGTTGAGCTTGCGACCGGAATTGCCGTGGCGCATGGGGTGAACTCCTTCGGATGATGCTTAGAGGATCAGTACTGATCCTGATATTTCTTAGCCAGTTCTTCGATGTTTTCCGGCGGCCAGTTGGGCACATGCATGCCGAGATGCAGGCCCATCTGCGACAGCACTTCCTTGATCTCGTTGAGCGACTTGCGGCCGAAATTCGGGGTACGCAGCATTTCGGCTTCGGTCTTCTGGATCAGGTCGCCGATGTAAACGATGTTGTCGTTCTTCAGGCAGTTGGCCGAACGCACCGACAATTCCAGCTCGTCCACGCGACGCAGCAGGTTCGGATTGAATTCCGGCTCCGCGATGGTCTTCTCGCGGGATTCGTTCTTCGGCTCTTCGAAATTGATGAAGAGCTGCAGCTGGTCCTGCAGGATGCGGGCGGCATAGGCCACGGCATCCTCGGGCTTCACCGAACCGTTGGTCTCGATCTGCATCGTCAGCTTGTCGTAGTCGAGAATCTGGCCCTCGCGGGTGTTCTCGACCTTGTAGGAGACCTTGCGGACCGGCGAGTACAGGCTGTCGACCGGGATCAGGCCGATCGGCGCATCCTCGGGACGGTTGCGCTCGGCGGGCACGTAGCCCTTGCCGGTGGCGACCGTGAACTCCATGCGGATCTCGGCGCCCTCGTCGAGGGTGCAGATCTGCAGGTCCGGGTTGAGCACGACGACGTCGCCGACGGTCTGGATGTCGCCGGCGGTGACGACGCCCGGGCCCTGCTTCTTCACGACCATGCGCTTGGGGCCTTCGCCCTGCATCTTGATCGAGATGTCCTTGATGTTGAGCACGATATCGGTGACGTCCTCACGGACGCCCGCGATCGAGGAGAACTCGTGCAGCACGCCGTCGATGTGCACCGACTGCACTGCCGCGCCCTGGAGCGAGGAGAGCAGGATGCGGCGCAGCGCATTGCCGAGCGTCTGGCCGAAGCCACGCTCGAGCGGCTCGGCGACGATCGTCGCGAAACGCGAGGAATCGCTGCCGGGCGTAACCTGGAGCTTGTTCGGCCGAATCAGTTCTTGCCAATTTTTCTGGATCGTCACTGTTTCACCCATACAGGCCAGTCGAACTGCCGTTGCAGACACTGGCGTTGGAGAAAGGCCGCAGGTCGCACCCGCGGCTTCTTGCAAAGTCGTTGCGGGCGCCCCAGCCCCCCCCACACCGAAAAATCAGACGCGACGACGCTTGCGCGGACGGCAACCGTTGTGCGGGATCGTGGTCACGTCGCGGATCGAGGTGACGGTGAAGCCGGCGGCCTGAAGCGCGCGGAGCGCCGATTCGCGGCCCGAACCGGGACCGGCGACTTCGACTTCCAGCGTGCGCATGCCGTGCTCCTGCGCCTTCTTGGACACGTCCTCGGCGGCAACCTGCGCGGCGAACGGGGTCGACTTGCGCGAGCCCTTGAAGCCCATCGTGCCGGCGGAGGACCAGGCAATCGTGTTGCCCTGCGCGTCGGTGATGGTGATGGTCGTGTTGTTGAACGACGAGTTCACATGCGCGACGCCGGAGGCGATGTTCTTGCGCTCACGACGACGAACGCGGGTGGCTTCCTTGCCCATTGAGTCCCTTTCCTGAAGATCTCGAACGCCGCCGTAATGCCAGCGGCTACACCTGTGGAACGAAAGGCGCGCGGCGACCGGGTCATCCCCGGTTCGCCGCACGCCGCGATTGGATTCGAAAACTTACTTCTTCTTGCCGGCGATGGCTTTCGCCGGACCCTT
>JAYSEE010000060.1:0-14832 GCA_041914045.1 Ferrovibrio sp. | reverse complement strand
AAGATCGGCGCGGCGAAAGCTATCGCGGTCACATCGGCCAGCGGCATCGCACCATAGGCGCTGAAAAAGCACAGCATGGCGAGGCAGCCATAGACCGAGCGCAAGCCATGGCCGAGCAGATGCTGCGTGCGCAGCCCGGCCATGCCGTGATTGCGCCAAAGCAGGATCAGAATCGGCGGAAAAGCGAACAGGCTGCGGAAAAACATGATCTGCACGGTGCTGTAGCCGGCCGTGAGCCATTTCACCAAGGCGTCCATGACGCCGAATACCGCCGCCGCCAAAACCATAAAGCCGATTCCCAGGGCAATCTGCTTCTGCGCCACGGGGGACTGGCCAGCCTGGCCTTGCGGGGAAAGAGACATCGGTAAGCAATCCAAAAAAGCGGCCTTATGCCGCGAGGCCCGGCTTATAGCATGGTTCGGATTTCATCGTACCGGCGAGGCAACGGTGAATAACAGCCCCAGGCGCATCGCCCAGCCTCATGGCGATGAGAGTTAGGCACAATCAGAGCGCGTTTATCCGCAACCAAATCCATGCAGTGACCCATTGGCAACACCGGCGCGAATTCTATCGTTAATGAGAGTTATTCTTACTTGCATGAAATAAGCCCGGAGTATATGGTGCCTGCCAACGGACCTCGATGAGAGGCCGGCTGAGGTAGTATGGTAAGGATGCAATCAGCGCGTGAAATCAAGCAGTTAGATCCGGGTCTCGGCAACAGCGATGCATCCGGGGCGAGCGGTACGGGAACGGCGCCGCCGAGATTGAGTACCCGCCAACTGTTTGAGGCCTGTCGCGAAGTCATTATCGAGCATGAAGGCGCGGATTACCGTTTGCGCCTTACCTCGAATGGCAAACTCATCCTGACCAAATAGCTCAGCGATTTTCCAACCGGCAAGCCCCCCAGAGGATCGCCCCGCGATCCCAGGTAGCCAGCCAGCTACTTGCATGCCGCCGCTTCGGCGGCGCTCCGGAGGTTTGCCGTGCCATCTCTCGTTTCACGCCGCTATTCCATTTATCTGCTGTCCGCTTCGGCGCTGGTCCTGTCGCTGGCCGCCCTGCCGGCTCATGCGCAGCAGGCAACGCAACAAGACGCTACGGCGCTGGATGCCGTGACGGTCACGGCCACCAAGACGCCGCACAAGCTCAACGAAGTGCCGGCCAATGTGTCGGTCATAACCAACGAAGACATCGAGGAGCGCGCGCCCAGCAAGCTGGACGACCTGCTGCGCGACCTGCCGAGCGTGGAAATCCAGGGCGGTCCGCGCCGTGTCGGCCAGGATATCAACATCCGCGGCTTCGGCGGCCAGCGCGTGGTGACCACGCTGGATGGCGCACGGCAGAATTTCACCGCCGGCCATAAGGGCCGCTTCTTCCTCGATCCCGAATTGCTGCGTCAGGTGGAAGTGGTGCGCGGCAGCAACTCCGCCCTGCATGGCTCGGGCGCCATCGGCGGCGTGGTTTCGATGGAAACCAAGAACGCCTCCGACCTGCTGAATCCCGGCGAGACCGTCGGCTTCCGCGCCAAATACGGCTTTTCCGGCGCGCAGCGGGAGAATTACTTCAGCACCGGCATTTTCGGCCGGCCTGACGAGCGTATTGATCTGCTGGCCAATGTGTCGAAACGCGACAGCGGCACCATCCGCCAGGGCGGCGGCATGGAACTGGATAATTCGGCCGAGGATGCCAGCGACATCCTGCTGAAGACCAATCTGCGCCCGACCGAACATCAGACCATGACCTTCAGCCTGATCCGCTTCAAGGAAGACGGCATCGCGCCCACCAATCCCGATGGTACCATCAGCGCCACCTCCAACCCCGTGGTCTACCGCCAGACCGAGATGACCACCGCCACGGCGAAATACGCCTACAACAATCCAGACATGCCGCTGCTGGCGCCGACATTCTCGATCTACCGCAATCAACTGGAAGTCTACGAAGCCCGCCAGCCCCCGCTGGCCGCGCGCCAGGATGATTCGTTCCTCACCACATGGGGCTACGATCTCTACAACACCATGCGCTTCGATGCCGGCGCGCTGCCCAATACCGTCACCTTCGGCACCGAATACTTCAAGGATGACCAGACCGGCCTGCGCAACAATGCGCCGCGTTCCACCTTCCCTACGGCCAGCGGCCGCGTGGTGGGCGTTTACGTGCAGGATGAAATCGAATTGCTGCGTGGCTTGACGCTGACGCCGACCCTGCGTTTCGACGATTACCAGAACAATTCCGACAACGGCAGCACCATTGAAGAGAGCAAATTGTCGCCGAAACTGGCGGCGAATTGGCGGCCGATGGATTGGCTGTCGCTCTATGCGTCTTACGGCGATGCCTTCCGCGCACCGAACCTGACCGAAATCTTCGTCACCGGTCAGCATTTTCCCGGCAACAACTTCGTCACCAATACCGACCTGAAGCCGGAAAAGACCCGCACCGCCGAGACCGGCTTCAAGCTCGACTTCAAGAATCTGCTTACCGAAAAGGATCGGTTGAGCTTCAACGGCACCTACTTCCACACCAAGGCGGAAGATTTCATCGAGTTCATCGTCGGCGCCACCACAACCACCAACCGCAACCTGACCGAAGCGACCATCAAGGGCGCCGAAATCGAGTCGCGCTACGACATGCAATACGCCTTCGGCAGCCTGGGCTATTCGCGCATCCGCGGCGAGAACGAGCAGACCGGCTTGCCGATCGACTCGATCCCCGCCGACCGCGCCATCGTGACATTGGGCGGCAAGCTGCCGGATTACGGCCTGCGTTTCGGCTGGCGCGCCGAAATCGCCGCCGAACAGGATCGGGTGTCCAACACCAATCTTTCGGCCGGCGTGGAAGCCTCGGTGGTGCCCACCTCCGGCTATGTGGTGCACGGCATCTTCGCCACCTGGATTCCGCAATTCCAAGGCTTCGAGGGCTTCCGCATGGATGCCGGCGTGGAAAACCTGTTCGACAAGACCTATCGCCGCCATCTGCAAAATCTTTACGAGGAGGGCCGCGATTACCGCGTCTCCGTCAGCTACACTAATGGCTTATAGCCAGGCATGAGGGCGTCGCCGCATATTTTCCCACCCAAGCGGCCGTCCTCGGCGCCGCCCGGAAGCGCCTTTGCGCTTCCGGGCGCGCTGCTTTCCACTCCAACCATCGCCCCCACGATGAAATCAGCCGCCAGCCCGCATTCCGCGCCCCAGCCATCCTCGCCCTATTCGTCGCTTGCATTTTCGCTGCTGCTGCATGGCGGCCTGGCTGCCGGATTCCTGGCGCTGCCGCTGCTGCAAGAGCCGATCCTGCCGCGGCCGGCGCCTGCCCAAAGCATCACGCTGGTGAACCTGGCTGAAATTTCGCAAGCGCCACGGCCCGCGCCGCAACCAGCGCCGCAACCGGCTCTGCCATCTGCCCCGGCGCCCGAGCCGATGCTTGCGGAAAAAGCCACGGTTCCACCCAATGCCATCGCACCCGACCTGATCAAAGCCGCTGCGCCGGAGCCGGAACCTGCAATTCCGCCCGCGCCGAAGCCGCGCAGCAAACCGGCGCCGCCGGTAAAACAAGCCGCCAAGCCCGTGCAGCAAATTCGCCCGGCCGTGCAGCAGACCACCGATACAGCGCCCGTACAGCCCACAACCGAGGCAAGCGCCGCGCCCCTGGCTATTCCGGCAATGCAGGCCACGCCGAAGCCGGCGGCTCCGCCGCTTGCAATGCAGGAGCAAGGCGATGCCGACAGCAGGGAACCGCCGGTGGTGCGCGAAGCCCGCTTCCGCAAGCCGCCGAAACCGCCGCAATACCCGCCGCGCGCCCTGACCATGGAGCAGCAGGGCATTTCGGTGGTGCGGGCCCTGATAGATATCGACGGCGCTTCGCGCGAAGTGCAGCTCTGGCGCTCGTCGGGCCATGATGCCCTGGATCGCGCGGCGCTGGCCGCCGTGCGCGGCTGGGCTTTCGAGGCAGCCCGCATCGGCGACCGGCCGGTGCTGGCCTGGGTGGAAATACCGGTACGTTTTGAAATTCGTTGAAGCCCCAACCAAGTACGGAGAAATCCCAATGACTCTCGCCCAAAGCTGGACCGAACTGCGTCAAGCCGAACCCAATCTCCGCATCCGCGATGCCGCCAAGCGGCTTGGCACATCGGAAGCCGCCCTGCTGGCCACCCGGCTGGGCAAGCCGGTAACCGAAGGCGGCGTGGAGCGCCTGACCGGCCCCTGGCCGGATATCATCGGCGCCGTCGGCGGCTGCGGCGAAACCCTGGCGCTGACCCGCAACGACGCCGTGGTGCATGAGCGCCATGGCGTTTACGGCGAGCTCTCGGTTACCGGCCATGTCGGCCTGATCGTCGGCGAGGATATCGACCTGCGCATCTTCTTCGGCCCGTGGAGCCATGGCTTCGCGGTCAGCGAGGAAACCAAGATGGGCCCGCGCCTCTCGCTGCAATTCTTCGACGCCCAGGGCGATGCGGTGCATAAGATCTATGCCACCGATGCCACCGACAAAGCCGCCTTCCTGGCGCTGATCGCGCGCTTCCGCAATGCCGCTCAAAGCCCGGCTTTCGAGGCCAAACCGGCCAAGCCGGCGGAAGCGCCCCGGCCCGACAGCGAAATTGATATCGGCGGTCTGCGCCGCGACTGGTCTGCCTTGCAGGATACCCATGATTTCTTCGGCATGCTGCGCAAGTTCAAGGTGGCGCGCGAGCAGGCCTTCCGGCTGGCCGGCAGCGCTTTCGCCGAACGCCTGCCCGACGATGCCGCCCGTCGGTTGCTGACCATCGCTGCCGAAACCGAAGTGCCGATCATGGTGTTCGTGGGCAATCACGGCATGATCCAGATTCATACCGGCCCGGTGAAGAAACTGCTGGCCACCGGCCCATGGTTCAATGTGCTGGATCCGAATTTCAATCTGCATCTGCGCGAGGATGCCGTTGCCTCGGCCTGGCTGGTGCGCAAGCCCAGCGTGGACGGCACCGTCACCTCGGTCGAATTGTTCGACAAAACCGGCGAACTGCTGGTTTCCTTCTTCGGCAAGCGCAAGCCCGGCGTGCCGGAACTGGAAACCTGGCGCGCGCTGGCGGAATCCCTGGCGCCCAAGGCCGCGGCCTGAGCCGTCGGATGAGCATCCATCCGCATCGCCGCGGGCTGCTGGCGGCCTCTGCCGCCAGCCTTGCCTGCGGCCTGCTGCCGCGCCTGTCGCGTGCGGCGGCAACGGATCGCGTCGTCGTGGCCGGCGGCGCGATCACCGAAATCGTCTATGCGCTCGGCGAGGAGAAGCGTCTGGTCGGCGTGGATACCACCAGCACGTATCCGGCGGCGGCGGGCAAGCTGCCGCAGATCGGCTATTTCCGCTCGCTTAGCGCCGAAGGCATTCTGTCGCTCAATCCGTCCCTGCTGCTGGCCAGCGAACAGGCCGGCCCGGCCGCCGTGATGGAAAAGCTCAAGGCGGTGAACCTGCCCATGGTGCTGGTGCCGGAAACCATGGTCGCCGCCGAGGTGCCGGATAAATTCCGCATCATTGGCCGCGCGTTGGAAAAAGAGGCCGAGGGCATCCGGCTGGCCGATGCACTGGCTGCCGATCTGGCCAAGTTGGAAAAGGCCGTGGCGAACGTGAAGGCGAAACCGCGCGTGCTGTTCCTGCTCAGCGTCACCGATGGCCGCCTGCTGGCCGCCGGTCATACCACGGCGGCCGACAGCATGATCCGGCTGGCCGGCGGCCGCAACGCCATCGAAGGCTATGGCGGCTATAAGCCGGTATCGGCCGAAGCGGCAATGGCGGCCGAGCCCGATCTGCTGCTGCTCTCCAGCCAAGGCCTGGAAAGCCTGGGCGGCGTGAAAGGCCTGGCGGACTTGCCGCAATTGCGTGCGCTGAAAGCCGCCCGCGAAGGCAAGGTGGCGGCGCTCGACATGCTCTACCTGCTCGGCATGGGTCCGCGCATCGCCGCGGCCGGCCGCAACCTCGCCCGCGCTATGCACGGAGCGGACATACCGGCATGAGCGATACGTCGATGCAAGGCGGCGCCGACACGCTGCGCGCCGGCCGGCTGCGCCATGCCCTGCCGCAACGCGCCGGCATCATCCTGCTGATCGCGCTGCTGCCGGCTGCGCTGATCCTGGCGTTGGGCATCGGCCCGGTGCGCCTTGCGCCCTGGGAAATTCTGCAAGCCCTGACCGGCCAGGCCGATACCGCGCGCATCGACGCCATCGTATGGCAATTGCGCCTGCCGCGCGCGCTGATGGCCGGCTTGATCGGCGCCGCCCTGGGCGTGGCCGGCGCATTGATGCAGGGCCTGTTCCGCAATCCGATGGCCGATCCCGGTCTGGTGGGTGTGACCGGCGGCGCGGGCCTGAGCGCGGCCGTGGCGATCCTCACCGCCGGCACGCTCTATCCCACGGCCTGGCAGAATTACATGCTGCCGCTGGCCGCCTTCGGCGGCGGATTGGCAATCACCTTGCTGGTGCAGCGCCTGGCGCTGGTGCAGGGCCGCACGGCGATCCTGCTGCTGCTGCTGGCCGGCATTGCGCTGAACGCCATCTCGATGGCCGGCATCGGCATGATGAGTTACCTGAGCGACGACCGCCAATTGCGCGACATCACCTTCTGGCTGCTGGGCAGCGTAGCCGGCGCTTCCTGGTCGAAGATCGCGCTGCTCACGCCCTTCGCCTTGCTGCCGCTGCTGCTTTCGCCCTGGCTGGCCCGGGCGCTGGATGCGCTGAATCTCGGCGAGCGCGAAGCCGCCCATCTCGGCGTGGCGGTGGAGCGCGTGAAACGCATGGCCTGCCTGGCCGTGGCTCTGGCGGTCGGCGGCGCGGTGGCGCTATCGGGCATCATCGGCTTCGTCGGCCTGGTCGTGCCGCATCTGGTGCGGCTGATGTTCGGCCCGGTGCATCGCAAGCTGCTGCCGCTCTCCGGTCTGGTCGGCGCGGTGCTGATGCTGGCGGCCGATACCGTGGCGCGCAGCATCGTGGCGCCAGCCGAATTGCCGGTCGGCCTGATCACCAGCCTGATCGGCGCGCCTTTCTTCCTGGCCCTGCTGCTGCGGCTGCGGCGCGAGATCGGCATCTGACCATGAGCCTGCGCATCGACGATATCCGCTTCGACCGCCGCAACCGCTGCATCCTGGATGGCCTGTCGTTCAACCTCGAGGCCGGCGAAGTGCTGGCCATCGTCGGCCCGAACGGCGCCGGCAAATCCACCCTGATGCAGATCATGGCCGGCGATCTCAGCCCCACGCGCGGCGAGGCGCGGCTGGATGGCCGCCCCTTGCAGCGCTGGGAACCGGCCGATCTGGCCCGCCGCCGCGCCGTGATGCCGCAGGCCGCGCGCCTGGGCTTTTCGCTGCCGGCGCGCGAAGTCGTGGCGTTGGGCCGGTTGCCTTTCGAGGCGATACACGGCAAGGCGCATAACGAACGCGCCGTGGCGCGGGCCCTGGAAGCGGCGAACATCACCGCGCTGGCGGCGCGCGACTATGGCAGCCTGTCCGGCGGCGAACAGCAGCGCGTGCAGCTTGCCCGCGCTATCGCCCAGCTCGATCTGGCCGAGGATGGCAAAAGCGGCGAAGCCGCGCCGATCCTGCTGCTGGATGAACCGACCGCCAGCCTGGATCTCGCGCAAGCCCATGGCGCTTTGCTGGTGGCGCGCGGCCTGGCCAAGCCCAACGGGAACGGACAAGGCGTGGCCGTGGCCGCCGTGCTGCACGATCTGGGCCTGGCCTATCGCTATGCCGACCGGGTGCTGGTGCTCTGCGAAGGCCGCGCATTGGCGCTCTCCAGCCCGGATCGCGCGCTCACGCCTGATATCCTGGCGCAAGCCTTCGGCATCGACGCGGCGCTGATCGACGGCCATCTGGTGGTAAAGGGCCCGCTGGCCGCCTGATCAATCCATCACCACCCAGCCATCGGCATCCACATGCACGGCCAGGCGGGTGAGCGAGCGGCCCCGGCATGGACCCAGGAAGCAATGGCCGCTGACGATATCGAATTGCGCGCCATGGGTGCCGCATTGCAGGGCGGATTTGTCGAGCGTGAAAAACGCATCCTCCTGCCAATCCAGCGAGGTGCGGGCATGCGGGCAGACATTCTCGTAAGCCAGCGCCAGATCGCGCCAGCGCACCACGAAGCATTCATAGCGCTCGCGCCCGCCGCCGAAAGTGAAGCCCTTGGCGCCGGGATTATCCAGCGCCGCGAATTCCACCAGACGCGTGCCTCGAGCAGGCTTCACATCAGGCCTTCACGCCGGCCATCTTGCATAGCAGCTTCCAGCTTTTCGCGTCGATCGGCATCACCGACAGCCGCGATTGCTTGATCAGCGGCAGATGCGCCAGTTCCGGCGTGGCCTTGATCTGCTCCAGCGTCACCGGGGTTTTCACCGGCATCAGCGTGCGCACATCCACCATGCCGAAGCGGCCGCTCTCGTCGGTGGGATCGGGATAGTATTCCTTCGCCACCTCGACGATGCCGACGATGCGCTTCTCTTCCACCGAATGGTAGAAGAAGCAGCGGTCATTCAGCTTCATCGCCTTCATGTTGTTGGCGGCCTGGTAATTGCGCACGCCGTTCCAGCTTTCCACGCCCTTTTTCACCTGGTCGTCCCAGCCCCAGGCGCCGGGTTCGGATTTCATCAGCCAGTAATTCATCGCCAGCCCCTTCGGTTCATTCATTCTTCAACGGCCGCGCCAGCAGCCCGGCAATCGTGGCGTCGATATCCGCGCCCTGATGCAGAATGGCATGCACGGCGGCGCAGATCGGCATTTCGATATCCAGCCGCGCGCAAAGCCCATGCAAAGCCGTGGCGGTGAATTCGCCTTCCGCCACGGTGCGCCGGGCGGCGCGATAGGCGACCAGATCGGCGCCCTCGCCCAGCGCCTGGCCCAACGAAAGATTGCGCGATTGCGCGCCCGAACAGGTAAGCACCAGATCGCCCAAACCGGAAAGCCCCATCAAGGTTTCCATTCGGCCGCCGAGCCGAAGGCCCAGCCGCGTCATCTCGGCCAGCCCGCGCGTGATCAAGGCGGCGCGGGCATTGTCGCCCAGCCGACGCCCCAGCACGATGCCGCAAGCGATCGCCAGCACATTCTTCACCGCGCCGCCGATCTGCGCGCCCACCGGGTCGTCGCTGGCATAGGGCCGGAAGGTCGGGCGCGACAGACGCGCCGCCAATGCCGCCGTCAATTCGGCGTCAGTGCCGGCCAGGGTGATCGCGGTGGGCAGCCCGCGCGCCACTTCGGCGGCGAAGGTCGGCCCGCTCAGCACCAGCACCGGCGCTTCCGGCAATTCCTCGGCCAGCACCTGCCCCAGCAGCGAGCCGGTGGCGATCTCAATGCCCTTGGCGGTGAGCAGCAGCGGCTTGTCGCGACCGATCCGTTCGCCGATCCTTTGCGCGAAATCACGCAGGCTTTGCGCCGGCATGGCCAGCAGCAAGGCATCGCAAGCCGCCAGATCGGCGAGATCGCCGGTGGCGCGCAGACTGGCCGGCAAGGCGATATCGGGCAGATACAGGCTGTTGCGATGCTGGCCATTCACATCGGCCACCACATCGGCATTGCGCGCCCAGAGCAAAGCCTCGCCATTGCCGGCAGCCAAGGCAGCCAAGGCCGTGCCCCAGGCGCCGCCGCCGATCACGCCGATGCGGTCGAATAAGCTCATGCCCGAGTTGTTCATGCCTTGGCTCCCGCGAAAGGTTTGGCTTCGGCCCGCGGGTCCAGCGGCCAGCGGGCGCGCGCCGGCGCATCCAGGCTATCCACCGAACCGCGCTTGAAACGCTCCAGCCCGGCCCAGGCGATCATCGCGCCGTTATCGGTGCACAGGCTTGGCGGCGGCGCGCTGAGCTGCATGCCGTTGCGGGCCGCAAGCGCGGTGAGGCTGGCGCGCAGGGCCGCATTCGCCGCCACGCCGCCAGCGATGACAAGATGCCTGCCATCGCGGCCATAGCGTTCGCCGAACGTGGCGATGGCATGGCGCGTGCGATCCAGGATGGTATCCAGCACGGCGGCCTGGAAGCTGGCGGCGAGATCGGCCTTGTCGGTTTGCGTCGCGCCCGCGCCGAGATGCTCTAAAGCCAGCCGCACGGCGGTCTTGAGGCCGGAGAAGCTGAAATCGCAGCCCGGCTTGCCTTTCAGCGGGCGCGGCAGCGCGAAACGCGTGGCATCGCCCTGGCGCGCCAGGCGTTCCACGGCGGGGCCGCCAGGATAGCCCAGGCCGAGCAGCTTGGCGGTCTTGTCGAAAGCCTCGCCCACCGCATCGTCTATCGTGGTGCCGAGCCGGTGATAGACGCCGACCTCCTCCACCGCCAGAAACTGGCAATGCCCGCCCGAGACCAGCAGCAGCAGATAGGGAAACGGCGTATCCGCCGCCAGCCGCGCCGACAAGGCATGGCCTTCCAGATGGTTCACCGCGATCAGCGGTTTGTCCAGCGCATAGGCCAGCGCCTTGGCCGTCATCAGCCCCACCATCACGCCGCCGATCAGGCCCGGCCCGGCGGTGACGGCGATGGCATCGGCCGCCGCAAGCGGCAGCCCGGCCCGGCGCGCGGTTTCGCCGATCAGGCCGTCCAGATGGGCGATATGGGCGCGGCTGGCGATTTCCGGCACCACGCCGCCATAGGGCGCGTGTTCCCTCAATTGCGAGAACAGGCTATGACTGACGATGCGCTGCGCCGGGTCGGCGGCATCGCGGACCAGGGCGCAGGCGGTTTCGTCGCAACTGGTTTCTATGCCAAGAACGAGCATGCGCCCGCGAATGTCCCGTGTGGTGTGGATTTGATGAGGTTTCGCTTAACATTATGACCGAGCGGTATCAAGACAGGGCAACACAAGATCGGGCCACGCAAGAGCGGGCATCCATTGTCATCGGCACGCGCGGCTCGCCGCTGGCGCTGGCCCAGGCGCGAGAAACCCGTTCGCGCCTGCTGGCCGCCATTCCCGGCCTGACCGACAACGATGTGGCGATCCAGACATACAAGACCACCGGCGACCGCATCCAGGACCGATCCTTGGCGGATTCCGGCGGCAAAGGCCTGTTCACCAAGGAAATCGAGGATGCCCTGCTGGCCGGCGAAATCGACCTTGCCGTGCATTCCATGAAGGACATGCCGACCCAGTTGCCCGCCGGCCTGATCATGGCCGCCTATCTGCCGCGCGAGGATCCGCGCGATGTGCTGTTGGGGGTCCAACCCTTTAGTACTCAGCCCTGGAGCCTGCAGGATTTGCCGCAAGGCGCGGTGGTGGGCACCTCGTCGCTGCGCCGCAAGGCGTTCCTGCTGGCGCGGCGGCCCGACCTGCGGGTGATCGAGTTTCGCGGCAATGTGGAAACGCGTTTGCGCAAATTGCAGGAAGGCGTGGCCGCCGCCACTTTCCTGGCGCGCGCCGGCCTCAATCGCCTTGGCCTGGAACCGCCGGGATTGCGCATCTTGGCGCCGGAGGAAATGCTGCCCGCCGTGGCGCAGGGCGCCATCGGCATCGAATGCCGCGCCGAGGATCAACGCATCCAGCGTTATCTGACCGCGCTGGACGATGCGCCCACGCGCCGCCGCGTGGAAGCCGAGCGCAGCCTGCTCGCCGTGCTGGACGGTTCCTGCCGCACGCCGATCGCAGCACTTGCGGAAATCAACGCCGCCGGCTCGTTGCGGCTGCGCGCGGCGATTGCCAAGCCCGATGGCAGCGCGCTGCTGGAAGCCGAACGGTTCGGCGAGGATGGCGTTGCCATGGGCGCGGATGCCGGCGCTGAATTGCGCGCACGCGGCGGCGCGGATTTTTTCTGACATGGCGCGCCTGCTGCTGACCCGGCCGGAAGCCGATGCAGCGGCGCTGGCGGAGAAATTGCGCGCGCGCGGCCATGCGGCCGACAACGCGCCGCTGCTGCATATCCGCCTGCATGATGCCGCCTTGCCGGCGCTGGGCGACATTAAAGCCCTGCTGATCACATCGGCCAACGGCCTGCGCGCCTTCGCGGCCCTCAGCCCCCGCCGCGACCTGATGCTTTATGCCGTGGGCGAAGCCAGCGCGCGGGCGGCGCGCCAGGCCGGCTTCGCCGCTGTGCATGCCGCCGGCGGCGATCTGCACAGCCTGGCCGCCTTGGTGCAGCGCCTGCGCAAGCCGGAGGATGGCGCGCTGCTGCATGCGGCTGGCGAAGATCTGGCCGGCGATCTGGTGGGCCTGCTGCGCCAGGCGGGTTTCGATGCGCGCGGCCTTGCCTTGTATAAAGCCGAAGCCGCGCAAAGCCTTCCGCCGGCGGTTGCGGCCGGTCTGCGCGCGGGCGAATATCGCGGCGTATTGTTTTTCTCTCCCCGCACGGCGGCCACATTTGTTAGGTTGGCAACCGAATCGGGAGCCGGGAACGGACTTGCCGCCGCCCAGGCATTTTGCCTGAGCGCGAATGTGGCCGAGCGCATCGCCATGCTGCCCTGGCGCGGCATCTGCGTGGCGGCGGAACCCAGCGAAGCAGCCTTGCTGGCCGCAATGGATCGGGAGTTGGCATGAGCGAGACGCCGAAATCGGACAGCAAGAGCGGCAAGCCCAGCGGCGCCGACCGCATCATTGATGCCGAAGCCGAACCGATCAAGCCGACCGGCAAGGCCGGCGGCATCGGCCGCATGCTGCTTTGGGGATTGCTTGCGGTGGTGATCTGCGTGGGCATCGCCGCCGCCTATCATTTTTCGACCCTGCCCAATCTCGGCGGCAAGCAGCCCGTGGCATCGGTTGCCAGCAACACCGTGCCGGTGCCGCCGCCGGCTTTAGCGGATACCGCCACGCAAAATAAGATGCAGGACCTGGAACGCCGGATCGCCGCGCTCTCCTCGGCTTTGGAACGGCTGAACAGCGTGTCGCCGAATGCAGCGCCGATGGTGGATACCAGCGCGCTGGAAAGCCGCATCGCCGATCTGGAAACCAAACTCGCCACCCAGGCCGCCGAAGCGCGCCAGCGCCATGAAAGCGCCCTGCGCGAATTGGGCAAGGCGGCGGAAAAAACCGTCGAGTTGGAAGTGAAGCTGACCGAACTGGCCAATCAGCGCCAGGCCGGCCTGCGCCAGCCGGTGGCCTTGCTGCTGGCCTGGCAGGCCATGCGCGAACGCGCCTTGCTGGGCCAAGGCTTCGCCGCCGAACAAGCCAAGCTTGCGCCGCTGGTGGAACGCGAAAAGGCCAAGCCGTTGCACGATGCGCTGGCCGCATTGGCCGGCTTTGCCGCCGCGCCGCCGAAAACCCAGGCCGCCTTGATCGCCGGTTTTCCGCCGGCCGCCGAAGCGCAGATGCGCGACCCCGCGCCGGCCGCCGATGCGCCGCCGCCGGCCTGGTGGCAGCGCGCCATCGACAAACTTTCGCATCTCGTCACCATCCGCCGCGTGGGCGGCAATGCCGCCGACAGCGCCAGCCCCGATGGCAAGCTGGCCGCCGCCGAAGCCGCCTTGGCAAAAGGCGATCTGGCCGCCGCGCTGCAAGCGCTGGACGGCATCGCGGCGCAGGGCGAACTCGCCGCCTGGAAAACCGATGCCCAGACGCGGCTGCAATTGCAGGCCGCGCTGGAGGCTTTCACGGCCGCCTTGCGCGATCATTTCGCGGTGGAAGGCTGATCGCATCATGCTGGCCAGTTACGGCATTGCGCTGATCGTTTTGATGGCCCTGGCGGGGCTGGCCGCCTGGATCGTCGATCAACCGGGCAGCGCGCGCTTTACTTGGCTGGGCTATGAAATCGCCGCGCCCGCGCCGCTGATCGTGCTGCTGCTGGCGCTGATTGCCCTGGGCCTGGTGGTGCTGGCCTGGATCGTTGCCTGGGCCGCCGCCTTGCCGCAGCGCCGCAAGCTGAAGCGCCAGGCGCGCGGTCAGGCCGCTTTCGCCGCCGGCATGGTGGCAGTGGCGGCCGGCGAGCCGGACCGCGCCGCCAAGCTGGCCGCCCGCGCCGCCAAGGATCTGGACGATCCCACGCTTGCCCGCCTGCTGGCCGCCCATACCGCGCAATTGACCGGCGACCAGGATGCGGCGCGCAAGGCCTTCACGGCCTTGGCCACAGACCCGGCCACGGCCTTCCTCGGCCTGCGCGGCCTGATCGGCGATGCCCGCCAGCGCGGCGACCGCGATGCCGCCCTGCCGCTGGCCCGCAAGGCCTCGGCTTTGCGGCCAGCCTCGCCTTTCGCCGCCGAAGCCGAATTGCGCCTGCTGCTGGAGGCCGGCGATTGG
This sequence comes from Ferrovibrio sp., assembly GCA_041914045.1. Lineage (GTDB taxonomy): Bacteria > Pseudomonadota > Alphaproteobacteria > Ferrovibrionales > Ferrovibrionaceae > Ferrovibrio. The sequence continues at coordinate 689 of JAYSEE010000060.1, read as the reverse complement.
CCGGCGGCGCGCGAAAGGCTGGAGGCCGCCCGCAAACGCAAGGCCGCCAACAAGGCCGATGCTGACCGGCTGGCCGCCCTGCTCGATCTGGCCCAGGCGCTGGACGCCGCCGAGGCCGGCCATGGCCTGGAAGCCGCCAAACTGGTGCGGCGCGCCGGCAAGCTGCTGCCCGAGCATATCGGCCGCGCCGCCATTCTGGCCCGCGCCGCGAATGACACGCAAAGCCGCCATGAGGCGCAGGATTGCCTGCGTCGGCTCTGGCCAGTGGCACCCAGCCTTGCCCTGGCCCGGCTGTGGCAGCGGCTGGAAGACAGCCAGGAGCGCGCGCCGGATATCCGCATGCAGCGTGCCCGCATGCTGGCGGAAAGCGCGCCGGATGCGCCGGAAAGCCATCTGCTGCTGGCCGATGCGGCGCTGAGCGCGCGCGATTTCGGCCTCGCCCGCGCCGAACTGGAACAGGCGGAAAGCCTGCAAGGGCTGGGCGGCTGGGCGGCGGCGATCCGCGCCGGCTTGGCGCGCGAAGGCGATGGCGACGAAACCATCGCCGACCGCTGGCAGGCCCGCGCCAGCCGCGCCAATGAGCCCTGGCTGTGCCGGCAATGCGGTGCCGGCCATGCCGAATGGGCGATGCGCTGCCAGACCTGCGATGGCTTCGACAGCATCAGCCCCCGGCGCGAAACGATGCAGAC
>JAYSEE010000059.1:0-14983 GCA_041914045.1 Ferrovibrio sp. | reverse complement strand
AGCCTGATGCCGGAAACCGCGCCGGCGGCAGCACTCGCGGCGCTCAATGCCGGGCTGCTCAGCCATGGCTGGCTGCTCGATATCGCGCCGGGCGCGGTGCTGGATCGGCCTATCCTGTTCAAGCGCATGGGGCAGGCCGGGCAACTCGATAACGTCACGCTGTTCATCCGCCTGGGGGCGGGCGCGCAGGCCAGCCTGCTGGAAAGCCATGCGGGTGCAGGCTGGTATAACGGCGTGCTGCGGCTGCGGCTGGGTTTCGGCGCGGCGCTGGAACATGCGCGCATCCTGCATGGCGGGGCCGACAGCTATCATATCGGCTATCTCGATGCCCGGCTGGACAAGACCGCGCGCTATCGCCATGCCTCGCTGCTCGCGGGCTTTGGCCTCGCGCGCCATGAAATGGCGATTGCGTTGACCGGCGAGGCAGCCGAGGCCGATATCTCCGGCCTGGCCCTGCCGCGCGGCGACGGCCATCTCGATCATACCCTGCGGCTAGAGCATGCCGCCGCGCATTGCCGTTCGGCGCAGCTTTTCAAGAATGCGGTGGACGATGCCGGCCATGCGGTATTCCAGGGCGGCATCCGCGTGGCGCCCGGCGCGCAGCGCACCGATGCGCAGCAGCTTTGCCGCACGCTGCTGCTGTCCGATGAAGCCCAGGTGGATGCCAAGCCCGAGCTTGAGATTCTGGCCGACGATGTGAGTTGCAGCCATGGCGCCACGGTGGGCGACCTGGATGCGATGATGCTGTTCTACATGCAGGCACGCGGCATTCCGGCCGCGATTGCGCGCCGGCTGCTGCTGGAAGGCTTCGCGGAAGAAATCGCCGATGCGCTGGAAGACGACGCTTTGCGCGCGCCTTTCGCCGAAGCCGTGGCGCATGGCCTGGAACACGCGCCATGAATGCGGCCTTCGATATCGAGCGCATCCGCGCGGATTTCCCGATCCTGCAAGAGAAAATCTACGGCAAGCCGCTGGTCTTCCTGGATAGCGGGGCCAGCGCGCAAAAGCCGCGCCAGGTGCTGGAGGCGATGACCAAGGCGTATGAGCGGCATTACGCCAATGTGCATCGCGGCATCTATCGCCTGAGCCAGGATGCCACCGATGCTTTCGAGGCGGCGCGCGAAACCGTGCGGCGCTTCATCAATGCCGCCGAGACGCGAGAGGTGATCTTCACCCGCAATTCCACCGAGGCGATCAACCTGGTGGCCAATTCCTATGGCTGGGGCATGCTCAAGCCGGGCGATGAAGTGCTCATCACCCATCTGGAGCATCATGCCAATATCGTGCCCTGGCAATTGCTGCGCGATCGCCACGGCATCGTGCTGAAGGTCGCCCCCATTGACGATGACGGGCAGTTGATCTGGGAAGACTTCGACAAGCTGCTCACCGAGCGGGTGAAACTGGTCGGCATGGCGCATGTGTCGAATACGTTGGGCAGTGTGCTGCCGGTGGCCGAGGCGATCAAGCTGGCGCATGCGCGCGGCGCCAAGGTGCTGATCGACGGCAGCCAGGCGGTGCAGCATATGCCGGTGGACATGCAGGCGCTGGATGCGGATTTCTACGTCTTCACCGGCCACAAGCTTTATGGCCCCACCGGCATCGGCGTGCTCTATGGCAAGGCGGCCTTGCTGGAGGCGATGCCGCCCTGGCAGGGCGGCGGCGACATGATCCTGTCGGTCACCTTCGAGAAAAGCGAATGGGCCGATCTGCCGCATAAATTCGAGGCCGGCACGCCGGCTTTTGTGGAAGCCGTGGGGCTGGCTGCCGCTATCGACTATGTGCAGTCGGTGGGCCTGGACGCCATCGCCGCCCATGAGCATGACCTGACCGACTACGCCACCCGGCGGCTGAGCGCGATCAACTCCCTGCGCATCATCGGCACCGCGCCGGGCAAGGCCGGGGTGATCTCTTTTGTGCTGGGGGGTATTCACCCGCACGATATCGGCACCATATTGGACCGCGAAGGCATCGCCGTGCGGGTGGGCCAGCATTGCGCCCATCCGGTGATGGAGCGGTTCGACGTGCCGGCCACGGTGCGTGCCAGTTTCGGGATGTACAATACCCGCGCCGAGGTGGATGCGCTGTGCGACGGGTTGCGGCGGGTGACGGAGATTTTCGGGTGATGAGGATTTTCGGCTGATGACGACCGAACAGCAGCAGGCGGCAGCAATCACGCCCGACGAAATGCGGGAAAAGGTGGTCGACCAGATTCGCACGGTCTACGACCCGGAAATCCCGGTTAACATTTTCGAACTCGGACTGATCTATAATGTGGATGTCACCGCCGGCATGGATGTGCTGGTGGAGATGACGCTCACCTCGCCCAATTGCCCGGCGGCGCAATCCATGCCGGCCGAAGTGGAGCAGAAGGTGCGCTCCATCGACGGCATCGGCGAAGTGGCGGTGGAAGTCGTGTGGGATCCGCCTTGGTCGCAGGAGCATATGTCGGAAGCGGCGCGGCTCGAACTGGGCATCATGTGAGGATACGAGGATGGCTCGCACATTACCCAACCCTGTAACCCTGACCGACGCGGCCGCCGACCGCGTGCGCGCGCTGATCGCCAAGAGCGACAAGCCGGTGGTCGGCCTGCGCATCGGCATCAAGAATCGCGGCTGCTCCGGCATGGCCTACGATGTCAGCTATGCCGAGGAGAAGGGCAAGTTCGACGAGGTGATCGAGGAAAAGGGCGTCACCGTGCTGATCGACCCGAAGGCGCAGATGTTCCTGTTCGGCACCGAGATCGACTGGGTGGAAGACAAGCTGCAAGCTGGCTTCGTGTTCCGCAATCCCAACGAAAAAGGCCGCTGCGGCTGCGGCGAGAGTTTCCACGTATAGTAATTCAGACCGACAGCGTTTTGATCAACAGAGGCAACTGGAAAATTTTTGGGTAATCAAGAAGCCGTTGAATTAGTCTTCTACTCCCCATCTTTTCCGCAATCGTATGAATTCGGTGTAAGCTTCTGCAAAGCGCGAAATTTTCGCGGAAAGAAATAGACTGCCGTGTTTTGTAAGTAAAATTTCCCCTTGATGTATTTGCTTCCATGCGGTCAGTTCGGGACGCAGAATGATTGTGCAATAAGAGTCCGAGCAATGATCGAACTGCAATGCCTTGTTGGTATCTACTCGATAAAGTCGATTTGATATCGGCTTGATATCAGGCGAAAGCAATAAAGTTGTGTCGTCTTTTCCGTATCCAGCCAGAACTATAAGACGACCTAAACTGCCGCGCATTTGTTCGTGATATAGATTTGTCGTCATAAAGCATTGCGATTTATCTGTGATCTTGTCGCGCGAGCAGAAAATCTCCCAATTGCCAATCACAGCGGTCTCTGGGCCGTATTCATTCTTTCTCACAGGTGCTTGACGGTCTGCTGCTTCTACTTGAACTCGTTCAGCCTCGCTCTGCCTGAATTCTGCTGCGGCCTTTTGGCGTTCGGCTTCTTCGTCAGCAAGAAGTTTCTTTGCGGTTTCCAAGTCATAGCCTAGGCACAGCAGAGAATGGGGATAGAGCTTACAATTGCGCGATAGCCTTGTGTCCTGTGCATAGGCGGCCTGACCGCCGCCGAGAATGGCAATGATAGCTGCTATCGCCAGGAGCATGATCTTTGGCTTCACGGGTGGCTCTCTCTAAGTGCTGAGATAGCTGGCAGTGGGGCATAGAGTTTTATGCGGACTATATACGAGGCTAGTAACGCATAGAATCCAAAAAGGACATATGTATTATATTTAATCACCTATTAGTGTATTCTCCTTGCCAGCAGTCGAGTCGTTTTATTGGTTTGCTTGCTATATCGCGCGAAGGCTCTTGTGCGGGTATCGCGCCTACTATGGGGAGAGAGAAATGACCAATTATTATGTGAACAAGAATGCTCAATCGAATGGGGACCACGAAGTTCATACCGATAGCTGTTCGTATTTACCTGCTACGTATAACAGGCTTTATTTAGGAGATTTTGTGACCTGCCACGGCGCAGTAGCTCAAGCAAAGCTGATATATTTTCAGTCGAATGGCTGCTACTGGTGCAGTAATGCTTGCCATACGAGTTGATGTTGATTTTCAGCGTCCAGCATGGACCGCCGAGACAGGCCCGGCGGTGACAGTTTTGACGGCTCGAACGATCTAATCTTGTCATGCTCGCGCAGGCGGGCATCCATCGTTGAGCGAGTCGCGCCGTATCGGGCATGGACCCTCGCAACAAGTGCGAGGGTGACTGGGGGCTGATTTCCTGCGGCCTCAGCCTGCCCGTTTGGGCGGCTGCTGGCGGCGCTTGTAGATCGTGTAGCGGTCGAAATCCATGAAGAAGTCGTAATCCTCGTAACGCTTGGCGAAGAGAGGATTGCGCAGGAAATATTCCAGATAGTCGAAGGTGTCGCCCTGGCAGCGCGGGATGCCGGCCACCTTGTCGACAATCAGCAGCGACGGTTTCTTCTTGTAGAAATCTTCCGCCACCGAGCGGAACACGAAGGCTTCGGCGCGGCTCATCGCTTCGGGCGGATTGTAGAGCGGGGCGAATTCGTCGCATTGCGCATAAGCGCCTTGCAGCACCCACATGCTCTCGAACCGCATAGTCATGCGCATATTGGCATAGTTCAGCAGCGGGAAATGCGGATAGATGCCGGGCGACAGCACCAGCACGCGGCCGTTATAGGCTTCCTGCTTCAGGATATGCAGCATCTTGGGCAATTCGGAGCCGGCATATTCCTGCTGCTTGAAGAAGGGCCGCGCATGCAGGCCCTCTTGATAGAAGACCAGCAGCATCAGGGCCGCCGCGAACAGGCGCGGCGCGCTTTTGGCGTTGCGGCCGAGATCGGCCTCGGGCGAGCTGCCCGGGGCGCGCTTGGGCCAGATCTGGTGGTCCATCACATGGGCGATGATCACGCCGGCCAGCAGCATGGTGAAAACCTGCGCCGGCATCACCTGATAGGGCCAGCCCTTGCCTTGCGCATAGGCCGAGAACAGGCCGCCGATGCCAGCCAGCCAGATCACCCGGGCCAAATCCGAGCGTAGCACGAACCAGGCCGGGATGCCGAGCAGCGGCAGGGCGAAGGTGGGCGGGCCGACATGCTGGTTCAGCGCCAGATCGGTCCAGCTCCAGCTGCTTACCTCGCTGTAGAATTCGGAGGCGATGGGCAGCGCGATGCTGAAATATTCCGGCGTGACGAAAACGGCGAACAGCGCATGCGCCACGCCGATGCCCAGCATCGCCCAGGGCGCGGGATCGCTCAGCGCATGGCGCCAGCCGGTCTTGCCCTTGCGGCCGACCGTGCGGCTCAAGACATAGAGTTCGACCAGGGCCGGTATGGCGATGAAATACGGCTTGATGGCGAAGCCCAACCCGGCGGCCAGACCGGAGAACAGCCGCAGCCGGAAGCTCAGCGTCTCGCCCTGGGCGCGGCCCGAGGCGATCAGCAGATAGGGCATGGCCAGCACCAGCATGATATGTTCGCGCTGGCCGAAGGTGTTGTTCGGATAGACGATCAGCAGAAACAGCAGCAGCAGCGGCAGCAGCGCGTCCGAGGTGGCATGCGCCGGGTCCAGGCTGCCTGAGAGCACGCGGCGGCAGGCGATGAAGCTGGCCGCGATGCCCACGCCCAGGCAGGCAACCAGCATGGTGGCGCCTTGCAGGCCGGTCAGCTTGGCCAGCGCCTCGGGCAGCAGATGCAGCACGAAGACCAGCGGCGTATTCATGTCGATGGCATCGACATAGAGCTTGCCGCCGCCCATCCACACTTTGGCGATATAGAGCAGCACCGCCGTGTCGTGATTGATCGGCGGGAAGAAGTAGCCGACGATCCACAGGCAGCAGACCGCGATCAGGAAGCCATGCAGCAGGCGCGGCCAGTCCAGCCGCCCGTCCAGCAGGCCATGGCCCGGCAGACGCGGCGACAGCAGGCCTGGCGCCCAATTCAGCGATGGGGCGCGCGGCTTGGCGGCGGCAGACGGCTTTTCGACAGCGTGGCTTTCGGTCATAACGGTTCAGCCGCCAGACGGTTGGCGGTACGGCGAGATTATTGACGTGCATTGGTAAAGCATTCGCTACGGCGAGAATCAAGGGAATCCGGCGCCATGGAGCGCGAGGAATACAGGCGGATGGCGGAATTGGAGGCTGCGATGTGGTGGTATCGCGCCCTCCATGCCCATTTGGCGTCCCATCTGGCGGCTCTCGGCCTGCCCGACGGGGGGCGGCTGCTGGATGCCGGCTGCGGCACGGGCGGCCTGTTGCGCTACCTGAAAGATGCATTGCCCGCTTTAGCGCTCGAGGGCGTGGAATTCGACCCCGAGGCGGCCGCCCTGGCCCGGGAGAAATCCGGCCTGCCGGTCACGGTGGGCTCGGTCAACGCCTTGCCCTATGCCTCGGCCGGTTTCGACGCCATCGTCTCGGCCGACGTGCTGTGCCATGCCGGGGTGCAGCCGGCCCAGGCCTGGGCGGAATTCCTGCGCTGCCTCAAGCCGGGCGGCTGGCTGCTGCTCAACCTGCCGGCCTATGGCTGGATGGCCTCGGCGCATGATCGCCATGTGCATAATGCCCGGCGGTTCACGGCCGGCGCGGCGCGGGCCGATGCCCTGGCCGCCGGCTTCGCGCCGGTGCGCGCCGGCTATTGGAACAGCCTGTTGTTTCCTCTAATGCTGCTGCACCGGCTTACCTCCGGCGCCAAGCAGACCAGCGATGTGCAGGCCTATCCGCCTTGGCTCGACGCGTCGCTGTTCGCCGTCACCGCGCTGGAGCGGCGGCTGCATGGCATGAAGATCCGGCTGCCATTCGGCGGCTCGGTGTGGATACTGGCACGAAAGCCGCTTTGAGGCCGCTATGACCCCGCAACCCGCCTTCAACCTTTCCATCGTCGTGCCGGTTTATAACGGCGCCGGCAGCGTGCCCACCCTGGTGGAGGCGCTGGCCGGACTGGACGTGCCGCCCATCGAAGGTCCCGATGGCGTGCAGGATGGCGGCGCGAAGGGCGGCGGGCTGGAGATCGTGCTGGTCAACGATTGCAGCCCGGATAATTCGCTCCAGGTCTGCCGCGCGCTCTGCGCCGCCAACAGCGTGGCGCTGACGGTGGTCAATCTGTCCAGGAATTACGGCGAGCATAACGCGGTGATGGCGGGCCTCAGCCATGCGCGCGGCGCTTACATCATCACCATGGACGACGATTTGCAGAATCCGCCCGAGGAAGTGCTGCGGCTCTGGCGCCATGCCTCGGCCAACGATTACGACGTGGTCTATACGTATTACGCCGAGAAGCAGCATGAGGCTTGGCGCAATCTCGGCAGCCGCTTCACCAATTGGTGCGCCGATCACCTGCTCGACAAGCCGAAGGGCCTGTATCTCTCCAGCTTCCGATGCGTCAGCGCCTTCGTGGCGCGCGAGGTGACGCGCCATGGCGGGCCGTTCCCCTATGTGGACGGCTTGATCATGCAGATCACCCAGAAGATCGGTCGCCTGCAGGTGAGCCATCTGCCGCGCGCCGAAGGCCGCAGCAACTACACGCTGGCGCGGCTGCTGCGCCTGTTCCTGTCGATGTTCCTGAATTTCTCGGTGATCCCGCTGCGGGTGGGCACGCTGATCGGCGTGGCGATGGCCGGGCTGGGCGTGGTCGGCTTCGTGGTGGTGCTGATCGAGGCTTTGCTGTCGCAGAACACGCCGCAAGGCTGGGCCTCGCTGATGTCGGCGGTGCTGCTGTTGGCCGGTGTGCAGCTCATCATGCTGGGCCTGGTGGGCGAATATCTCGGCCGCATGTTCATCACCGTCAATCAGCGGCCGCAATTCACCGTGCGCGATATAACGCGCAATGCAAAAGCAGAGGGGCGCGATATAACGCGCAATGCAAAAGCAGAGGGGCGCGATATAACGCGCAACGCAAAATCGCAAAACCCGGGAGGCCAGGCATGACGATGGTTTATGTAGTCCTGGCGACCGGCATTCTGCTCGGCGTGGCCGGGCAGATGCTGCTGAAGTCCGGCGCCGGGGCGGAAAGCCTGATCGGCCAATTCCTCTCTCCGCATTCGATCATCGGCCTGGGGCTCTATTTCGCCGCCGCGGTCTGCTACATGTTCGCGCTGCGCAAACTGCCGGTCTCGGTGGCGTTTCCCGCCGTTTCGCTCAGCTATGTGGTGGTGGCGCTGGCTGCCTTCTGGCTGTTCGACGAACCGCTCGGCGTCGGTAAACTCGCCGGCATCGCGCTGATCTGCGCCGGCGTGTTTCTGGTGGTGCGGACGGCCTGACATCTCCTCCATCCGTCATGCCCTTACGTGTTGCGGGCATCCATCGTTGAACAGCTTTGCTGCATCAGGCATGGACCCTCGCAACAAGTGCGAGGGTGACGGTTTAGAGTATTCCGCGTAGTGGGGGCTGGTCTAGACGCTCGTCCTTACGGCGGCGATCACCTGATCGGCCTGGGCATCCGATAGCTGCGGAAACATCGGCAGGCTGATCACCCGCAGGGCGGCATCCTCCGTGCGTTTCAGACCGCCGATACCCAACGGTACGCGGCCCTGATAGGCCGGCTGCAAATGCACCGGCACGGGATAATGCACCAGGGTGCCGACGCCGCGCTCGGTCAGCTTCGCCCGCACGGCTTCGCGATTATCCGTTTCGATCACATATTGATGGTAAACCGGCAGCGCGCCGGGGCGGGTGCGCGGCAGACTGATCGCCTTGAGATCGGCCAGCCCGGCATCGTAGCGCGCGGCGATGGCGCGGCGGCGATCGGTATCGGCCTGCAGATGCGTCAGCTTCACCCGCAGGATGGCGGCTTGCAGCGGATCGAGCCGGCTGTTCATGCCGGCGATGGCGCTGACATAGCGTTCGCGCCAGCCGTATTCGCGCAACTCGCGCAGCTTGGCATCCAGCGCCGCATCATCGGTGGTGATGATGCCGCCATCGCCGATGGCGCCGAGATTCTTGGTGGGATAGAGGCTGTAGGCGGCAAGTTTGCCCCAATGGCCGATGCCGATGCCGTTCAGCTTGGCGCCATGGGCCTGCGAGCCATCCTCGATGATGGCAAGGCCGTGCTTTTCGGCGATGGCGGCAATCGCCGGCATGTCGGCGGCCTGGCCGTAGAGATGCACGGGGATGATGGCTTTCGGCTTGGCGGCTGCGGCCGGCCAGGCTTTCAGCGTGGCGTCCAGTTGCGCCGGATCAAGGCCGTAGCTGGCATCCACATCCAGCAGCAAGGCTTGCGCGCCGGTCAGTTCGATGGCGGCCACGGTGGCGACGGCGGTGTGCGATACGGTGATCACGCAATCGCCGGGGCCGATATCAAGCGCGCGCAGGGCCAGGATCAGCGCATCGGTGCCGCTGGCCACCGCGATGCCATGACCGGCCTTGGCGAAGGCGGCGAATTCGCGCTCGAAGGCGGCCACTTCCTCGCCCAGGATATAACGGCCGCCATCCAGTACGCGCTGGATCGCGGCGTCGATTTCGGCGCGTTGCGCCAGATAGCCGGCCTTCGGATCGGTCTGCGGAATCATCGTATGTGCCTTACAGATAGAACGCCGTATGGGCGCGATAGAATTCGAGCGTGCGCAGCAGGCCTTGTTCAAGGCTGAAGCGCGGTTGCCAGCCGCTGGCGCTGCGGAAAGCGCTGTCGTCGCAATAATAATCGCCGATATCAATCTTCTTGCGTTCGGCGGGGAATTCCTTGCGGATGAAGCGGCCCGAGCCGGCGAGTTGCACCAGCAATTCAGCAAGGTCGTCCAGCGTCACCGAAGGATGGCCGCCGATATTGTAAACCTTGCCGATGGTGGCTTCGGCCTGCGCGCAATGCAGCGCGGCTTCCACCAGATCCTCCGCATAGCTGAAGTCGCGCCGTTGCGCACCGCCCCATACTTCGAAAGTGCCGTTCTCGATCACATGGCGGATCCAAATCCCTAGGAAGGTCTGCTTGGCGTCGCGGATGCGCATGCGCGGACCATACACATTGGTCAGGCGCAAGGCGGTGATCGGCATGCCATACACCTTGGCATACAGCGTGTGGTATTGTTCGGCGGCCAACTTGTGGATGCCGTTTATGTCGGGCGGGTTGAGCGGGTGGTTTTCGTCCACCGGCAAATAGCGCGGCGCGCCGTAGAATTGCCGGGTGCTGGAAAACACCATGCGCACGGTCGGATTCACCCGCCGCACCAGCTCGATGAAGCGCAGGTTGGCGATCTGATTCAGCGCCATGTCTTCCAGCGGCTGCTGCATGGAATCCATATGCGAGGTCTGGCCGGCGAAATTGAAAATCACTTTCGCTTTCGTCACGGCTTCCTGAATCGCATTGTCGGCGCCGATATCGGCCTCGATCAGCGCGATGGGGCGCGAGGGTTGCGAAAGGTTGTAGGGATTGGCGCCATAGCCGGCCAGCATGCGGTCGATCACCGTCACCTCGGCGCCGAGATCGGCCAGCCGCCGCGCCAGATTGGAACCGATGAATCCGGCGCCGCCGGTGACCAGCACCGGCAGACCGCGCCAATACGCAGAATCGTAAGCCATGAGGACCGCCATAATTCATCGACACGGGCTGTTCCGCGTCGGCCATGGAACCCAACGACGCGGAGCCTTCCGCGTAGACCGTAGAACAATGCGGGATTATGGCCGCATTAGGGCGTGAAATACCAGCATCGGGCCGGCCTTGCCCTTGAATACCGAGGCCGGTCGCGGCAAAGTGCCGCCGATGTTCGGGCCCCGGAAAATATCCGCGTCGAAAGCCGCCTTGCTGGGCCTGGCTGCCCTGGGCGCGGCTGGCCTTGCCGGTTGTTCCGGCTCCGGGCTGACCGATCCGTATTTCATCACCGTGCCGAGCCAGACCGTCGACCGCGAAGGCGGCGGCGGCGCGCTGTTTTCGGTCTGCTACAACAAGACGCTGCACACGCCGCAAGACATCGCCGCCCTGGTGCGTCAGCATTGCGCCGATCCCAAGCTGCGCTATAACGGCAGCGACCTGCAACGCTGCTCGCTGTCGGCGCCGGCCCGCGCCACCTATAGCTGCTCGGCGATCAGCCGCACGGCAGCGGAAGCCAAACAGAACCTGCCGGAATCCGACAGCTTCACCGGCAGCCTCGTTTTCTGACAAGCCCCGCATCGTGATTGCCGAGAACCGCATAAACCTCCTGGTCTGGCCGCCCGCCCTGGCGCTGGCCGCCGCCTGTCTCATCGTATGCTTCACCGCGCCGGGTTTGGCGCCCTTGGCCGGCGTTGCCGGCCTGGGCGCGTGGATATTGCTTGGCCGCGCTGGCCTGTTGCGGGCTGCTGCCGCGTTGCCCTCCAGTTTGCTGCTGTTCGGCATGGCGGCGGTGGGCTTGGCCAGCGCGCTCTGGGCGGTCGATCCCAAGGGCAGCCTGGAAGCCATTCGCGGCCTGAGCGCGGTGACGATTGCCGTGATCGGTCTGCTGGCGGCGGCTAGCCTTGCCCCGCCCGCCGGTTTTGCCGCCAGCGCAAGGCTGATGATGTGGGGCTATCTGGCCCTTGCGGCGCTGCTGTTGCTGGAATACGGCAGCGAAGGCGGCATCCACATGGCCATCGACGCTCTGTTCAGGAAAGAACCGGGCAACTGGGTGATCGGCAGCCTGAATCGTGCCAATGTGGCGGCCTGCCTGCTGGTTTGGCCGGCGGCGCTGGCGGCGCGCGTGAGCGGCATGCCAAGGCTGGTTTTCGGTTTCCTGGTCGCCGCCATTGCCGTGGCTTTCCTGAGCGACCAAGTGACGGCGCGGCCGGCTATTCTGTTCGGCATGCTTTTCGCCGCAGGCGCCTGGTGGCTCGGCCGCAAGGCCGTGCATTTGCTGGCCGGGAGCGCCGCGCTCGGCACGCTGATCTTCCCCTGGCTGCCTGGCCGGTTGTTTACCGCCGAGCAAGTGCTGACCTGGTGGCCCGGCTTGCGCTTTTCCATGCGCCATCGGCTGCATATCTGGGAATTCGCCGCCGCCCGCATCGCGGAAAAGCCCTGGCTGGGCTGGGGCCTGGATGGTTCGCGTTCGCTGCCCGGCGGCGAGACAGTGTTCTTCGATAAGGCCACCTACATGCCCAACCACCCGCATAACGGCGTGCTGCATGTCTGGCTCGAACTCGGTCTGCCGGGCGCGCTGCTGCTGCTGGGCCTGCAATTGCTGATCTGGCGCGCTTTGCTCAGCCCGGCGCTGGACCGCCGGGCGCGCGCCGCCGCCTGCGGGCTTTACGCCACCGGCCTGGTGCATTTCGGCGTGGCTTTCGGATTGTGGCAGAATTGGTGGGTGGGGCTGCTGGGCATCGCCGCCGCCGCCATGCTGCTGGCAGCGCGCGGCATATCCGCAGAGATATCGGCTGGGAAGTCCGCTTAACCGATAGCGCGGCCGCTTTGGCGGTCGAACAGATGCGCCTGCGCCATGTCCAGCACTAGGGCCGGGCGGCTGTTGTCGTGATAACCGGCCGTGCTGGGCAAGCGGGCCACCACATCGGTGCCGGCGATCTTGCCATGCAGCAGGGTATCCGCGCCCAGTTCCTCGGCCACATCCACCACCAGAGTGATCTGCGCCGTCTGGCCTGCGGTCGCCGCCTGCATATGCTCGGGCCGGATGCCCAATGTATATTCGCCGGTCGGCGTGCCGCGCAGCTTTTCCGGCAGCGACAGCTTGGTGCCGTCATCCAGCACGGCCTCGCCGGACGCCACTTTGCAGGGCACGAAATTCATCGGCGGGCTGCCGATGAAGCCGCCGACGAAATTCGTGGCGGGATCGCGGTAGACCTCGATCGGCGAGCCGATCTGCTCGGCGCGGCCCTGGTTCATCACGATCAGCCGGTCGGCGAGCGTCATCGCCTCCACCTGATCATGGGTGACATAGATCGAAGTGACGCCGAGCTGCTGATGCAGGCGCTTGATTTCCAGCCGCATCTGCACGCGCAGCTTGGCGTCCAGATTGCTGAGCGGTTCGTCGAACAGGAATACGCTGGGTTCGCGCACGATGGCGCGGCCCATCGCCACGCGCTGGCGCTGGCCGCCGGACAGTTCGCGCGGGCGGCGTTGCAGATAGGGCTGCAATTGCAGGATTTCGGCGGCGCGGTCCACGCGCTTCTGGATATCCGCCTTGCTCATGCCGCGGATGCGCAGGCCGTAGGAGATGTTCTCGAACACGCTCATATGCGGATAGAGCGCGTAATTCTGGAACACCATGGCGATGTCGCGGTCGCGCGGCTCCACGTCGTTCACCACGCGCTCGCCGATGCCGATAGTGCCGTCGGTGATGGCTTCCAGGCCGGCGATCATGCGCAGCAATGTGGACTTGCCGCAGCCCGAGGGGCCGACGATCACGATGAACTCGCCATCCTTGATCTCGATATCCACGCCGTGGATCACGCGGATCGAACCGTAATTCTTCTTCACGCCTTGCAGCGAAACCTTAGCCATGGCGGATCACTTCTCCGTTTCCACGAGACCCTTGACGAACCAGCGCTGCATCAGCAGCACCACCGCTACCGGCGGCAGCAAAGCCAGCACGGCCATGCCCATGATCACCGGCCATTCATAGAAGGCATCGGGCGCGCGGATCAGGCGGCCGATGGCCAGCACGATGGTTTGATACTGGTAGTCGGATGCGATCAGCAGCGGCCATAGATACTGGTTCCAGCCATAGATGAACTGGATCACGAACATCGCGGCGATGCTGGTGCGGCTCAACGGCACCAGCACGTCCCAAAAGAACCGCATCGGGCCGGCGCCGTCGATGCGCGCGGCTTCCACCAGTTCGTCGGGCACGGTCATGAAGAATTGCCGGAACAGGAAGGTGGCGGTGGCGGATGCGATCAGCGGCAGCACCAGGCCGGTATAAGTGTCGAGCAGGCCTAGATCAGCCACGATCTTGTAGGTCGGAATGATGCGCACTTCGACGGGCAGCATCAGCGTGATGAAGATCATCCAGAAGAAGAAGTTGCGCAGCGGGAAGCGGAAATACACGATGGCGAAGGCGGAGAGCAGCGAGATCACGATCTTGCCCACCGCGATCGAGATCGCCATGATCAGGCTGTTGCCCAGCAGCACGATGGCCGGCGTGGCGCCGCTCACCCCCACCATCTGCGGTCCGTCGAACAGCGCCTTGGCGGTATTGATCAGCAATTCGCTGCCTGGCAGCATGGGCATCGGGGTTTGCGACAGGCCCTCGATGGTATGCGAAGCGGCGATAACCGCCAGATAGATCGGGAAGGCGACGATGAAGATCGCTAACAGCAGGATGAGATGGCCGACGGCGTCGGCTATGGGGCGGCGCTCGATCATCAGTAATGCACTTTGCGCTCGATATAGCGGAACTGAACCACGGTGAGGCCGATCACGATGGCCATCAGGATCACCGATTGCGCCGCCGAGCCGCCGAGATCCTGCGCCTCGAAGCCGTCGTACCACACCTTATAGACCAGGATTTCCGTGGCCTTGGCCGGGCCGCCGCGGGTGAGCGAATGCACCACGCCGAAGGTTTCGAAGAAGGCATAGACCACGTTCACCACGATCAGGAAGAACAGCGTGGGGGAGAGCAGCGGAAACACGATGGTCCAGAAGCGGCGGAACGGCCCGGCGCCGTCGATGGAGGCGGCTTCCACCAGCGATTTCGGAATCGCCTGCAAGCCGGCCAGGAAGAACAGGAAATTATAGCTGATCTGCTTCCAGGTGGCGGCCACCACGATCACCAGCATCGCCTGGCCGCCATCGAGATGGAAATTCCAGTTCACCCCCATCTGGCCGAGCAGCCAGGCGAACACGCCCGGTCCGGGCAGGAAGACGAAGCCCCAGAGCGCGCCGGCCACGGCGGGCGCTACGGCATAGGGCCAGATCATCAGGGTTTTGTAGATGGTGGTGCCGCGGACCAGACGGTCGGCGGTGACGGCCAGCACCAGCGAGATGCTGAGGCCCAGCACGGTGACCAGCGTGCTGAACAGGGCGGTCACCTTGAAGGAATTGGCGTAGTATTCGTCCTCGAACAGAAGCTGGAAATTCTCCAGCCCGACGAAATAGCTGCTGGTGCCGAAGGCATCCTCGCGCAGC
>JAYSEE010000058.1:14300-15148 GCA_041914045.1 Ferrovibrio sp. | reverse complement strand
TACGATGCCACCTTCGCGCGGCTGGCCGATCTGGTGCGCGACCTGCGCTCCGATGGCGTGCCGCTGGCCCGTATCGACCTGGGCGGCGGCCTGGGCATCCGCTACGACGATGAGGCCGCGCCCGATCCGCGCGCCTATGCCGATCTGGTGCGCAAGCATATCGCGCCGCTGGGTTGCGAATTGGCGCTGGAGCCGGGCCGCTTCATCGTCGGCAATGCCGGACTGCTGCTTTGCGGCGTCACCTACGTGAAGCCGGCCGAAGGCAAGCGTTTCGTGATTCTCGATGCCGGCATGAACGATCTGATCCGCCCGGCTTTGTACGAAGCCCATCACGGCATTGTGAGCGTGGCCGAGCCGGCCGCCGACGCCGTGTATGCACCGGCGGATGTGGTTGGTCCGGTTTGCGAAACCGGCGATACCTTCGCCGAGGAGCGCCCGCTGCCGCCGGTGCAGGCCGGCGATTTGCTCGCAATTCTTTCCGCGGGTGCGTATAGTGCCGCCATGGCGTCCACGTATAACGCGCGGCCGCTTGCGCCGGAGGTGCTTGTGCATGGCGATAGGTTTGCCATCGTGCGCCGCCGTCCTACCATCGAAGACATGACGGCACTGGAGTCCCAGCCGGCATGGCTCGACAAGGCGGCGCGCTGACAGGTAACACCCCAGACGAAACCCGGCAGGACCTGCCGGCGGATTTCGCTGTCACCTTGCGCGCCTCGCGTCTGGCGCTGTTCTGGGAGCGGCTCTGGCCCGCGCTCTATCCCGCCGGCATGGTTCTGGCGGTTTTCCTGATCCTGGTCGGCTTCGATATCTGGCGCTACACGCCGGTCTGGCTGCATTGGATCGTCCTG
>JAYSEE010000058.1:0-14274 GCA_041914045.1 Ferrovibrio sp. | reverse complement strand
AAGCCGGCAACGCTCTCAGCCATCGGCCGCTCTCGCATCTTTCCGACAGCCTGGCCGCCGGGCAGAACGATCCCATCGCCGAGGCGCTCTGGCTGGCGCATCGCCGCCGCCTGCTGCAAAAGCTGGGCGATATCCGCGTCGGCTGGCCGGTGGCCGGTTGGTGGCGCATCGACCGCTGGGGCCTGCGGGTGGCGTTGGGCCTGCTGCTGGTGGTGGCCTGGGCCAGCCCGGGCGAGCAGGCTTTGCGCCGGTTGCAGGATGCCGTGAAGCCCGGCACCGCCCTGCCGCCCAGCATGCTGATGACCCTGGATGCCTGGATCGCGCCGCCGCTATACACCGGCCGGGCGCCGCTTTTCCTGGGCCGCGACGGCAAGCCGGTGCAGACCGCCGCGCAGCATGCCGAGCCCTTGCAGGTGCCAACCGGCAGTGCGCTGAAACTGCGTCTGCAAGCCGACCGCGCCGAACTCTATACGATGAAGCTGGGCAACCGGCTGCTGCCGCTGACCGCGCTGGATGCGGCCAATGGCGAACTCGATCTCGAAATCGCCCTGCCGCAAAACCTGGCCAAGACCGGCGAACGCATCGCCTTGTCGCTGCTGCGCCGGGATGCGCCGGTGGCGGAATGGGCGCTGCAAGTGCTGCCCGATCTGCCGCCCAGCATCGGTTTCGCCGACCCCGCCAAGCTGGATAGCCGCGACCGCCGCCAGCCGCAATTGGAGCTTTCCATCCAGGGCAGCGACGATTACGGCGTGCAGAAGCTGGATATCGAAATCGCCCATGCCGCCAGCGGCGAACTCTGGCTGCTGGAATGGACCGCGCCGCCGGCCATGGCCGGCGCTTTCAGCGAAAAGCGCAGCTTCGATTTCGCCGAGCATCCGCTGGCCGGCGAGGAAGTGACCTTGCGGATGATCGCCGCCGACGCCATCGGCCAGACCGCGTCGTCGGAACCCATTATCGCCACCCTGCCCGGCCGGCGCTTCACCCATCCGGTGGCGAAAGCCCTGATCGAACAGCGCCGCGATCTGGCGCTGCGCCCCACGGATTCGCCGCGCACGGCCAAGGCCCTGCGCGCGCTGAGCCTGGCGCCGGAAGCCTATCGCGAGGATACCGCCGTGCATCTGGCCCTGCGCATGGCGGCGGCGCGGCTGGGCCTGGATCGCACGCCGAAAGGCCGCGAGGCGGTTTCGGCCCTGCTCTGGCAAACCGCCCTGCGGCTGGAAGACGGCCGCTCGAATCTGGCCGAACGCGATTTCCAATCGGCTTATGACAAACTGCAGGATGCTTTCGACCGCGAGGCCGACGATCCGGAAATCCAGCGCCGCATCCAGGAATTGCGCGAGGCGATGGAACGCCTGCTGGAAGAAAAGATGCGCGAAGCCATGGAGCGCCTGGCGCGCGGCGAGGAACTCGAGGAAATCCCCGAGGACCAGGAAGCCATGGATATGGAAGACTTCCAGGACATGATGGATCAAGCCGAGCAGATGGCGCGCCAGGGCGAACGGCAAAGCGCGCAGGACATGCTGGAGCAGATGCAGCGCATGCTCGACGCCATGAAGAACATGCGCATCGGCCGCGCCCCGCAAGGTCGCGATCAGCAGGGCCGGCAGCAGCAGGGCCGCCAGCGCGGCGGCATGGGCAATCAGCAAATGCAGGAACTGGGCGAGATGATGCGCCAGCAGCAGCAATTGCTGGATCGCAGCTTCCGGCGCGGGCAGCAGCAAGGCCGCGGCCAACAACAAGGCCAGGGCGAGAGCGAGGGCGATGCCCGCCAGCAGGAAGACCTGCGCCGCCGCCTGGGCGAGATGATGAACCGCCTGGCCGAACGCGGCATGCCGATCCCCGATGCCTTGGGCCGCGCCGACCGCGCCATGCGCGATGCCCGCGAGGCTTTGCGCGGCAACGATCCGAACGGCGCCATGCAGGGCCAGAACGACGCCATGGAGCAATTGCGCCAGGGCATGCGCGACATCCAGCCCGGCCGCGGCGGCGAGCCGCAGGGCCAGGCCGATGCCGCCGACAACCGGCAGAATCAGCGCAATCGCACGCAGCGCGATCCATTCGGCCGCACCAACAATCTGGATGCGCCGAATTCCGCCGAGCAGATTCCCGGCATGGATGGTCTGGAAGGCAGCGCGCTGGAACGCACCCGCCGGATTCTGGAAGAATTGCAGCGCCGCGCCGGCAACCGCGAACGCCCCAGCATCGAGCGCGAATATCTGGATCGGCTGCTGCGGCGGTTCTAAACGATCATGACCGGCGCATGCGATAGCCGACGCCGTGGTCGTTGACCAGGATGGTCGGGTTCTGCGGATCGGACTCGATCTTGTTGCGCAACTGACGCACCAGCACGCGCAGCGATTGCCGCCGGCCTTCATCATCCGCGCCCCAGAGTTCCTCCACCAGCGTGTCGATGCGCACGGTATTTTCATTCGCCGCCGCCAGCTTGCGGAGCAACCGCATCTCCATGCGCGACAACGGCACATTGATGCTGCGATGGCGGAAGCGATGCTCCACCTGGTCGATCACGATGTCGCCATAGCACATCCTGCCGATCCGCGAGCAGCGCAGGCAGCGTTGCCGCAAGCTATAGAGCCGAGCGATCAATTCCGCGCCGTTCACCGGCTCCGCCAGCGCATCGTCCGCGCCGGCACGCAAGGCCGCCGCGATGCTGCAATCGGGCGCGCCGCTGGCGATGACAACGATCGGCATATCCGTGAAGCGGCGCAAGGCGCGGAATTTTTCGTCCCGGCTGGCGGCATCCGCCGGCATCGCCATCACCATCGCTTCGTAGCTGGCGCCGGCCAAAAGGGCTAAATCAATGCTTTCGGCTTCGACCGCACGCGTCGCATAGCCGGCCGCGGAACAAACCTGCGCCAAGTCTTGCGCCCGCTCGGCGGGAAAATCGACGAGCAGCAATTTTTGGGAAATGTCTGGCATCAATCTTTAGCGTACGTTTTATTTGTTTAGTCCGCAGACTTACTAAAGTTAGCGCGCAATGAAAAACGGAATCAATCCAAATTGTTGTAATAAATTTATTATTATTGCTTGCGGACCGTAACTCTTGATGGATTTCAATTACAACCAATAGTATTTGATTTTAAATAAATCAATCCTCACTATTTAAAAGATAAGTTACTTTTTACTTTATTTCGCATAAATCAAAATGTTGAGTTCTTACCGCGCAAGAAAAACGAAAACCCCTGCAAGGTGTATTTTATCGACGGGCAACGATACGAGAAGTATATGCATATGCAAATGTCCTTTAGCAATCTTCTCTATAATGCCGACATGATCTTTTTCCGTCCGCATATCGTCCGCGCACGGGACAGACATGCTGGGTGAGCAGCTCGACCTGCTGACCTATCTTCCCGAAGCGGTTGTGGCTGTCGGGCTTGATCGCCGCATCTTTTACGCCAACCCGATCAGCGAAATCATTTTCGGCTATGGCCCCGGCGAATTGCTCGGCCAGCCGCTGAACATCCTGATCCCCCTCCCGCACCGGGCGATACATGACGGCCATATCGCGGATTTCACCGCTTCGGCCGGCAAGGCGCGGTTGATGCATGGCCGCCAAACCATCGTCGGCCTGCGGCGGGACGGCAGCGAATTCCGCGCCGAGGCCTCGATCATGAAGGCCAATCTGCATGGCAAGCCCTGCTTCGTGGCGATCCTGCGCGACACCACGGAGAGCGAGGAGCATAGAAAGCAGATCGCCGCCTCCGAACGCAAATACCGCGCCTTCATGGAAAATTGCCCGGATGCCATCCTGGCCATGGATGCGGCCAGCGGCGAGATTTTCGAAGCCAACGAGGCGGCCGTCGCCTTGTTCGGCAGGAGCATGGCGGCGCTAGTGGGTTTGCCCGAAGCCGCCTTGCATCCCGAGGGCGAAGCGGCCGGCCTGCTAACGCGTTTCGCCGTCGAGACGGATCGCGAAAGGCTGCTGCTGGAAGATGCCGATATCCTGCGCGGCGATGGCGGCATCCTGCCGGTGGAAATCACCGCGCGGCGCGTCGAGATCGACGGACGGCCGGCCTTGCTGGGATTCTATCGCGATATTTCCCACCGCAAGGAAAGCGAGGCGCATATCCGCCAGGCGCTGCACGAGGCCGCCCGCTCGTCGGAAGCCAAAACGATGTTCCTGGCCAATATGAGCCATGAATTGCGCACGCCGCTGAACGGCATCATCGGCTTCGCCGAGATGATCGCCATGGAAATCAGGGGGCGGCATGTCAATCCGGCCTATAAGGAATACGGCCATCTGATCGTGCAGAGCGCCGAGCATCTGCTGAGCCTGGTGAACGACATCCTGGATATCTCGGCCATTGATGCCGGCAAATACCGGCTGTCGCCCGAGCCGTTGCAGCTGCGGCCGTTATTGGAGGAATGCGTGCAATTGGTGGCGCAATCCTCGGCGGCGGCCAGATTGCGCTTCCAGATCGAGATGGCGGACGGCCTGGTGCTGCATGCCGATCGCCGCAGCGTGAAGCAGATGCTGCTGAACCTGCTGTCGAATGCCGTGAAATTCAGCCCCGAGGATGGCTGGATCCTGATTTCCGCCAGCCGGGATGCCCAAGGCACCCATCTGCATGTGGTGGATTCCGGCCCCGGCATCCAGCGCGACCGGCTGAACCAGGTGCTGGAACCCTTCTTCAGCGCCGACAATGTATATTCCCGCCGCATCGGCGGCGCCGGCCTGGGGCTTTCGATCACCAAGGGGCTGATCGAATTGCATGGCGGATCGCTGGTGATCGCCCCGGCCTCCCGCCAGCATGGCCCGGCAACCGCCGAGCGCGGCGGCGGCACCGATGTATCGCTGCATTTCCCGCCTGGCGAGGCCGCCCGGCAGCAAAACGAATTGGTCTGCGGGTAGTTTCAGTGCTTGCGGCCGCCGGCCAGCGCCTTTTCCACGGTCTCGCTCAAATCGGCCATGCTGAACGGCTTTTGCAGGACGGCATGCGCCAAGCCCACCAGATCGGCTGCCCGGCGGCGCTCCAGCGCATAGCCCGACATCATCAGCACCGGCAGATCGGGGTAATCGCGCGCCACTTTCAACGCCAGCTCCACGCCGTCCATATTCGGCATGGCGATATCGGTGAGCAGCAGATCGAAGCGTGCGCGATTGAGCTTGATCAGCGCCTCGGCGCCATCGGAAACGATGGTGACGCTATGGCCGCGCGTTTCCAGCACCCGGCGGATGAATTCCCGCACCGGCACTTCGTCTTCGGCCACCAGAATATGCGCCATCTCGCCTCGTCGCCCGCCCCCAAAGCAGCGGGGGCTATTTTCCCTTTTGCCCGCCAAAATTTTTATTAGCGGATAGCTTGCATGTGAAATAAGCTAGAAGTTGTATTTGCTTGACGAATGATTCGCGCATTCAAGGTAACACCCGCCGCGCTTGAAGCAAATAAATTATCAGTCAGCCGGCGATCCGCCGGGGCTCAATGGCCGCCGAGCGGCGCGAAGGCCACTTCGAGGTCGAGCACATCTTCCTTCTGCGCCGGCAGCTTGGCATTGAAGGGCAGCTTGGCCCCGCCGGCGATCTTGTCGTCGTCCAGAGTCAGGGTATAGGCGGCCAGCTCCTTGCCGCCGGCGCCGCGCATGGCGACCCGGATCGGCGGCAGATGGCGCGTGGTCTCGCCCACATTCACCACCTCGCCGGACACCTCGATCTTGGTCTCGCTGCCGTCGATCACGGTGGCGGATTTCAGGTTATGCAGCTCCAGACCAAGCCATTGCGCAGGTTCGACATGGATGCCGATCCGCTCATAAACCTTGGCCAGCGGCGGATAGAAGGCCACCAGATCGGTGCGCGCCATATAGCCGCCGCCCAGCACGCCGCCCAGGGTAAGGAAGAACAGCAGCCAGCCCAGCCAGACCATGGAACCGCGCTTTTTGGCCTTTTCCGGCTTGCGGGCCAGGCCGCTTTCGGCCAGCCGGGCACGGCGGCGCTCGATCGCCGCCTCGGCGGCATCGGGCTCGCCATCCTCCGGCGCGGCATCCTCGGCATCCTCGAACGGCGCGCGCAAAGGCGGCGGATCGTCCTCGGGGCCGGCCTCGGGCTCGGGCAGGTCGAAAGTATCGCGCGGAAATAGCTGCTCCGGCGTCGGCGGCGGCGGAGGCGGCGGCGGGGGTGGAGGCGGCGGCGGTGGAGGCGGCGGCGGGGGCGGCGCCTCAACCTTCGGCGGCTCGGGCGGCTTGGGCTCGGGCAAAGGCTCCTGCCGCCAGATATGACGGCAGCGCGTGCAGCGCACCTTGCGGGGCCTGCCACCGAAGATTCCCGGATCGACGGTGAACCGCGTGGCGCAGTTTGGGCAGGTCAGGATCATGCCTTTGAACTGCTAAGCCCTTTTGCGTTTCAATGGTCTTTCCCTTATAGGACGGACGGGTCAGGGCTGGCAAGCTTAGCCGGCCCGGGACGGCTGCCCAGGCAGGCGTTTGTCGTAGGCGGGAGTTTGCATCGGTGCTGCGGTTTCAGAATGTCGGGATGCGCTACGGGCCGGGGCCCGAGGTGCTGCGCGATGTCAGCTTCACGCTGTCGCCGGGCTCCTTCCATTTCCTCACCGGCCCGTCCGGCGCGGGCAAAACCTCGCTGCTCAAGCTGATGTATCTGGCGCATCGCCCGAGTCGCGGCGTGATAACCATGTTCGGCCAGGATGTTTCCACCGCCCGGCGCGAGGCCCTGCCCATGCTGCGCCGGCGCATCGGCGTGGTGTTCCAGGATTTCCGCCTGCTCGAGCATTTGAGCGCGCTGGACAATGTGGCCCTGCCGCTGCGAATCGCCGGGGTGCCGGAGGATCGCGTCACCAACAACGTGGCCGAATTGCTCACCTGGGTAGGCCTGGGCGACCGGCTGGAAGCCCGCCCGGCCACGCTGTCGGGCGGCGAAAAGCAGCGCCTGGCGATTGCCCGCGCGGTGATCGCCCGCCCCAGCCTGCTGCTGGCCGATGAGCCGACCGGCAATGTCGATCCCGACATGGCGCAGCGGCTGATGTATCTGTTCGTCGAGTTGAACAAGCTGGGCACCGCCGTGGTGCTGGCCACCCATGACCTGCATCTGCTCGACCGCTTCAAATTCCCCGCGCTGCGCCTGAAGGCCGGCGAGGTGCGCGTGGCCCCGGCCGGGACGCTCCCCGCATGAGCGCGCCGCGCCGCATCCCCTCCGACCTGCGGCTGGAAGCCGATGCCTCGGCGCGCTTCCTGCCCTGGGCGCTGGCCGCGATGGTGTTCCTGGCCGTGCTGGCGCTGGCCGGGGCGCTGGCGCTGGATCGCGCGGTGAGCCATTGGCGCGAAGGGGTTTCCACCCGCCTCACCGTGCGCATCGCCGACCGGCCCGGCCAGCCGATGGCGCCGCGCGTGGCGGCCGCGCTGGACCTGCTGCGCGGCATGCCCGGCGTGGGCAAGGCGACTGAACTGGACCGCGCGGGCGTATCGGCCCTGTTGCGGCCCTGGCTGGGCGAATTGGGCGGCGGGTTGACCGAAGCCCTGCCGCTGCCCGGCGTGATCGACGTGGAATTGCTGCCCGGCCAGGCGCTGTCTGTATCGGCTTTGGCCACGCGGCTGGAAAACACCGTGCCCGGCGCGCAGATCGACGATCCCAAGCCCTGGCTGGACCGGCTGGTCAGCCTGGCGCGGCTGCTGCAAGCCGTCGGCTTCGGCGTGGTGCTGGTCGTCGGCTTGGCGGCGATGATGCTGGTGGTGTTCGCCACCCGGGCCGGCCTGGCGGCGCGACGCGACACTATCGAAGTGCTGCATCTGATCGGCGCCGAGGATGCCTATGTGGCCCGGCAATTCCAGCGCCATGTCTCCAAGCTGGCCATGCTGGGCGGCCTGGGCGGCTGGCTGCTGGCGATTCTGCTGCTGCTGCTGATCCAGCTGCTGGCCGGCAATGTCGGCCAGGGCATGCTGCCCGCTCTGGGCCTGGGCTGGTGGCATTGGCCGCTGCTGCTCGGCCTGCCGGTGCTGGGCTGGCTGCTGGCGGTGTTCACCGCGCGGCTGACCGTGCTTGGCGAATTGCGGCGGATGCTATAGGACACGCCATCATGCTGATCCTGCTCGACCGCGACGGCGTGCTGAACCACGACCGTACCGATTATGTGAAATCCCCCGCCGAATGGCTGCCCATCGACGGCATCGGCCCGGCCATCGCCGCGCTGAACGCGCGCCGTTGGAAAGTGGCGATCTGCACCAACCAGGCCTGCATCGGCAAAGGCATCATCGACGAAGCGATGCTGGACCGCATCCACGACAAGATGCGCGCGCATATCGCCCGCGACGGCGCGCATATCGACGATATCTTTTTCGCGCCCGATCCGCCCTGGGCGCAGACCGAGCGGCGCAAGCCCGGCCCCGGCATGCTGCGCGAGGCGATAGCGAAATACCGCACCGCGCCGGAAAGCACCGTATTCATCGGCGATACCGAAACCGACATGCTGGCCGGCAAGCGCGCCGGCTGCCGCCGCATCCTGGTGCGCAGCGGCAAGGGCGCGGCCGCGCTGGCCAAGGGCCTGCCGGCGGAAGCCGGAAGCGTGGCGGTATTCGCCGATCTGGCCGAGGCCGTGCAGCGCCTGCTGGCCGATGGCATCGAGGCCGCGCCGCTATGAGCCTGCGCCGCGCCCTGTTGTCGCTGATCGCCCCCGGCTTGCTGCTGGGCCTGCTGCTGCTGGGCGGCCTGCTGGTTTTCCTGCGCCAGGTGGATCAACCGGCGCAGACCGTGATCGAGCTGCATCACGACGGCATCGTGGTGCTGACCGGCGGCACCGCGCGGCTGGCCAGCGCCATGCGGCTGCTGCAGGAGAATTATGCCGACCGGCTGTTCATCTCCGGCGCCGGCCAGGGCGTGAGCAAGGCTTCGCTGATCCAGACGCTGACCAACAGCCAGGGCCACAATATCAGCGAGATCGAACTGGCGGCCTTGATGGAATGCTGCGTCGATATCGGCTTCGAAGCTGCCGACACCGCCGGCAACGCGGTGGAAAGCGCGGCCTGGGCCGGCAGCCACAGCTATGCGTCGCTGCTGCTGGTGACGGCGAATTACCACATGCCGCGCGCGCTGGTGGAATTCCGCCGCCGCATGCCGCAGACGCAGATCACGCCGTTTCCGGTGCGGCCGGATTTCCTGCGCGTGCAGGATTGGTGGCGCCAGCGTTCGGCCGGATTGTTCCTGGTCGGCGAATATCTGAAATACGTGGCCGCCCTGCTGCGCGCGCGCATCGAGGATGGCGTGGATCTGCTGCTCGGCAGCAATGAGGCGGCATAGCATGGCGGCGCAATCGCATTCATCTCAGCCCGGCTCGCGTCTGCGCGGCTTCGCCTTCAAGGCCGGCTTCATTGCATGGACCGGCCTGGTCGCGCTCTACAGCCTGCCGCTGCTGATGCTGAAGGCGGACCGCGCGAAATTGCTGCCGATCAGCCGGGGCTGGGCGGGCGGCGTGGATTGGCTGCTGCGCGCCATCGCCGGCATCGACATCGAGATTCAGGGCCGCGAGCATCTGCCGCCGGGCGGCTTCCTGCTGGCCGCCAAGCATCAGTCGCAATGGGATACCTCGGTGGTGCTGCGGCTGTTCGACAATCCCGCCGTGGTGCTGAAGCAGGAATTGCTGCGCATCCCGGTCTATGGCCGCTTCTGCATGGCGCTGGGCATGATCGCGGTGGACCGCGATGGCGGCGCCAAGGCGCTGAAGGACATGCTGCGCGCCGCCGGCGAGGCGGCCCGGCAGGGCCGCGTGCTGGTGATCTTTCCGCAAGGCACCCGCACCCTGCCCGGCGAAGCCGCGCCCTATCAGCCCGGCGTGGCGGCGATCTATCGCGAGGCCGGCGTGCCGGCGGTGCCGGCGGCGGTGAATTCCGGCTTCTTCTGGCCCAAGCATGGCTGGCCGCGCTTCGCCGGCCGGCAGCCGCGCCCGAAGATCGTGCTGCGCTTCCTGCCGCCCATCGCGCCGGGCCTGAAACGCGACGCCTTCATGGCCGAACTGGAACAGCGCATCGAAGCCGGCAATGCCGCGCTGGAAGCCGAAACCCGGCAGAAACTGGGGCTTTAGGCGGTTTTCCACAGAGCCTGGAAAACATCCGTGAGAATCCTGGGTATAACTTAAAATTCCTCAATGAACACAACATATTGATTCACTCGGCCGGTGGATCGAACTGTTGAAACAATAACGGAACATTCTGTTGACTCGGGGCCCTGCGGCGCTACACTTTTCCCTTCACGCAAGCCGCCTCGGAAAACCGGAAGATGTCGCCCACCGCACCGATCTCGCAGCAGATCTGGGACATGAAATACCGCCTGAAAGGGCCGGACGGGCATCCTCTGGATCAGACCATCGAGGATAGCTGGGCGCGTATCGCCACGGCGCTGGCGGCGCCCGAGGCGGATGCCGCGCCCTGGCAGGCGGAATTCCTGGAGGCGTTGCGCGATTTCAAATTCCTGCCGGCCGGGCGGATCGTGGCCGGCGCGGGCAGCGCGCGCAAGGTGACGCTGTTCAACTGCTTCGTCATGGGCAGCGTGCCCGACGACATGGCCGGCATTTTCGAGCATCTGAAGGAAGCCGCGCTGACCATGCAGCAGGGCGGCGGCATCGGCTATGACTTTTCCACGCTGCGGCCGCGCGGCGCGCTGGTGAAGGGCGTGGGGGCCGATGCCTCGGGGCCGCTGAGCTTCATGGATGTGTGGGACGCCATGTGCCGCACCATCATGTCGGCCGGGCATCGGCGCGGCGCCATGATGGCCACGCTGCGTTGCGACCATCCCGATATCGAGGCCTTCATCGAGGCCAAGCGCGATCCGGGCCGGCTGCGCATGTTCAATCTTTCGGTGCTGGCGACCGACGATTTCATGCAGGCGGTACGCGACAACCAGCCCTGGGAATTGAAATTCAACGGCACGACCTACAAGACCGTGCAGGCGCGCGATCTGTGGGACCGCATCATGCGCGCCACCTACGCCTATGCCGAACCGGGCGTGATCTTCATCGACCGCATCAACCGCCGCAACAACCTGCATTACTGCGAAACCATCGCGGCGACCAATCCATGCGTTGCCGCCGAGACCTGGGTGCATACGGCGGACGGCCCGCGCCAGGTGCGCGATCTGATCGGCCGGCCGTTCATGGCGCTGGTGAATGGCGCGGCCCATGCCAGCGGTCCGCAGGGCTTTTTCGCCACCGGGGAAAAGCCGGTGCTGCGGCTGCAAACGCGCCAGGGCCACAGCCTGCGCCTGACCGCCGATCATCCGCTGCTGAAAGTGACGCGCCAAACCCGCTGGTCGCAGGAAACCGCCTGGACCAAGGCCGGCGATCTGCGGCCAGGCGACGCCATCCTGCTGCATGACCATGGCGCTGCCTCGGACTGGCCGGGCCGCGATGAGGCTGGCCGGCATGGCGAAGCCGAAGGCTATCTGATCGGCCTGCTGCTGGGCGACGGCACCTTGAAGGCGGATAAAGCCGTGCTGAGCGTGTGGCGCAGACGTGCCGTCGCCAATGGCGATGCATCGCCCGATGGCGCCGATGGCATCATGGCCGCCGCGCTCGCCGCCGCCGAAAGCCTGCCGCATCGCGCCGATTTCAAGGGCTGGATGGCAGTGGCCGGCCGCGATGAATACCGCATGGCGCCCGCCGCGCTGAAGCATCTGGCGCTGGAACTGGGCTTGCGGGCCGATGCGCCGAAAGCCATCACGCCGGCCATGGAAACCGCCTCGGCGGCCTTCCAGCGCGCCTTGCTGCGCGGATTGTTCGATACCGATGGATCGGTGCAGGGCAGCCAGACCAAGGGCGTAAGCATCCGCCTGGCGCAAAGCGACCTTGCGCTGCTGCAAGCCGCCCAGCGCATGCTGCTGCGCTTCGGCATCAATGCCGTGCTGTATCGGGATCGGCGCGAAGCGGCCTTGCGGGCGCTGCCCGATGGCAAGGGCGGCCTGCGCGATTACGATTGCGCCGCCCAGCATGAATTGGTGATCGCGCGCCAAGGCGTCGGCCGTTTCGCGGCAGCCATCGGCTTCCATGACGGCGCGAAAGCCGCGCGGCTGAAAACCCTGCTTTCGGCCTATCGCCGCAAGCCCAATGCCGAGCGTTTCGCGGCCGAGGTGGAAAGCCTGCTGCCCGATGGCGTGGAAACCGTCTACGACGTGCAGGTGCCCGGCGTGAACGCCTTCGACGCCAACGGGCTGTTTGCGCATAATTGCGGCGAACAGCCGCTGCCGCCTTACGGCGCTTGCCTGCTGGGTTCGATCAATCTGGCGCGGCTGCTGCGCAATCCTTTCGAGGCCGATGCGGCGCTGGATATGGCGGCGCTGCAAAGCCTGACCGCCACCGCCATCCGGATGATGGACAACACCATCGACGTATCGAATTTTCCGCTGCCGCAGCAGCAGGCCGAGGCCCAGGCCAAGCGCCGCATCGGCCTGGGCGTGACCGGGCTGGCCGATGCGCTGATCATGGTGGGCGCGCGCTATGGCTCGCCGGCTTCGCTTGCATTGATCGAAAGCTGGATGCGCGGCCTGCGCGATGCCGCCTATCGCGCCTCGATCGATCTGGCGCGCGAAAAAGGCGCCTTTCCGCTATTCGACCGCGAAGCCTATCTGGCCGGCGAAAGCATCGCCGAATTGCCCGACGACATCCGCGCCGGCATCGCTCGGCATGGCATCCGCAACGCGCTGCTGACATCCATTGCGCCCACCGGCACGATCTCGCTGTTCGCCGACAATGTGTCGTCGGGTCTGGAGCCGGTCTTTGCCTTCTCCTATACCCGCGCGGTGCTGATGCCCGATGGCGCGCGGCGCGAGGAGGATGTGAGCGATTATGCCCTGCGCCTTTATCGCCGGCTGAAAGGCGAGGCCGCGCCGCTGACCGAGGCTTTCGTGGATGCGCAAAGCCTGAGCCCGGCCGATCATGTGCGGGTGCAGGCCGCCGTGCAGAAATACGTCGACAGTTCGATTTCCAAGACCATCAACGTGCCGGAAGACATCGACTTCGATGCCTTCAAGGACGTGTATCTGATGGCCTATGAAAGCGGCTGCAAGGGCTGCACGACCTATCGGCCCAACGATGTGACCGGATCGGTGCTGCAAGCCAAGCCGGCGGAAAAGAAAGCCGCGGCCAAGGCGGAACAGACCGAATTGCCGCTGGCGCCAGCCCAACCCGCGGCGGTGAAGTCCCGCGATCCAGTCCTGACCGGCGCCGCGCTTTCCGGCAGCGGCGTGGTTTACATGACCCGGCCGCTGGATCGGCCCGAGGCCCTGCCCGGCCGCACCTACAAGCTGGTCTGGCCGGATTCCGAACACGCCATCTACATCACCATCAACGACATCGTGCAGGATGGCCGCCGCCGGCCCTTCGAAGTGTTCATCAATTCGAAGAATACCGAGCATTATGCCTGGACCGTGGCGCTCACCCGCATGATCTCGGCGGTGTTCCGGCGCGGCGGCGATGTCAGCTTCGTGGTGGACGAACTGAAAGCCGTGTTCGATCCGCGCGGCGGCCATTGGTCGGGCGGGCGCTATGTGCCCTCGCTGCTGGCCGCCATCGGCGAGGTAATCGAGCGCCATCTGATTGATATCGGCTTCATGGCCGATCCCGATGCCAAGCGCGAGGAAAGCGCCGTGCTGGCGCTGGCCGCCAATGCCGAAACGCCCAAGCCGCTTTCCGGCCTGCGGCAATGCCCGAAATGCGGCCAGCCCGGCCTGATCAAGCTGGAAGGCTGCGATACCTGCACCTCTTGCGGCTATAGCAAATGCGGCTGAGGCCCGAATCCTTGCGGATCGAAGCGTAGCAGCCCGGCATGCCGTCTCAGAAGCAACCCTTCAAGCGCCGAATCTACCTGCCGGGCCAGACGATTTTCAAACAGGGCGACCGTGGCGATTGCATGTACTTCATCGAGAAGGGTACGGTGCGTCTGACGCGATCCGACCCCGCCGGGGATACGGTGATCGCGGATGTGAAAGCCGGCGGCATCTTCGGCGAGATGGCGCTGATCGACGACAAGCCGCGATCCGCCTCCGCCGTAGCCGTGGACGAATCGCATCTGCATGAAGTGCCGGGAGACATGCTGAAACAGAAATTGGCAACCGCCGATCCCTTTCTGCGCAAGCTGGTGCAGATTCTATCCAGCAATCTGCGCCAGAGCATGAACCCCGCCAAACCGAATTCGGAAGCATGAACGATCAAATCAAAGCAGTGCTGTGGGATTTCGGCGGCGTGATCCTGACCAGCCCATTCGAGGCGTTCCGTCGCTTCGAGGCGGCCCGCGGCCTGCCGCAGGATTTCATCCGCGGCGTGACCAGCC
>JAYSEE010000057.1:0-15380 GCA_041914045.1 Ferrovibrio sp. | reverse complement strand
ATAAAGGCCGCGACCGCGCCACTTTCCTGCGTAATATCGCCATGGCAGATGCTGTTTGCGGCGCCATAGAGGCCAAGGCGCCTTCGCAGGTGGTTTATATCAGCTCGGATGCGGTCTATCCCTTCGAGAGCGGCCTCGTATCGGAACAGACCCCGGCCGTCGCTACCGACCTCTATAGCGCCATGCATCTTGCGAGGGAAACGCTGTTGCGCCAAGCCGCCGGCAAGGCGCCGTGCGCGGTTCTGCGCCCCACCATGGTTTATGGCGCGGGCGATACGCATAATTCCTACGGGCCGAACCGTTTCCGCCGGCTCGCCGCGAAAGACGGCAAAATCACGTTGGGCGGCGCGGGCGAGGAAACGCGCGATCATATTGCCGTGGGCGATGCGGCGCGGCTGATCCTCCGCGTCATCGAGCATGGTTCGTCGGGTCTGCTCAATCTCGCCACCGGCCGTTCGCCATCTTTCGATGATGTGGCGCGCATGGTGGCCGGACATTTCACGCCGCAAGCGCAGGTGATTCACACGCCGCGCCAATCGCCGGCCACTTATCGCCGCTTCGATATCACCGCGCTTCACAAGGCCTTTCCCGATTTCCGTTTCACCGTGCTTGAAGAAGGTCTCGCCGCCGCCCATGCGGCTGATGCGGCCGCCGCGTCATGATCGTCGGTGATCCCGGTGCGGGCGAGGCGTCGCCGGGTACGCTGGCCCCGGATCACCCCTTCCTGATCTCCTCGGCCAAATTGCGGCCGCAGCCTGCGGCCGTTGCCATTCTGCAGCTTGAGGATGGCCGTTATCTGCTGCAGCATCGCGATGCGTTGCCGCAAATTTTCTTCCCCGATCATTGGGGATTATTCGGCGGCGCGCTGGAAGAAGGCGAAACCGAGATTCAAGGCTTGCTGCGCGAATTGCATGAGGAATTGGCGCTTGAGTTGTCGCCCGAGCAGCCGCGCTACTTCACCCGCATTGATTTCGATTTCACCTATTGCAGCCTGGGCGTCGTTTCGCGGGCCTTTTATGAAATCACGCTGCCGGCTTCACGATTGGCAGACCTGAAGCTGGGCGAGGGACGGGCAATCGGCGCTTTCAGTGCGCAAGCATTGCTCGCCATGCCGCGCGTCACGCCCTACGATGCTTTCGCGCTCTGGCAGCATATCAATCGCAGCCGGATCGGCTGAGCGGGGCTGACGCTGCGATGACGGCCGATTGGATATTGCTGGCCGTGATTGCAGCCGCAGTGCTGCATGGCGCATGGCATGCGATCGTTAAAGCCGGAGCGGATCGCCTTGTCGGCCTGGCGGGTATGAATATCGTCAGCGCAGGCTTGGCTTGGCCTGCGCTGCTTTGGTTGCCGCCTTTGCCGCAAGCTGTGTGGCCGATCCTGGCCGGGTCGATCCTGCTGCATGCCGTTTATAAACTGTCCATTGCAGCGCTTTATTCCTCCGGCGATCTCAGCCAGGGCTACCCGATTGCACGCGGGCTTGTTCCGCTCTTCTCTTCGATTGCGGCTTTCTTGCTGCTTGGTGAAGCGCCCAGTCTGGTGCAGGCGGCGGGAATCATGATGATTTCCGCGGGCCTTTTGGCGATGGCCTGGGATGGGCTGCGCGTGGCCCTGACGCCTCGCTTCTGGTTTGCCGCAGCCGGAACAGCCTTGTCGGTTGCGGCATATAGCGCGGTGGATGGCATCGGCATTCGCGCCAGCGGCGAGGCGTATTCCTACATAGCCTGGCTGATAGCATTGGATGGCAGTTTTTTCGTGTTGGTGGCTTTTTTGTTGCGCCGCCGCCGCTTGCTGCCTGCTTTGCGCGAGCAATTTTTGCCGATATTCATCAGTGGAATTCTAGGAACGGCCTCTTTCGGCATTTTTCTTTTCGCTTTGTCTCGCGCTCCAATCGGCGTTGTATCGGCTTTGCGCGAGACAAGCGTTGTTGTCGTTACTTTAATAGGCTATCTGGCTTTGCGCGAAGATGTTCGCCGATTGCGCGTTGTTGGCGTCGCGATAATATTTGCGGGCATTTTGGTTTGTTCCTATTAGGGACGCGACGCTTCGGCTCCATTCCTGATTTTTTTCGGTCAAGCTCATTGGTTTTTCTGCCTGGAAATTCAGTAGGATTTCGGCAGGCCGAGAACGCGTTCGGCGATGAAGCAGAGCACCAGTTGGGGGCTGATCGGGGCGATGCGGGGAATCATCACTTCGCGCAGATAACGCTCTACGTGGTATTCCTTGGCATAGCCGAAGCCGCCATGGGTCATCACGGCCTGTTGGCAAGCATTGAAGCCAGCCTCGCCGGCAAGGTATTTCGCGGCGTTGGCGCTGGCGCCGCAGGGCAGCTCGTTGTCGTATTCCCAGGCGGCGCGCATGGTCATCAGCCAAGCCGCTTCCAGCTCCATCCAGTTTTTCGCCAAGGGATGCTGGATGGCTTGGTTTTGTCCGATCTGGCGATTGAAAACGATGCGCTCCTTGGCATAGGCCGTGGCGCGCGACAATGCCAGTTGCCCGAGGCCAATGCCCTCGGAGGCGATCAGAATGCGCTCCGGATTCATGCCATGCAGAATGTATTCGAAGCCTCGGCCTTCCTCGCCAATGCGGTCTTCCACTGGAATTTCGAAGCCATCGAAAAACAGCACGTTGGAATCGATGGCTTTGCGTCCCATCTTCTCGATCTCATCCACCTGGATGCGCGAACGGTCGAATTTCGTGTAGAACAGGCTGAGGCCATGGGTAGGCTTTTTCACTTCCTCGAGCGGCGTGGTGCGGGCCAGCAGCAGAATCTTATCGGCCACCTGAGCGGTGGAGATCCACACTTTCTGGCCATCCACCACATAGCGATCCCCCTTGCGGGTCGCTCGCAGCTTCAATTGCGTGGTGTTTAGTCCGGTATTCGGCTCCGTTACCGCGAAGCAGGCTTTTTCAGCGCCCGATACCATCGGCGGCAGCATTCGTTTTTTCTGTTCCTCGGTGCCGAATACGACGACAGGGTTCAGGCCGAAAATATTGATATGCAGCGACGAGGCGCCAGACATGCCGGCGCCGGAGGCTGCAATCGTATTCATCATAATGGCCGCCTCGGTGATGCCGAGGCCCGAGCCGCCATAGGCTTCCGGAATGCAAATTCCCAGCCAGCCGGCTTCGGCGAAGGCGTTGTAGAAATCCTGCGGAAAGCCGCCTTCGCGGTCCTTTTTCAGCCAGTAATCATCGCCGAAACGCTTGCAGATGGCGGCTACGGAATCGCGGATCGATTCCTGTTCGGGGGTGATCGAGAAATTCATCGCATTATCCTCTAGCGGTCTTTTGGCAATTGAAGTCAATCCATCTGGTTCGGCAGAACCATGACGATATCCGGGAATACTGTGAGGAGGACGACCACCACCAACTCAGCCAGCATGAACCAGATAAGGCCCTTGAAGATGGTGCCGAGTTTGATCGCATCGCCGACGATGCCTTTTACGACGAAGGCGTTCAGGCCGACTGGCGGAGTGATCAAGCCGATCTCGATGAACTTTACAACCATGATGCCCATCCAGACTTTTTCGATTCCGAGGGCCTCGAAAAACGGCAGGAAGATCGGCACGGTGAGCAGCATAAGCCCAAGCGGATCGAGGAAGCAGCCCAGGACCAGGTAAACTGCGGCTACGAACAGCATCATCAGCAGGGGATCGAAAGTCAGCCCCTTGGCCAATCCGGCCATGAATTGCGGCATGCCGCAAAAGGTGAGAAAGCGGCTGAAGAATATCGCGCCCAGCGCGATGAACAAGATCATCGCCGTGCTGCGCACGGTTTCCACAACGCTGTCGGAGATCATCTGGCGGGTGAGGGTGCGGTTGGCTGCGGCCATGATAAGGGCAGCGAGCGCGCCAACGGCTGCGGCTTCGGTGGTTGTCGCCAGGCCGGAATATAGCGAGTAGGTGACTGCAACGATCAGAACCGGCAATTGCCAGATGCCGAGCAGCGCGTCGATCCGCTGTTTCCAGGTGATGGTTTCTTCCATCGGCGGCGACAGGGCGGGATTGACCATGCAGCGTCCGATGATCATCACGGCATAGACGGCGGCAGTCAGCAGGCCGGGTAGAATTCCGGCGATAAACAGCTTGCTGATCGAGGTTTCCGACATCATGCCGAAGATGATCAACAGGATGCTCGGCGGTATCAGCGAACCCAGCGTGCCGGCTGCGGCTACGACCCCGGTTGCCAACCCGGCATCGTAGCGAAAGCGCAGCATTTCCGGGATTGCCAACTTGCCCATGCTTGCGGCCGTCGCCATGCTGGAGCCGGATACGGCGGCAAAGCCGGCGCAGGCGAAGTTGGTAGCCACCGCTAGGCCGCCGGGCAGGCCGGAAAGCCAGAGCCGCATGGCGGAGAACAACCCGCGCGTCATGCCGGAATAGAAAGCGATTGACCCCATCAACAGGAACATCGGAATCGCCGACAATTCCCATTTGGCAATAAAGTCGTAGGGCATGCTGCGGGCAACGCCGAACATGGCGTCAATGCCGCGCACGGCCCAGATGCCCACCAAGGAGACGGCTCCCAGCGAAATGCCGATCGGCACGCGCAAGGCGAGGAGTGCGAACAGCGCGAGTATGCCGATGCTGCCGATTGCTAACGGGGTCATGATCCGCTCCGGGGGGCTAAGGCTCAATGTCCGGCGGCGGGCGCCTTATGGCCGCCCCGTTCGCCAGCCAGAAAGGCGAATATCTGCATGAGTTGCACGATGGCCATGCCGCCGAAGCCGAGCGGCACCAACCAGCGGGTGGGCCATAGCGCCAAGTCGACGCCATAGAGCGTGATGACTTCATCGCGGGTTGTCGCCCGAATTGCCTCGAGCATTGCGAACCAGCCGAGAAACGCGATGTAGACAAAGCAGAGCAGAAGGGCGATGAAATCAATTGCTGCAATCCGGCGCGGCGAAAGGTTTGCCGTGAATACCTCAACGATCACGTGGCCGCGCTCATATTGAGTCAGCGCCAGCGGCAGAAAAACCGACGAAACCATATAGAGATATGTAACGAATTCCAGTGTGGCTGGAACTGGGGCCTCGAAAAAATTCCGGGAGATGACATCGGCGCATATATGCAGCATCATCGCCAACACTGCTGCACCG
This sequence comes from Ferrovibrio sp., assembly GCA_041914045.1. GTDB lineage: Bacteria > Pseudomonadota > Alphaproteobacteria > Ferrovibrionales > Ferrovibrionaceae > Ferrovibrio. The sequence continues at coordinate 10,279 of JAYSEE010000057.1, read as the reverse complement.
GAGAAGAAGGTGAGCAGATAAGACAATTTTCGCTGGAAATTTCTTGCCATAGCCATCTCCCGATTTACTGGCTTTTTTATGCCTGATCGGCTCAGGGTTTCACTTTGTCATAGACGTTCGCCTTCAAGGCGGCCGCGTATTTCGCCTTGTCGGCACCTGCCTCGGCGGAGATGCGGGTCCATTTCTCGATCAGTTTACGGAAGTCCTCGATAGTCTTTTCCGAATCCTTCACGTTTCGGCTTTTCGCCAACTCATTGATGCGCTGCAATTCGGTTTTCTGATGCGCAGCGAGCGCATCCTTCAGGTCTTGCGGGGCGGGCGAAAAGACGATGCCGCGCTTTTTGCCTTCCTCGCGCGCATTCAGATCTTCCTGTTCGGCGCCTTCGACTAGGTTCGCCATAGCCATCGGCAGGTTGTCGATCATCGCCTTCTTCTCGGCTGCGGTCCGCTTGTTCCAAACCGAGGTGTTCATGTTGAACACGTGAGCCCCATGGAAGGTGCCCATCGGCAGGTCAACGACATGCTTCACCACATCGGCCAGGGAGTAGTTGGTCAGGCCGGCGATATTGATGACGGTGCAATCTATCTGGCCGCGTTGCAGGGCTTCGTACATCTCGCCCGTGGTGATATTCACCGGCGTGGCGCCAAGCGCGCGCACCCAGATGCCCCAGGCGCCGGATGCACGAATGCGCTTGCCTTTGAAATCGGCGGCGCTGGCAATCGGCATGCGGCACATCATGTTGTAGGGCGTGCTGGAATAGATGCCCAGGATGCGCATATTGTTGTCTGCGGCTTCCTTGGTGCAGCTTGGGCAATTCATCGTCTGCATTTCGGTGACGGCGCCTGTCATCGCGGCGGCGCTTTCGCCCAGCATGCTCAGTTCAGTGAGAATCACGCTGGTTTTGAGATCGTTCGGCGTATAGAAATCGACGATAAGCGTCATATCCACCACATTGTCGCGGATGCCCTGCAGCGAATTGCGCCCGCCGACGATGGTGCCATCCGCCAGCAATTCGAATTTCAGCGAATTGTTGGTGGCCTTTTCCACGGCTTCAAACCACGGCACCACGCTTTTGGTATTCGTCGCATGGCGTGCCGCCAGATAACTGCCGTAGGTGATCTTGGTCTGCGCCTCGGCGGCAGCGAACGGCAACAAACCGATGGTTACGGCGCAAGCGAGTAGCGACTTGAGTTTGAGCATAGTTTCTGTCCCTCCCGGTGGACTGGCTTTCGTCTTTCACTGCACTTCGTTCGGGCGGCATCGCCTAGCCGGGATGTTTGGTTTCCGGACTTAGGCATGCCGCCTCCATTCCTGGGCGCCTGCCCTGTGGAAGCGGTTTATGCCGAGCGCGCTTTTGAACCGGCGAATATTCGCGTTGGCTCGCGAGAAATTTGCGGATTTCAAGGCGCGTTCAACAAGTTGAATGCCGTTATCACTCCCTGGTGGAGTCTTAACAGCGCGCGCCATTATGTTCAACAATAAAAATCACGTTCTCATACTTGACCTATTTCCCGGCCGCCACCTAGCATAGGGACATGAGGGGAAACGCGTTGCCGGCGGGCCATGGCAGGGTAGGCCAGGGCCGTTGCGAGCGACAATAAGGGAGAGGCGCGGCCATGAATGCAGCAGCGATAGATTACAACAGCATGGCGGAGGACGAATTCCGCGCCATGATACGCGCCTATGTCAGCGAGCATTTTCCTGCTGAATTGCTGAACGCGGCCTTTCGCGTCGGGCCGCGCGATGTAGCCGAATTCAATCGCAAAATGTCGGAGCGCGGCTGGATCGCGCCGAGCTGGCCGGTGGAATGGGGCGGCATGGGGCTGGATGTCGCGCACCAGATCGCCTTCATCGAAGAACTGGCTGCGATCGGCGTGCCCCGTCTGCATGAGATGGGTTTGGTTATGCTCGGACCGATCCTGCTGAAATTCGGCACGGAAGAGCAGACGCGCAAATACCTGCCCAAGATCGTTTCCACCGAGCATGTCTGGTGTCAGGGATATTCGGAGCCGAATTCCGGCTCCGACCTGGCGTCGCTGCGGCTATCGGCTGTTCTCGATGGCGATCACTGGGTGCTGAACGGCCAGAAGATCTGGACCACCATGGCGCATCAATCCAACATGATTTTCATGCTGGTGCGCACCAATGCCAAGGTGGAAAAACGCCAGGACGGCATCAGCTTCCTGCTGGTCGAACTTGCGACGCCAGGGATTCAGGTGCGGCCGATCCGCACATTGTCGGACGAATTGGAATTCTGCGAAGTGTTCTTCGACAATGTTCGCGTGCCCAAGGAAAACCTGGTGGGCGAGGTAGACAAGGGTTGGACCGTCGCCAAGGCCTTGCTGGGGCATGAGCGTCTTTTCGTCGGCAGCCCGCGCTATGTGCAGGGCGCTTTCATGCGGTTGGGCCAGTTGGGTGAGGAGAAGGGCTTCTTCGCCGACGAGACCTTCCGCGACCATTATTTGCGGCTAAAGCTTGATTTCGATGATTTCATCTCGCTTTATGCCGACTACGCCAATTTTGCCAAGAATGGCGGCGAACTCGGGGCGGAGGCATCCATCCTCAAGCTGCTGAGCAGCGATATCCTGCAACGCGTAACCGAAGAGATGGTGGACGCATTGCAGGAAGAGGGCGTGGTGCCGCCGGCCGGCGGCAATAGCCAGGCCGAAGCCATCACCCATTTCTTCCAGTCGCGCCCATCATCCATTGCCGGCGGCACCAGCCAGGTGCAGCGCGGCATCGTGGCCAAGGCCGTGCTCGATCTGCCCAGCTGAGACAGCGCGCATTCTCGTTTTCCATCTTTCCAAGGAAATCAGGCATATCATGCAGGATTACTCTGCCCGCTTTGCTTCCATCGGCCGTTTGATCGTTCCCGGCAGCGTCGCCATCATCGGCGCTTCCGCTGAGGCAACGCGGATCGGCGGCCGCCCGATCGCTTCCATGCTGAAGGCCGGCTTCAAAGGCAAAATCTATCCGGTGAATCCCAATCGCAAGGAAATCCAGGGGCTGGTTTCCTATCCGTCGATTGCCGATCTGCCGGAAAGCCCGGATGCGGCGGTTGTCGCCGTTCCCGCGCAGCAGGTGATCGAAACCATGGAGGCGCTTGGGCGCAAGGGCGTGAAAGCCGCCGTGGTGTTCTCGTCGGGATTCGCCGAGATGGGAGAGGCCGGCGCGGCGGAACAGAGAAGGCTGGTGGAGACCGCCGAACGCCACGGCATACGCATGATCGGGCCGAATTCGCTCGGTCTGTTCAATGCCCGTATCGGCTGGTATCCCACCTTCACCACGGCTTTCGATACGCTTTGGCCGTTGCCGGGCGGCATCAGCATCGTCAGCCAGTCCGGCGCCTTCGGCAGCCATCTGGCCACCATGGCGCGCCGCGCCAATCTCGGCGTGCCATTATGCGTGATGACCGGCAACGAAGCCGATGTTTCGGTTGGCGAAGTGATCGGTTGGCTGGCTTCGGATCCGGAAACCAAGGTGATCGCCGCCTATATGGAAGGCATCAAGGAAGGGCCGATGCTGATGGCGGGCCTGGAGGCAGCGCGCCGGGCCAGGAAGCCGGTGGTTATCATGAAGGTCGGCCGCAGCAGCGTGGGCAGCGAGGCGGCGCGTTCGCACACCGCGTCGATTGCCGGGGATGATAAAGCCGCCGATGCGGTATTCGCCGAGTTCGGTGCGGTGCGCGCCAGGTCGGCGCAGGAATTGCTCGATCTCGCTCATATTGCGGCGCATGGCATCTATCCCGCCAAGAACAGCTTCGGGGTAATGACGGTGAGCGGCGGGGCCGGCGTGCTGATGAGCGACGCGGCGGAGGATTGCAATCTGCCGATGCCGCCGCTGCCGGAAAAGACCCAGGAAGAATTGCGCGCCGTGCTGCCATTCGCGGCTTTCCGCAATCCCATAGATTGCACCGCGCATATCGTGAACGACACATCGCTGCTGCGCAGTTTTCTCGGCGCCATGATGCGCGATGGGGATTATGGCTCGGTGGCCTGCTTTTTCGCGCAAATCGCGGGCTCGCCGGTTTTCGGCAAGGTGCTGCGCGAGGAATTGCTGCATATCCGCAGCCAGTATCCGGATCGTCTGTTCGCTCTGGTCGGGACGATGTCGGAAGACATCATCGCGGAGTATGAGCGCAGCGGCGTGCCGATTTTCGAGGATGCCACCCGGGCCGTGGTCGCCATTTCCGCCATGTGCAAATTCGGCGCGGCGTTTTCGCGCGCTGCCGCCGATCCGCCGCCGGCCTTGCCGCCGGTGCAATTGCCTGCCGCCACGCCCTCGGAAGCCGAAGCCAAACGCCTGCTGACGGATGCCGGCCTTGCCGTGGCGCCGGAAGCGGCTTGCGCGACGGCGGAAGCGGCGGTGCGGGCGGCCGAACAGATCGGCTATCCGGTGGTGATGAAGATTCTGTCGCCGGATATCCTGCACAAGACGGAAATCGGCGGCGTTGCGCTTGACATAGCCGATGCGGCCGCTGTGCGCGAAACCTTCGATCTCCTGATCGCGCGAGCGGCCAAGGCGAAGCCGAATGCCAGGATCGAGGGCGTGATCGTCGCCCGGCAACTGAGCTGCGGCGTGGAATGCATCATGGGCATCAACAACGATCCGATTTTCGGGCCCATCGCCATGTTCGGCTTGGGCGGCATCTTTACCGAAGTGCTGAAGGATGTGGTGTTCCGCCGCTGCCCCTTCGGCGAGGATGCGGCGCTGGAGATGATCGGCGGCATTCGCGGCGCAGCCGTGCTGCGGGGCGCGCGCGGGCGGCCGCCTGCCGATATCAAGGCGCTTGCGGCCATGCTGTCAAAACTCTCCGCATTCGCCGTGCAGGCCGGCTCAAGCCTGAAAAGCATTGATCTCAATCCGGTGCTTGCCATGCCGGAGGGCCAGGGCGCTTATGCGCTGGATGCCTTGATCGAGATCGGTTGAGCCCGGAATGGGGCTAGGCAATTGGCTTGGCCCCCATCATGCGCGAGATTTCCATCCCGGTGGCGCGCAGAGCCTGGCTCAATTCATCAATGCGCTCGCTGATGCGCATGGAAGGCGCGGCCAGTATCAATGTGGCGATCATATCCTGGCTGGAATCGAAAATCGGAACGGCAATGCCGGTTACGCCATCGGTGGCCTGATCGCAGGTTACGGCTACGCCGCTGCCGCGCGTCGCCTCAATGGCTTCCAGCAGCTTTTTCCGGCTTTGCGTGGTGCGTTCGGTCAGCGGCCGGAACTTTATATCGCGTAAATAGTCGCGCACCCATTCGGCTTTGGCAAAGGCCAGAAATGCGATGCCGCCGGCGGTGCAATATAATGGGCGCTGATCGCCGATCGTGGCGGAAAAGCGCAGCAAACTGCGCGATTCCACTTTGTCGATATAAACGATGCTGTCGCGTTTTTCCGACAGCGTGGCGATCAGCGCGGTTTCGCCGGCCGCATCCACCAGTTTGCGGATGGTCGGTTTGGCGATTTCCGGAAATTCCCGGTGGGCGAGGATTGCGCCGGCGAGCTGAAAGCTCTGCTGCGAAAGCCGGTAGCCATTTTCGTTCTGTTCGATAAAACGATTTGCGGTCAATGAGCGCAGCAGGTTGAGCACGCTGCTTTTCGGCGTCGGCGGCGTCATCTTCTTGGCCAGGGCCGCCAGGCTCTGGCCATCGGGATTATCGGCCAGGATTTGCAGCAATTGCAGCAATCGAAGGGCCGAACGCGGCGACGGGCGTTGCTTCGCGGCTGCCATCCTGGCGTTTCCTGCTCTGCTGGCGGCCGTCACTTGCCGCTGAAGCGCGGGCTGCGCTTTTCCTTGAAGGCGCGATTGCCCTCCATAAAATCCTCCGTGCCGAAAACCACGGCCTGGCCCATTTCCTCGCGCAGCAGGAAGGATTCCAGGGAATCATTCTGCGTTTGATTCAACAACGATTTGGTAAGGCCGATGGAAACCAGCGGACCATTGGCGATCTCTTTCGCCATGGCCAGCACCTTGTCGTGAAACTCCGCATGCGGGAAGACCCGGCTGACCAGACCGATGGATAGCGCCTCCGTGGCCTCGACCTTGCGGCTGGTCATCAGAAAATCCTTGGCGCGTTGCATGCCGATGGCGCGCGGCAAAGTGTAGAGCAGGGCCAGATCAGGCAATACGCCGACTTTCGGAAAGCCAGACATGAAAAAGGCTTTGTCGGAAGCCACGGCGATATCGCCGGCCAGGGCGAGGGATACGCCGGCGCCGACGGCAGCGCCATTCACCGCCATGATCACGGGCTTTTCGCTGTTGACCAGCAGTTTCATCCAGCGATGGGTATGCTGCAATCTTTTGCGCACGGCAACGGTGCTGCGATCGGCATCCATGGTGCGAATATCGCCACCGGCGCAGAAGCATTCGGCGTTGCCGGTGATGACCAGACATTTCTGCGCATCGTCAACCACGAATAGTGCGGCCTGCTCGGCCATGGCCTGTTTCAATTCGGCGGTGAAGGGGTTGCGCAGCGCGGGATTGTTGAGCCGCCACAGCGTCACGCCGTCATGGCGTTCGATAACCAAAGCATTCTCGGTCATTTGCATATCTCCCTATTTCGTTTTTTCAGCGCGAGGTCGGCTGCGGATCGCCGGCATAGTTGCGGCCGCCCAGCAAAGAAATGCCGCCATCCACGGGGATCAGCGCACCGGTGATGTAGCTGGCATTGGGCGAGCCCAGAAACAGCGCCATCTGCGCGATATCGTCGAGTTGGCCGACGCGGCGCAGCGGAATGCGGCTTTCGATTTTCTGCCGCTCATCGCCGACCACCAGCTTGGTCAGGCCGCCGGTGCCCTCGATCGGGCCGGGCATGATGGAATTGACGCGGATGCCGTATTCGCCCCATTCCAGCGCAAGCACGCGCATCACTTGATCCAGCCCGGCCTTGGCGGCGCAGACATGCACCTGCATCGGAGCCGGCGAGGTGGATTGCGGCGCGGATATGTTGATGATGGATGCGCCGGGCTTGCGCAGATAATCGAATGACGCGCGCAGCACATGGAACGTGCCGACCAGGTCGATATCAATCACGGCGCGGAAGCCGTTGGACGAGATGTTCAAGGCGGGGGCGAGGAAATTGCCGGCGGCGCCGGATACCAGCACGTCGATATCGCCAAAGGCGGCATGGGCGGCGCCGATATTCTGCGTTACGGCTTCCATGTTGCGCACATCGCCGACCAGGCCGAGCGATTGCACGCCGTACTGACGCAGCTTTTCCGCTGCGGCGTGGACCCGTTCCGGGTTGCGGCTCATCACCGCGACATTGGCGCCGGCAGCGGCATAGGCCTCCGCGATGCCGAGATTGATTCCGCTGGTCCCTCCAGCCACGAAAACGGATTTTCCGGCAAAGCCGAATGGCGACGTCATGTTTCCTCCTGTTCGTATTATCGAACGTCATTCAATCTATTGACTGCTTTTGGGCGGCTATGCAATAGTTCTTTTCAATAAGTCGTAGGGGGGAGTCGTGTTTGGCAGAACCATCACCGCATATGAGCCGGAGCATCTGGCCATGTTGCGCAGCAGTGCAAAAAGTTTCGTGGCCGGCGCATCGTCCTTTCCGGAAATTCGCAAATTGCGAGCCGATGCTTCCTTCAGCAAGCCGCGCTTCCGGCAGATCGCCGAGATGGGCTGGCTGGGCTTGGCGTTCAATGCGGAATTGGAACTCGGTTTCGCCGAGATGGTGGCCCTGCACCGGGAATTGGGGCGCGGCCCGCTGCCCGAGCCGGTGATAGCTTCCGGCGTTCTGGCCGCAGGCATTTTGGCCGGCGGCGATGGCGCGCAAGCCAAGGCGCATCTTGCTTCGCTGTTTTCCGGCGAGCGCATGGCCACCTTGGCTTGGCAGGGCGCGCCCGGCGCGATGTCGTCGGCCGATGTGAAGGTTTCTGCCCGGCGCGAGGCCGGCGGCTGGGTTCTCGATGGCGCGGCCCGCTTCGTGCCCTGGGCGGAATGGGCGGATGGCATTCTGGTGGCGGCGTGCGCCGCGGATGGCCTGCTGGTGGCCTGGGTTGATCGCAAGGCATCTGGCCTGTCGGTGCAGAACGCCAATGCGTTGGATCGCACGTCCTTCTGCGACATCCTGTTGCAGCAGGTGAAGATAGAGGGCGAAGCGGTGATGGCATCGCCGGCCATCGGCGCCGGATTGCTGGATCGCGTGCTGGATATCGGCCGGGTGGCGGTGTCGGCCGAACTGGTCGGCATGTCGGAGGAACTATTCCGCATCACGCTGGATTATCTCAAGCAGCGCAAGCAATTCGGCAAGCCGATCGGCAGCTATCAGGCTTTGCAATTCACCGCGGTTGATCTGTTCGTGCAGATCGAGATGGCGAATTCTGTGGTTGCCGCCGCCGCGCGCAAACTGGATGCGGATATTCCGCCGGCTCAGCGTGCGGACGCGGTTGCGGCTTGCAAGATACGCTGTTCCGATGCGGCCATCTTCATGGCCAAGCAAGGCATCCAGATGCATGGCGCGATCGGCTATACCGACGAATGCGATGTCAGCCTTTTCGTCAAGCGCGCTTTCCAATGGGCGGCTTGGCTGGGCAATGGACCTGCGCATCGCCGCCGCTTGCAATCCGGACTGGAAGCGCGGGCCGTCGCCTGAAGCGAGGGCAAGGCTGCGCGAAAAAAAGATAGAGATATACGGGAGCATAGAATGTCCGAGCCGCAATCGCCGGGCCAGCAAAGGCCGGCCGTGAAGTATGAATTGCGTGGCGATGTTGCGGTACTGACCGTTGCCAGTCCGCCGGTGAATGCGCTGAGCGAAGCGGTGCGCAATGGTTTGGATGAAGGCTTTCGGCGCGCTGCCGCCGATGCCCAGGCCAAGGCCGTGGTGTTGACCGGCGAAGGCAAGGTTTTCATTGCCGGCGCGGATATCAAGACCTTGGGCAAGCCGCGCAAGGGCGCGATGGTGCCAGACATCATCGCCTTCGTGGAGACGATGCAGAAGCCGGTGGTGGCGGCAATCCAAGGCCAGGCCTTGGGCGGCGGCCTTGAGGTGGCGCTGGCCTGTCATGCACGGGTGGCCCGGCCTGAATGCAAGCTCGGCTTGCCGGAAGTCACCCTCGGCCTGATTCCGGGCGCGGGCGGCACGCAGCGCATGCCACGGCTGATCGGCGGCGCGGCGGCGCTGGACCTGATCGCAGGCGGCAAGCCGGTTTCCGCCGATAAGGCGCGGCAATTGGGCTTCGTCGATGCCGTTGCCTTGGGCGATGTGGTGGAGGCAGGCATCGCGCGTGCCAAGGAATTGCTGGCGGCGGGCGAAATGCCGCGTTGCCGCGATCGCCGTACGCCCGATGATGCCGCTGCGCGAGAAGCATTCGATAAACGCGCCGGCGAATATCTGGCCAAGAGCCGGGGCTCCGAGGCGGTGCAGGCCGCCATCGACGCGGTCGAGGCGACATTCGGCCTGGATTTCGATGCCGGGCTGAAGCATGAAACCGCGCTGTTCCGCGGATTGCTGGAAGGCGATGCCGCCAAGGCGATGATTCACGCCTTTCTGGCGGAGCGCGCCAGCGCCCATGTGCGCGGGGTGGACAAGAGCACGCCGCGTCGCGATATCCGCAAGGTTTCCGTGATCGGCGCCGGCACAATGGGCGGCGGCATCGCCATGACCTACGCCAATGCGGGCTATGCCGTCACGCTGATCGAAACCGCCGAAACCGCTATCGAGGCGGCGCGCAAGCGCATCTTCGGCGTTTATGCTGGCTCGGTGGAACGCGGCAGCATGCCGGCGGCGGAGGCGGAGAAAGCCAAGGCGCGCTTTTCCTGGAGTACCGATTTTGCCGCCGGCATTGCCGATGCCGACCTGGTGATCGAGGCGGTGTTCGAGGATATGGGGCTGAAGAAGCGCATTTTCCGCGATCTGGAAAAATACGCCAAGCCCGGCGCCATACTAGCCAGCAACACCTCGTATCAGAATATCGACGAGATGGCGGCGGAAACCACGCGGCCGGATTCGGTGATCGGCATGCATTATTTCAGCCCGGCCAATGTAATGCCGCTGCTGGAAGTGGTGCGCGGCAAGGCGACTTCGCCGGAAACGCTGGCCTCCGTGCTGGATGCCGCGCGCGCAACCAGAAAGACGCCGGTTGTCGTCGGCGTTTGCTACGGCTTCGTGGGCAACCGCATGCTCTGGCAGCGCACATTGGAATCGCAGGCTCTGCTGCTGGAAGGCAACAAGCCTTCCGAAGTGGACAAGGTACTGACCGATTTCGGCTTCAAGATGGGGCCGTTCCAGATGTCGGATCTGGCCGGCGTGGATGTAGGCTGGCGTTTGCGCA
>JAYSEE010000056.1:0-15496 GCA_041914045.1 Ferrovibrio sp. | reverse complement strand
CCCGATCTGGCGAAACGCGCCAACGACGTGGCGGCGCTGGAATTGGAAAGCACCAAGGGCAAAATCCGCATCGAGCGCAGCAACGATGCCTGGGTGATCCCGGATAAAGGCGGCTATCGCGCCAAGGCCGATCTCACCCGCAAGAATATCCTCGGCATCATCGGTCTGGAAACCCTGGAGCCGCGCACCGACAAGCCGGAATTGTATAATCTGATTCAGGTGAACGAGCCGAAGGAGTATCAGCCCGCCGACGAGGCGGCGAAATCCGAAGCCGGTCCGATCATCGCGCGGCTGCTGGACGACAAGGGCCAGCCGTTGGCCGCGCTGGTCGTCGGCAAGGTGAAGACCCGCGACCTAGGCTCGCGGCCGGCGGAAATTCATGTGCGCAAGCTGGGCGAGGCGCGCGCCTGGCTGGCCAAGGGCCGCGTGGATCTGCCGGCGGATATGAGCGCCTGGCTGGATAAGGATATGGTGAAGATCGAGCGCGCCCGCGTCGCTTCCGCTTATGTGCAGCATGCCGATGGCGAGAAATTGACTCTGCTGCGCACCAATGCGGCCGATGGCACCGCCAAGGATGATTTCCGCCCGGCTGGCATTCCCGCCGGCAAGAAGGTGGCGTCGCAATACGATGCCAACAGCCTGCCCGGCGCGCTGGCTTTCATCTCGTTCGACGATGTGGCGAAAGCCGATGCCAAGGATTTCTCCAAGCCCACGCTGAGCGTGATCGAAACCCTGGACGGCATCCGCGTAACGATCAAGAGCATTCCCGCCGCCGACAAGAAAGCCTGGATCGCCATGGCGCTGGAATACGATCCGGCCTTGGTGAAGCCGGATGCGGAAAACACCGCTCTATTCAAGGAAGATGCGGCGAAGAAGCAGGTGGAAGAGGCCAATGCCCGCATGCAGGGCTGGGCCTATCTGATTTCGGAATATGCCGCGCGCGATATTTCCCGCCGGCTGGCCGAGCTGCTGGAAGACGACAAGCCCAAGGAAGAAAAAAAGAACTGACAGCGTAGCGAAGAGGTTTCGCCATGACCGATCAGACCATGCAATTCCAGGCCGAAGTGGCCCGGCTGCTGCATATCGTCACCCATTCGCTTTACAGCCAGAAGGAAATCTTCCTTCGCGAGCTGATTTCCAACGCATCGGATGCCTGCGACAAGCTGCGGTTCGCGGCTCAGACCGATGCTGGCCTGTGGGATGGCGACAGCGACCTGAAGGTGACGCTGGCCATCGACAAGGCCGCCCGCACCATCACGCTGGCCGATAACGGCATCGGCATGAATCGCGACGAGCTGATCGCCAATCTCGGCACCATCGCGCGTTCCGGCACCGGCGAGTTCATGGCCGGCCTGCAAGGCGATAATGCAAAAGATGTGTCGCTGATCGGCCAGTTCGGCGTCGGCTTCTATTCGGCCTTCATGGTGGCCGAGAAAGTGGAAGTCACCTCGCGCCGCGCCGGCGAGGCCCAGGCCTGGCATTGGGTGTCGGATGGCACCGGCAGCTTCACTATTGGAGAAACCGAAAAAAACGACCGCGGCACCAGCATTCTGCTGCATCTGCGCGCGGGCGAAGATGAATTCCTCGATGCCGACCGGCTGCGCGGCATCGTGAAGACCTATTCCGATCATATCGCGCTGCCCGTGCTGCTGCTGGAAGACGGCAAGGAAGAAACCCTGAACGCGGCTTCCGCGCTGTGGTCGCGGCCGAAATCCGAGGTGACGGAGGAGCAATACAAGGCCTTCTATCATCATGTGGCGCATGCCTTCGATGAGCCCTGGGCCACTTTGCATGCCCGTGCCGAGGGCAAGCTGGATTACAGCCTGCTGCTATTCGTGCCCAGCCAGCCGCCGCGCGATCTGTTCGATCCGGCGCGTAAATCGGCGTTGCGGCTTTATGTGCGCCGCATCTTCATCACCGACCGCTGCGACGAATTGGTGCCGGCCTGGCTGCGCTTCCTGCGCGGCGTGGTGGATTCCGCCGACCTGCCGCTCAATGTCAGCCGCGAAATGCTGCAGAATAATCCGGTGCTGGCGCGCATCAAGCAGGCCATCACCCGCCGCGTGCTGAGCGAGCTGGAACGCAAGGCCGCCAACGAGGCCGAAAGCTATGTCGGCTTCTGGGAGAGCTTCGGCGCGGTGCTGAAGGAAGGCATCTACGAGGATGCCGAGCATCGCCAGCAATTGCTGAAACTGGCGCGTTTCCGGTCTTCCACCCAAGAGGGCTGGGTCTCATTGGCGGATTACATCGCGCGCATGAAGCCGGGCCAGGCCGCCATCTACACCATCAATGGCGATAGTCTCGATGCGCTGAAGCGCTCGCCGCAATTGGAAGGCTTCCGCGCCAAGGGCGTGGAGGTGCTGCTGCTCACCGATGCGGTGGATGATTTCTGGCTGGCCTCCACGCCGGATTTCGATGGCAAGCCGTTCCGTTCGGTCACGCGCGGCGGCGCCGATCTGGATGCCATCCAGGGCGGGGAGAAGCCAGCCGAGGATAAGCCCGAGGCGGTGGAAGGCGCGGTGCTGGGCACGCTGGTGGCGTTGCTGAAAACCGTGCTGGGCGACAAGCTGCGCGATGTGCGCGAATCCAATCGCCTGACCGACAGCGCCTGCTGCCTGGTGGCCGGCGATGGCGACATGGACATGCATCTGGAACGCCTGCTGCGGCTGAACAAGCAATTCGCGCAGGAAACCCCGCGTATCCTGGAGATCAATCCGCGCCATCCGCTGATCAAGCGCATGGCGGAACGCGCCGGCCAATCGGGCGCGTCGGATGCCTTGCAGGATGCGGCCTTGCTGCTGCTCGATCAGGCCCGCATCGTGGAAGGCGAGCCGCCGGCCGATCCGCAGGCCTTCGCGCAGCGTCTGGCCAAGGTGATGGCCGCCGGCATCGCCTGACTACATGCCGAGCAGGCTGACCGGCATGCTGGTCACGCCATAGCCGGCCTCGGCCGGGATGCGCAGATGCGGTTCGCCGGGGCCGGATTTATCCAGCACCGGCATCACGGTCACGATGGGTTCGACCCGCGCGGCGGCGAAGGCGTCGGCCGCCTTGGCGGCGCGGGCCAGCTTGATCAGCTGCATGCGGGTGGGAAACACGATCACCTTTTCGCGTTTCTCCCAGGCATCCAGCGCGGCCTGCGGCTGCACCCATTCCGAATCCACCGATTCCGAGCCGTCATGGCTGCCGATCTGATCGGCCGGCGCCGGCGCCAGGAAAAACCAGGTATCGAAGCGCTTGGGCATCGCCGTCGGCGTCACCCAATGGGAAAACGCGATCAACGCATCCAGCGCGTAATCCAATTGTTCGGCCTCGGCCATGTCGCGCAGGGTTTTTGCGCCCTTGTTCAGCGGGTCGCGCCAATGCGCCAGCTTGACCACTTCCTCGGCATTCAGAAAGCGGCCCTGGCCTTTGCGGCGCGCCAGCAGCAGGCCGGATTCCTCGAAAGCCTCGCGCACCGCGCCCAGCGCGAAGGGCGTCAGCGCGGGATCGAAATCGCCGGGCCGCAGATGCCGGTCCAGCGCCGGATCGGAATCGCCTTCGGCCAGCTTGCCGCCGGGAAAAACCATGGCGCCCGAGGCGAAATCTATGGCGTGATGGCGCTTCACCATGAAGACCTGCAAGCCCTGCTTGTCGTGATCGCGCAGCATCAGCAGAGTGCTTGCGGGCAATGGCGGGCGTGGCGCGGCGTCTGACATATGCGGATGTTCCCTCGGGTTTTTTATTGCCGCGTTTATTTGATGTCGCGGCGGAAGTAATAGCGTTGATAGCCGCCCGGCCCAGGCGAGCGGATAGCGGCGAAGCCGTTGCGGCCCAGCCAGGCGATCACCGGCAGCATGGCTTTTTCCACCGAGGCTTCCAAGGCTTCCAGACTATGGCTGACGGCATGGCCGGCGGCGAAGGCGACCAGCATTTTGCCCGCGCCCTGGCGCTGCATGCCGGGATCGACCGCCAGGCTGTGGATCATCAGCGCATGATGCAGCGGCAGCAGCACCGCAAAGCCCGCAACGCCCTCGCGGCCTTCCACAACGAAAACCGCGCCGTCGGCGATCAGCAGGGCATAATCGTCGGTCAAGGCCGAAGGCGGGCGTGGCAATTCCTTGGCATAGGGGCCATAGGCGGCCTGGGCGATTTCGCGGATGCGGCCGATATCCGAAGTCTCCGCCGGGCGCAGCCGCAGGCTGGGCGGCGGCACATGCCTGGGCGGCTCGGGCCGGCGCGGCAAGGGCGGCATCGGGGGTTTGCTGGCAAGCGACATGCGGCCAGCTTTCACCCTGGCGGCGGCGCTGTCAATTGATCGGACGAGGCGGCGTCAGCGGCGGCCGAGCTCCACCGCGCCCACGATGGGGCCGCGGGTGGATTGCAACAGAATCGCACCATTGCCGGCCTGCCAATCGTAGTCGCTGAAATCCGGCAGCGGAAGTTCGGCCGGGCCGCCATCCCACAAGCCCAGCTTCTGCCAGGCGCGGGCCACATTCACATAAGTCATGCTGCGGCCGGTATTCTCGCCGCGCTCGATGGCCACTTCGCGCTTGCGGTCGAACAGGCAGAGCCAGACCACGGCCTCGCCGGTCCAGCCGGCATGGCCGGGCAGCTTCACCGCCACCGGCTGGCCTTTGGCGTTGCGCCGAACATCCAGCGCCAGCCGCATATCCTTGCGGGCCGCCTGCATGGCCTCCTGCAAGGCGGCGCGGTTGGAGCCCACCACCTGGTATTGCCCGTCGATCACCGCTTGCGGCGTATAGACCTGGCGCGAGCCGGTGCTGCGCGCATAGGCCTGTTGACGTTTCACATGGCCTGGGCGGCTCAACGTATCTTTCCAGCCGAGATAATCCCAATAATCCACATGCAGCGAAAGCACCAGCACATCGGGGTCGCGGCTCCATTCCAGCAGCAACGCATCGGCGGGCGGGCAGGACGAACAGCCCTGGCTGGTGAATAATTCGACCACGATCGGACCGGATGGCTTGTCGCCCGCCTGCACGGCGCCGACGCCGCCGAGGACGAGGATCGGCAGAGCGAGCAAGGCGAGGCGGAGACGGGCGAAAATCATGCGGCGTAAGCTATGGCGGGCGGCGTGCTGGGGCGAGTCACGTTGTGGTGAGAGAGGGACGAGCGGGATGCGCGGCGAGCGCCGCCAGGCTTTCCGCAAGGGCAGACTCGGGCAATTCCATCAGCAGCGGCGCATGGGTCCAAAGCAAGGCCACGCGCACGCTGCGGCCGGGAAAAATAGCGTGCAAAAGCGCGTGATACAGCGCCATTTGGCGCAGATAGGCCGGCGGCGTGCCGCGCCAATTCTCCGGCGGCGGCCGGTCGGTTTTGAAATCCAGCGCCAGCACGCTGTCCGACTTCACGATTAAGCGATCAAGCCGGCCGGAAACCACCCGCTCGCCCAATTGGCCGGCAATCGGCGCTTCCGCCAAAGCGCCGGGGCCGAAAAGCGGCGCGAAGACCGGATCATCCAGCAGGCGCAAAACCTCGCCGGCGATTTCTTCCTGCATCGCTGCATCCAAGCCATGGCCGGCATGCGACAGGAAGCGCCGGCTCGCATCATTGCGCGAAGCCGCCGGCAGATCGGGCAGGCTTTGCAGCAGGCGATGGATCAGCCGCCCGCGCGCCAAGCCCATGCTGTTGCCCGGCGCGGCGGGGCTCAGCGGCGCGGGTTCTTCAAGCTCGGGCCGCGATGGCGCCAGCGGCAAAGGCGGGCTCGGTTCGGCGGGCGCCGCGCCATGCAGCCAGATCGGCAGGGCGGCAGGCAGAGCGATTTCTTCCGCAACAGGCTTTGCGCCGCTGGCTGCAAGCTTGCCTATCGCATGGCGGCGGCCTGACGCGCCCCAGGGCAGCGGCACGGTTTGCAGATCGGGCAAGCCATCGAAGGCGGCGCTGATCAAGGCATACCAGCTTTCTTCATGCGGCCCGGTGCCGGCATTGCGGCGATTGAGATAGCCGGCGACATAGAGCCGGTCGCGCGCGCGCGTCAGCGCCACATAGAGCAGCCGGCGATATTCCTGCTTCGCGGCTTCCTGCCTTGCCGTTCGGGCCTGGGCGGAAATCTCCACGTCGAATTCCTGGCGCGGCGGCCAAAGCAGCATCGGCGCGCCTTGCGCCGGGCCGGGCGTGGCCGGCAGGGCGGGGATCGCGGCATCCGACCAGAGCAGCCCTTCATCCTCGCGCGGCATCGGCAGATCGCAGGTATCGGGCAGTATCACCACCGGCGCTTCCAGGCCCTTCGCGCCATGCACGGTCAGCACGCGCACTTCGTTACGGCCTTGATCCAGATCGCGCTTCACTTCGCCGGCATGGCGGCCGAACCAATCGACGAAACCTTGCAGGCCGGTGCCGCCTTCCTGCTCGAAGCGCAAGGCGGCGGCCAGGAATTCGTCGATCGGTTCGTTGGCTTCATGGCCCAGCCGGGCCAGCAGCCTTTGCCGGCCGCGCCCGGCGCCGAGCAATTCGGCGAAGAAGGCGAACGGCGTGACCAGATCGGCGCGCGCCAGCAGGCGCTGCAATTCGGCGGCCGCGCGGCCCCAATGCGGCTTTTCGTCGGCGCGGTTCTTCAGTGTCTGCCACAGCCGCAACGGCGCACGCTCGCGGCAGAGCGGGAAAAGATCGTCGTCGTCGTCGAATTCGAACAGCGGGCCTTTCAGCACCACAGCGAGATTCAGGTCGTCCTGCGGCAGCAGACAGAATTGCGCCAGGGCCAGCAGATCCATAACCGCGATCTGTTCGGCCAGCTGCATGCGGTCGGCGCCCGCCACCGGCACTTCGGCCAACTTCAAGGCGCGCACCATGGCGTCGAAAAACACATTGCGCCGCCGCACCAGGATCATCACATCGCCGGCTTGCAGCGGGCGCGGCTGGCGGCTTTGCGGGTCGATCACGGTTTCCCCCGCTTCGATCCAGGCTTTCACCTGCAAGGCGATGGCCTGCGCCAGGCGCAGACGCGGATCGTCCTCGCCCACATAATCCAGCGGCACCGACCAATCCTCGCCTTCCTCGCCATCCTGCGGCACGAAGGGCGGCCAGATTTCCACCAGGCCGGCATCCTCGGCGCGGCGGGCCAGATGATGCAGCGGGCGATCCTCGGTCACCACGCCGCTCTTGGCCTGGTCGAGGGCGAAAACCGCATCCGCCAGGCCGAGCACCGGTTTTGTCGAGCGGAACGACATATCCAGCGGCAGGCTGCGGAAATCCTTGCCGGCGGCTTCGGCGGCGCGGCGGAAATGCTCGCGCATATCCAGGAAGGCTTGCGGCCGCGCGCCTTGGAAGGAATAGATCGATTGCTTCACATCGCCCACGGCGAAAACCGTGCGATGCCGCTCCACCGCGCCTTCGCCGCTGAAGAAATCGTCGGCCAGGCCGGCGATCACCTGCCATTGATCGGGGCTGGTATCCTGCGCTTCGTCCACCAGCACATGATCTATGCCTTGATCCAGCTTGAACATCACCCAGGCCACCTTGCCGGGTTCGGTCAGCAGATCGCGGCTTTTCAGGATCAAGTCGTCGTAATCCAGCAGGCCCTCGGCGCGCTTGGCGTCGGCATAGGCATCCAGCAATTGCTCGCCCAACTGCAGCAGCGCGCCGGTGGCTTCCAGCACATACAGCGCATTCAATTCCGCGCCCAGGGCGATCAGCCGATCCTGCTCCCGGCGCAGAATATCCTCGCAGCCGGGCAGCAGCTTTTCGCTATCCTTGCCCGCCAGCTTTTTGCGCGGCTCACCGGCTTGGGTGAAGAAGCAGGGCCGCCAATCGTCTTCCAGGCGTTCGGGCGGGCAATCGGCGGCGAGCCAGAGCGATAGCTGCGCCGCAAGCGCGGCATCGGTTTTGTTGCCTTGCGCCAGGGCTTGCGCCGCGCGACGCAGATCGGCGCGGGCAAGGCCGGCGGCATGTTGGGCCAGCGCGCCGGCGCGGTCGCGTTCCGGCGCCAGGCCCAGCAGGGCGCGCAGCGCGCCGATGGCGGCATCGGCATTGCCATGCGCCAGCAGCAGCGCATGCAATTCGCGCCGCCGACCCAGTAGGGCGTTGAGCAGCTTGGCGAAGCGGGTATCGTCCAGGCGTTCCGCCATGAACAGCAGGGCGGCCCCAATATCGGCATCGCGCAGACCCAGCCGCAGCACATCGTCGCGCGCTGCTTGCAGCAATTCATCGGCATGGGCGTCGTCGGCCACCGCGAAATGCGGCGGCACCTGCGCCTCCACCGGAAAGCGCTTCAGCAAGGCTTCGCAGAAGGCATGCACGGTTTGCAGCCGCAATCCGCCCGGCGCTTCCAGCATATGAGCGAACAACGCGCGCGCGCGCTGCATCAGGGCCGCATCGGCATCGCGGCCCAGCAGGTCGCGCAAGGCCTTGCGCAAATCCTCGTCGGGCAGCACTGCCCATTCGCCCAGGCGCTTGTTCAGGCGCAGCGCCATTTCGGCGGCGGCGGCTTTGGTGAAGGTGAGGCAGAGGATGCGGCTGGGTTTGTTGCCAGCCAGCAGCAGGCGGGTGACGCGGTTGACCAGCACGCTGGTTTTGCCGGCGCCGGCATTGGCCGCCACCCAAGCCGAGAGGTCGGGATCGGCGGCGGCGCGCTGGTTGCCGGTATGCAGGGCGAGATCGTCGGCGAGGCTCATTCATCGCCCTCGCTGCGTTCGCCGGCGCGCGCCAGATGATCGTAATCGCCGGCATAATCCACGAATTGCGGTCGCGGGCGCGATAGATACGGCATCGCCGGATCGTCGAAGCGGGCCACCCAATTTTTCAGGCCTTCCAGCGCGGCCTCCGCCAATTCATCGGCGGTGGGAATATTCTTGCCTTCGATGCGGCGTTCCTCGCCGGCCACTTCGCCGCCACGCAGCCGCACATAGATCAGTTCGGCCACCAGGGCGGGCGGCAGATCGGCGAAGCCGCCGGCCTTGGCGATGGCGGCTTCCAGCGCCAATTGCGGCGCCAGGCCGGTTTTCACCTGCTTGGCGCTGGGCGGTGCGCCGGTCTTGTAATCCAGGATCGCAAGCTGGCCGGCTTCGTTGCGGTCGATGCGGTCGGCCTTGGCGCGCAGGCTGAATTTGCCGGCGAGGGCGTCGAAATCCAATCGGCCGGCGGCTTCCAGCAGGGCCGGGCGATAGCCTTCGGCGCGGCGGTCGCGCTCGAATTGCAGGAACCAGCGCATGGCGCGTTCGAAACGCGGCCACCAGAGCGCGGCCACTTCCGGCTGCGCCATGTAGGGCGCGAATTTCTCGCGGCCCAATGCCAGCAATTCAGCGATGCCGGTTTCATCGTTAGGCAGGGCGTCCTTATGCTGGGCGAGGAATTTTTCCAGCGCATCATGGATCGCCTGGCCGCGCAGTCTGGCATCGGCGGGGCGCGCCAGATCATCCAGCGGCTGCAATTCCAGAATCTTGCGGGCATAGATCGCGTAGGGGTCGCGAATCCATTCCTCGATGCGGGTGACGTAAAGTTTGCGCGGCCTGGCCTCCAGCGGCGGGCAGGGGCGCGGCCGGCTGTCGGTCTGTTTGTAGATCGCCGGGCGGTCCATCGCCTCGGCCCAAGTCAGATAGTCGTTTCGCAGCGTGGCCCGCCAAGCCGCGCTTTCGCCCAGCCGCGCTTCCAGCCGCGCCAGCCAGCGTGCCGGCACGGTGGGCGTGCCATCCGCCTTGGCCGAACGGCTGAGGATGCAATCGGCATGGGCCGCCGCCTGCACGAAATCATGCGCGGTCTGGCCCAGCCGGCGCTCGGGCGAGGGCAGGCCCAGGGTTTCGCGCATCGAGCGGTTGAGCCAGGGATCCTCCTCGGGCTGCGGCGGCCAGGTGCCTTCGTTCAATCCGGCCAGGATCACGCGGTCGGCGCGCAGCAGGCGGGCTTCCAGCAGGCCGAGAATGCTCAAGCGCGGATGCGCGCCCCAGCGCGGCCGCACCACATGGCCGCCGAGCAGGGCTTCGAACAGGCGCGGCCATTCCAGCGGCGCGATGGGGCCGAAGTTGTCGCCATGCTCCAGCAGGTCCACCATCAGGCCATGCAGAGCCTCGCCATCCTCGCGCTGCCAGAGCGGCATGTCGCGGCCGCTGGCGGTGGCGCAGAGCGCTTCGGCGCTTTTGATCAACGCGCGCAGCATGTTGGCGATGCCGGTCTGCTCGGTGTTGAAGGCGCCTTGCAGCGGCAGCAGCGCGGCGCGGAAATCGTCGAACAATCGCTCCAGCCGCGCATCGCCGGCCAGCTTGCCGGCAATGCCGTCCAGCCCCTTGCCGGTCAGCGTGCCGCGCAGGCAGCGGCGCTCCAGCAGGCGCACCCAGCGCAGCCATTCGCCGCGCGGCAGGCCCAGCCGCAGGAAGGGATGCTTCAGCAGAGCCAGCAGCGGCACCGGCGCGAAATCCTCGGCCAGCGCGGCATTCAACTGCCGCAGCAGGATGGCGGGCGGGGTTTGCGCCAGCGGCTTGCCGGCGGAATCATCCACCGCGATATCGAAGCGCCGCAGCTCGGCGGCCACGCGCCGCGCCAGACCGCGATCCGGCGTGATCAGGGCGGCGGTGCGGCCGGGCGTTTCCAGGGTTTCGCGCATCGTCAGCGCAATCGCCATGGCTTCCTCGCGCGGGCCCGGCGCTTCGATGCGTTGCAGGCCGGCGAAAGCCGCGGCATCAGGCGGCGGCAGGTCGCGCCAGCGATGGGTCTGCTCCGGCGGCAGCATGGCCTCGCGCAGCAAGGTCAGGCGCGGCAATTCCGGCTGCGCCAGATCGGGCCAGACCTGCACTTCGTCGCGGCCGACTTCCAACTTATCCAACGCTTGCGCCAGCGCGAATTGCGGATGCGTCGGCTCGGTGCGGATTTCCCGCCACGCGGCATCGTCCAGGCCGCGATCCAGACCGGGCAGCACCACGCGGCCGCGCGGCAGGCGCGCCACCAGATGCAGCAGCCGCGCGGTGGCCGGGATCGTGCCGGTGGAACCGGCGGCGATCACGGGACTGGTGGGAGGCTCCGCGCGCCATAGATCAATCCAAGCCTGCATGCGCAGGCGGCGATGCTCGGCGGCATCCAGTTGGCCGCGTTCGGCCTTTATGGCCGGCCATTGCTCGCGGATGATCGAAAGGAATTTCACCGTCTGCTGCCAATGATCGGCCAGATCGCCTTGCACCAGATCGGGCAGCCGGTCGAGGCCGACTTCCTCGGTCTGCGCCGCATCCAGCAGGGTCGCCAGCGACTGTGCGAGATTCAACGCATTGGCCGGATCGCTGCCGGCCAAGGGCGACAGCATCACCAGCCTTGCCAGCAGCAGATCGCGCTGCAAGGCCGGCATCGGCTGTTGCGCTTCGTTCAACGCGCCGCGCAGATCGAGTTCATCCTCATCGGCATCGCCGAGCGGACGGATCACCGGCAGCAGCATCGGCGCGCCATCGGCGGCGCGC
This sequence comes from Ferrovibrio sp., assembly GCA_041914045.1. Taxonomy (GTDB): domain Bacteria; phylum Pseudomonadota; class Alphaproteobacteria; order Ferrovibrionales; family Ferrovibrionaceae; genus Ferrovibrio. Next base: position 4,121 of record JAYSEE010000056.1, on the reverse strand, counting down.
AGAAAGGCATCGCTCAAGCTCCGGCAGGCGCGGCGCGTGGGCAGCAGAATGGTGATGCGGGCGAGGTCTTCCGGCGCGCTGCCATATTGCCGCAGAATGCCTGCAGCCAGGGCTTCCAGGAAGGGAATGCCGGCATCAATGCTGAAGACCTGAGGCTTAACCGCGCCTGCCATTCAGTAGAGCCTCGGCTTGCGCCAATCCTGCATGATTGCCCACATCCATCCAATCGCCTTCATGGCGCAGGCCGTAGAGCCGGCCCTGTTCTATGGCGCGATCATACAGTTTATTAAGCGAAAATGCTTCGGCTTTTTCGCCTTGCGGTACGCTATCGAACAGACGCGGCGACAGGATTTGCACCCCGGTATAGACGAAGGGAGCGGTGCAGCGGCTATCGCGTCGGTTCAGCAGGCCCATCTGGTCCATCATGAAATCGCCCATCCCCTCATAGCCGGAAGCCCCGGTGGTGGGTTGCAGCAGCAGCAAGGCATCCATGCCGGCGGGGTCGAAGCGGGCGGCCAGGCGGCGCAAGGCATTGCCGCGCGCATCGCGCCAGATCAAATCGGAATTCACCGACAGGAATGGCGCGTCGCCCAACAACGGCAGCGCGCGGGCAAGTCCGCCGCCGGTTTCCAGCAGCCTGCCGCTCTCGTCGGAAATCGCGATCTCGATATCCTGGCGCGTTTGCAGATGGCGGCGAATCTGCTCGCCCAGCCAGTGGATATTCACCACGGCGCGCCGCACGCCCACTTCCGCCAGCCGATCCAGGCAACGATCCAGCATGCTGCGGCCGGCGACTGTGATCAGCGGCTTGGGCGTGGTTTCGGTCAATGGCCGCAACCGCGTACCCAAGCCGGCGGCCAGCACCATGGCGGTATGCGGCATGGCGATCATGGGGCCAATCCCGGCAGCGGCTTGCGGCGCGATTCCCGCGGTACGGTGCGATCCATCCAGGCGCGCAGATCGCTCAGCGCCGGATGCATCAGATCGCGCTCCACCAGGCCCCACATGCGCGGCATGAAGGCTTGATAGCCGGGCTTGCCATCGCGTTTCCACAGCCGGGTGAAAACGCCGAGAATGCGGATATTGCGCTGCGCGCCGAGAATGGCATAGGCACGGCGGAAAGCGGCATCGGGTTCGCCGGATTTTTCGATATAGCGGCGCAGCATGCGCTCGGCCAGTTCGGGCGCCACATCGCGGCGCGCATCTTCCAGCAATGAGACCAGATCGTAGGCCGGATGGCCCGCCACCGCATCCTGGAAATCCAACAGGCCCACCCGCGCCATGCCTTGCCGATCAGGCAGCCAGAGCAGGTTTTCGGCATGATAATCGCGCAGCACGGTGACAGGTTTTTGCGCCACCGCTTCGGGCGCTAGGCTTTGCCATAGCGCCGCGTAGCTCTGCCGCACGGCATCATCGGCGGGCGCGCCGGTCAGCGCGGGCAGATACCAGTCGATGAACAGCATCGCCTCCTCGATCAGCCGCTTGGCGTCGTAGGGCGCAAGCGCGGCGGCCGGGTGCGCGCGCAAGGCCAGCAGCACGTCGATGGCGGCGGCATAAAGCGTATCTTCATCCGTGTCGCCCTCGCGCAAAAGCCGGGCATAGAGATCGTCGCCCAAATCCTCCAGCAGCAGAAAGCCGTTTCGCACATCCTCCGCCAGGATGCGCGGCGCGCTGAAGCCATGGCCAGCCAGCCAGCGCGCGATAGCCACGAAGGGCCGCACATCCTCCTGCGGCGGCGGCGCATCCATCAGCACGGCATTGCCAGCTTTGCGCCGCAGCCGTTCGTAACGGCGGAAGGAGGCATCGCCGGCCAGCGGGCCGCGCGCCGCATCATCCCAGCCGGCTTGTCGCAGAAACGCGCTGCTCAAACTCTTGCGATCCGTCATGCGGGCAAATCCATTAAACGCGAAATCCAGGTATCGTCGCCGTTGATGCTAACAATGCGGCCCCCGTCTTTGTGGCCATCGTCTTTCAGGGCCAGTGTAATGGTGAGCGCATGGCGCGGCAGCCAGGGGCCCAGGCGATCCGGCCATTCGATCAAGGCGATGCCGTCGCGCTGGATTTCATCCAGGCCGAGTTCATCCACCTCGCGCGGATCCTCCACGCGATAGAGATCCACATGCCAGAGCGCGCCGGCCGGCGTGTCGTAAGTCAGCACCAGATTGAAGCTGGGGCTGGGCACCTCGATGCCGGGGCCGCAGAGCGCACGGATGATGCCGCGCGCCAGGCTGGTCTTGCCCGCGCCCAGCGGGCCTTGCAGCAGCAGGGCATCGCCGGGGCGCAGCAGCAACGCCAGCTTTTGCGCCAGCGCCTGGGTGGCGGCTTCATCGGGCAATGCGATCTCGCGGCTGAAAGCCATGCCGCGCCTATCGACCGGCCGGCGCGGCAATCGCCGCCACGCCGTCGCGCGGCAGTCGGATGGTCACGCCCTGCACGCCATCGGCTTCGTTGGCGCGCAGGCTGCCGCCATGCAATTCGATCAGGCCGCGCGCCACCAGCAGCGACAGATCGGCATTGGCGCGGCGCTGTTCGGTGGCCGCCGCAAGATCGGCGAAAATGCGGGTGGGGCGGATCGGCGCCAGGCCGCCGCTATGGCTTTCCACTTGCAGCAGCAGCGCATCCTCGGCATCGGCCTGGGCGGTCAGGCGCACCAGGCCGCCTTGCGGCGTGCCGGCCAACGCGGCATTCATCACATTGCCCAGCGCCTGGCGCAGGCGCAGCGCATCGCCCTGGCCATTGCCGCAATCGCCATCGGCGGCCGGCAATTCCAGCCGCAGGCCGCGCCGCTCGGCGATATCGGTCCAGCCCGGCATGTCGTCGCGCCAGATCGCATTGCGCGGATAGAGTTCGGGCTCCAGGTCCATCTGGCCCACCTGGATGCGGGCGATCACGATGATGTCGTCGACCAGCCGCAGCAGATGGCGCGAATTCTCCATGATGTCGGCGCAATATTCGGCCTGGCGCGGATTCATCGGGCCGAGGATGCCCTGCGACAGCACTTCGGTCATGCTGATCAGCGTGCCGAGCGGCGAGCGCAATTCATGGGTGATGTTGGCGATGAAGCCGGCATTCATGCGGTCGGTGCGTTCCAGCGTTTCATTGCGGTCGCGCAGCGCACGTTCGATGCGGATCGAGTCTGTCACGTCCATGTATGTGAGCAGCATCGAGCCATCGGGCAGCGGCACGCTGGCATGGTCGATCACCCGGCCGTCGCCGCGCTCCATGCGGCCCTGGCCGGTCTTGCGTTCGGCGAATTCGGCCAGCAGCCGCGTGCGCAAGGCGGCCCAATCGCCGCCGCGCAGCAGCAGGGCGCGGCTGGCATCGAGAATTTCGGTGATATGCGGCTTGCGGTTCAGCCAATCGGGATCGAGCTGCCACAATTCGGCATAGGCGCGGTTATACAGAGACAATTTGCCATCCGGGCCATACACCACTACCGCATCGTAGAGGTTATCCAGCGTGGCGCGCTGCACGGCGATCATGGTGTTGGTGGCGCGTTCCAGGCTGAGCTGGCGGGTCACGTCATCGAAGGCGAAGAGCAGGCCGCCGGCGGGATAGGCGCTGACCGAGAGCCTTAGGGCCGAGCCATCGGGCAGATGGATCAATTCCTCGATCGGGTCGATCACCGAAGTGAACAGGGCCTGCTGGCTGCGTTTATAGGCCTGCCAGTCGATCTGCTCGGGCAGGCGGCGCTGGGCGCGCAGATGTTCCAGCACTTCGCCATAGCTGGGCCTTTGCTCCAGCCAGCTTTCCTCCAGATCCCACAGCCTGGCATAGGCGCGGTTCCACAGCAGCAGGCGCTTGTCGGTGCCGAAAATCGCCGTGGCGGTGGACAGCGAGCGCAGCACGTCGAAATGGATTTCGGTCTGGCGCTTCAATTGCCCGCGCGCATCGGCTTCCGCCGTGATGTCCTGGCCGAAGCCCAGGAAGCCATCGGGCAGCGGCACTTCGGTGACGCGGTAATTGCGCCGGTCGCCCTCGGCCACGAAGCGCCGGTCCTCGGTGAGCGCTTGCCTGGCGGCGGCGGCGCGCAAGGCCAGCGCGCGGGCGGTTTCGGGATCGCGCGGCGCGGTGAATTCGATGCCGCGCGCCACGGTATCGGCGGGGCTGGCTTCGGCCAG
>JAYSEE010000055.1:0-15628 GCA_041914045.1 Ferrovibrio sp. | reverse complement strand
TATCTCGACGAACTGGAATATGCCGACGAACTCGGCTTCGAAGGCATCAGCGTAAACGAGCATCATCAGACCGCCTATGGCCTGATGCCCTGCCCCAACGTGTTCGCCGGCATGCTGGCCCGCCGCGTGAAGCAGGCGAAAATCTGCATCCTGGGCCGCGCCCTGCCGGTGCTGTCGAATCCGCTCTCGGTGGCCGAGGAATTCGCGGTGCTCGACAACATCACCAAGGGCCGCATCATCACCGGCTTCGTGCGCGGCATCGGCGCGGAATATCACGCGCTGGCCGTCAACCCCACCGAAAGTCATGCCCGCTTCCATGAGGCGCATGACCTGATCGTGCAGGCCTGGACCAAGCCCGGCCCCTTCGCCTTCGAGGGCAAATACTATCACTTCCCCTACGTGAATCTGTGGCCGCGTCCCTATCAGAAGCCGCATCCGCAGATCTGGGTGCCTTCGCAGGGTTCGAAGGAAACCATCGAATTCGCCGCCGCGAAGGACCACAAATACGTCTATCTGCAAACCGCGACGCCGGCCGCCACTTTGTTCAAATACATGCAGGCCTATCGCGACGAAGCGAACCGCCAGGGCTATGAGGCGAGCCCGGACCAGCTTGGCTGGTCGGTGAAGATTTATGTTGCGGAAACCGACGAAATCGCCAAGCGCGAGGCCAAACCGCATGTGGAGGCCTTCGTCAACAAGTTCCTGCGCATGCCGGTAGAGATGCTGCTGCCGCCGGGCTACACTTCGATCCAGTCCATGAAGGGCGTGATGGCCGCCAAGAAGACCATTACCGGCGGCGCCCGCACCATCGACGATCTGATGGAACAAGGCACCTTCATCTGCGGCAGCCCGGCCACGGTCCGCGCCAAGCTGGAGGAATACCAGCATAAAGGCGGCTTCAATATCGTGATGGCCGGCCTGCATTTCGGCACCCTGCCGGCGGAACTGACGCGGAAGAACATGGAGATGTTCGCCCGCGAGGTGATTCCGCATCTGAAAAATCGCGTGCCCGATGGCTACCGTCCCGTTGCCGCTGAATAAGCGGCAACTCATATGCATGCCTGGGCCGCTGAATAAGCGGCAACTCATATGCATGCCTGGGCCGCTGAATAAGCCGCCCTTGCTGTCGCGGCATTTTGCCTCTAGCCTTGCTTCGAGGATCGCCGCAACGGGCAGGGATAATGAAAAACAAGCAGAAGCCTACGGTTATTGCCGACCTGCTGGAAAAGCCGGGCCATCTGATACGCCGCGCGCATCAGAAATCCGTGGCGGTGTTCGAAGGACCAGCCGCACGCTTCGGCATCACCGCGCCTCAGCATGTGGTGATGACGGCGCTGTTCAAGCATCCCGGCATCGACCAGGTAACGCTGGCCAGTTTGATCGCGTTGGACAAGGTGACCACCGGCAGCATCGTCAGCCGGCTGGAAGCGCGCGGCCTGCTGCGTCGCGAAAAGTCGTCGCTGGACAAGCGCGCCCGCATGCTGGCGCTCAGCCCGACCGGCGAGCAATTGCTGATCGACATGCAGGATACCGTGAAGCTTTCGCAGCGCGATTTGCTGGCCAACCTCACGCCGGCCGAGCGCAAGAACTTGCTGCAATTGCTGCGCAAACTGATCGGCGCCGAGCCGACCGGCGCTGCACGCGGCAAAGCCAAGAGCTGAACGCGCCCACGCGAAATTCGCGAATCCCGCCGTCGCACGGCCACTCTTTCGGGTTGCGCCGCAATATCCGTATGAATCCCGCTGCCGAAGATGGGCGGATTGCGGATGTCGGCTTGACAAGCATGGGGCTCTCGGCCAATTTGAATTGATAATCATACTAACTATAGGGGTGGAAACATGCGGCGCGTAGCGGCCGTGGCAAACGATGCCACCGGGCCGGATCACAAAAACACTGAACAGACCAACCTGCCCGCCCAGCCGCCGGGACGGGTTGATCGGCATTGCTGAAATCTAGGGACCAAGGGGAAACACATGACCGAATTTAGCCGTCGTCAATTGTTCCGCACCGCAGCCGGGGCCGGCGCCGGTGCCGGCATGCTTTCGCTGGGCCTGCCCATCGACGTGTTCGCGGCCAATGCGCCGCAGCATCTGGTGGTGCAGAGCGGCGCGCTCAACTCGCTGGATCCGGCGCATCAGATCTCGGCTGGCGATGAAGGCCGCGTGGCGATCCTGATCAGCAACGCCTTGCTGCGCTATGCCGCCGGCGAGAAATTCGATCTGCAGCCCGATCTCGCCACCGGCTTCGAGGTGAGCGATGGCGGCAAGACCTATACCTTCAAGCTGCGCAACGATGTGCAGTGGCATCGCGGCTATGGCAAGTTCACCGCCCGCGACGTGAAATTCTCCATCGAGCGCATCCTCAATCCGGAAACCAAGTCCCGCAATGCCGGCCAGTTCAAGGACGTGGCGGCGGTGGAAGTGGTGGACGACTACACCGTGCGCTTCCGTCTGAAGGAGGCTTCCGCCGTGTTCCCGCATGCGGTAGCCACCTTCCGCGGCGGTTTTCTGATGAGCGAAGCCGCGGCCAAGGCGCAGGGCGAAGAATTCAGCAAAACGGTGATCGGCACCGGCCCGTTCATGATCGAGAAGGCCGTGCTGGACCAGGAAATCGTGCTGAAGCGCAACGATGCGTTCTTCGGCCCGAAGCCGAAGCTGGAGCAGATCACCTTCAAGGTGATCCGCGAGGGCGGCACCGCCACCCTGGCCTTTGATCGCGGCCAGCTCGACCTGATCGACATCAACGACCGCGAAGCCACCGACCGCTATGCCAAAAGCAACAAGTCGCGGCTGATGATTTCCAACGTCACCACCGGCCTATACCTGCTCACCTTCAATATGAGCAAGCCGCCTTTCGACAAGAAGGAAGTGCGCCAGGCCTTCCAGCATGCCATCAACAAGAAAGCCATCGTGGATGCCGTGTATGCGCAGCGCGGCCGCGTGGTGGACACCGTGATGCCGCCGGGCGTGGAAGGCTTCACCCAGGTGAAGACCTACGATTACAATCCGGAAAAGGCCAAGAAGATGCTGGCCGACGCCGGCGTGAAGGACCTGAAATGCACCCTCACGGTACCCACCACCTATCAGCGCGAGGCGGTGATGATTCAGGCCCAGCTCAAGCATGTGGGCATTACGCTGGAGATCAAGCTGATCGACCGGCCGACCTGGTTCCGCTCGCTCGGCCAGTCGGATCACGACATCCTGTGGAATGCGCATTTCCGCGCCCCGGCCGCCGACGCCTTCCTGTTCCCGAGCTATCACTCGTCGAACCATCCGCCGAAGGGCACCAACTGCGCCTTCTATGCCGGCGCCGACGACCTGATCGAGAAGGCCCGCTTGACCTTCGACGACAAGGCCCGCGCGGCGATCTATGGCGAGGCGCTGAAGCGCATCGCCGAGGATAGCCCGGCAATTCCGCTCACCTTGGAACTGAACACCTACGTGGTGCAGAACTACGTGAAGAACCTCAACACCTATCGCGTGCCGGAGAATGCGCCGGCGCTCGAACTGGCGTCGATCGAGAAATAATCGAACACGCCTCCCCCGCGAAAGAGCCATGGCCCCGCCGGGCCATGGCTCTTCATGGTATAAAGACGGATCATGGGCCTTCTGACGCGCTTTCTCTTTCAGGCAGTGCCGACCCTTATCGGGGCGGTAACCATCCTGTTCCTGCTGTTGCGCATGATCCCCGGCGATCCCGCGCAAGCTATGCTGGGCGCGGATGCCACGGCGGCCGATCTGGTGCGCATGCGCCAGGAACTGGGCCTGGATCAGCCGCTCTGGGTGCAATACGGCGTTTATCTGCGCGATTTTCTGCTTGGCAATTGGGGCAATTCCATCGTCAGCAAGACGCCCGCGCTGGGCCGCGTGCTGGAAGCCCTGCCCGATACGCTGATGCTGTGCGGCATGGCGATCCTGATCATCATCGCCATCAGCCTGCCGGCCGGCGTGCTGAGCGCCGTGCGCCGCGACAGCTGGGTGGATTACGGCGTGTCGGTGGCGGTGTTCCTGCTGATGTCGATGCCGCAATTCTGGCTTGGCCTGCTGCTGCTGCTGGTGCTGTCCTATTGGCTGGATTGGTTTCCGATTTTCGGCAGCGGCGAACCCGGCGACCTGCTGTCGATGCTGCATCATCTGGTGCTGCCGGCCTTGACGCTGGCCGCCGGCTTTCTCGGCCTGGTCACCCGCCTCACCCGCTCCAGCATGCTGGAAGTGCTGGGCCGCGAATATGTGCGCACCGCGCGCGCCAAGGGCCTGCGTGAAGGCGTGGTGATCGTGAAGCATGCCTTGCGCAATGCGCTGCTGCCGGTGGTCACCGTGATCGGCCTCACCATGGGGCAATTGCTGGGCGGCGCGGTGATCGTTGAAGTGGTGTTCGCCCGCGCCGGCGTGGGCACCATGATCTGGGATGCCATCCTGCAACGCGATTACCCGCAAGTGCAGGCCGCCGTGGCGGTCTTCGCCGCTTTGTTCATCACCACCAATTTCCTCACCGATTTGCTGTACGGGTTGCTGAACCCGCGGATCAAGATTTGACCATGGCTCTCGCGCGCATTGTAAAAAGCCCGAAAGCGCTGACCGGTCTGGTGCTGGTGAGCAGCATGGTGCTGCTGGCCGTGCTGGCGCCCTGGATCGCGCCTTACGATCCGCTCGCTCTCGATCCGGTCGCCTCCAATCAGGCGCCTTCGGCGGAGTATTGGCTGGGCACGGATTTCTTCGGCCGCGACGTGCTGTCGCGCATGATCTGGGGCGCCCGGCCCTCGCTGCTGATCGGTTTCGCCAGTGTGTTCATCGGCTGCATCATCGGCAGCCTGATCGGCGTGACGGCGGGCTATTTCCGCGGCTGGGTGGATGCCGTGCTGATGCGGCCGGTGGATGTGCTGCTCAGCTTTCCCATTGTGGTGCTGGCGCTGGCCATGGTGGCGGCGCTCGGCCCCAGCCTGATCAACCTGATCCTCACCATCAGCCTGCTTTTCGTGCCGCGCTTCGCCCGCGTGGTGCGCGGCGAGGCGATGGCCTTGCGCGAACTGGATTACGTGGAAGCCGCCCGCGCCTGCGGCCAACGGCCTTTCGCCATCATCGCGCGCCATGTGCTGCCCAATGCCACTGCGCAGATCATCGTCACCTGCACGGTGTTCATGGCCAATGCCATCCTGGTGGAAGCCGGCCTGTCCTTCCTGGGCGTGGGCGTGACGCCGCCGGAGCCATCCTGGGGCAACATGCTGGCCGATGGCCGCAACAACATCCTGGGCGCGCCCTGGCTCACCACCTTCCCCGGCCTGATGCTCACCCTCACCCTGGTGGGCTTCAACCTGCTGGGCGATGCGCTGCGCGACATTCTCGATCCGCGCCTGCGCGGCCTGCATAATTGAGGGCGCCATGGCTTTACTGGATGTGCGAAACCTCGTTACCGAATTCAACACCCAGGCCGGCCCGCGCCGGGCGGTGAATGATGTAAGTTTTTCCGTGCAGCGCGGCGAAATCCTCGGCCTGGTGGGCGAAAGCGGCTCGGGCAAGAGCGTTACGGCGCTATCCATCATGGGCTTGGTGGACAGCCAGGTCGGCCGCATCGCCGGCGGCAGCATCGGCTTCGATGGCGTCGACCTGACCAAGCTGTCCGCCGCCGAATTGCGCGCCCTGCGCGGCAAGCGGCTTTCCATGATCTTCCAGGAGCCGCTTTCGGCGCTCAATCCCTGCTACAGCATCGGCGACCAGATTTCCGAGGCTTTCGTCGCCCATGGCGATGCCGACAAGCGCAAGAATCATCAGCGCGTGCTGGATTTGCTGCGCTTGGTGCATATCCCCGATCCGGAAGGCGTGCTGCGCCGCTATCCGCATGAAATCAGCGGCGGCATGCGCCAGCGCGCGATGATCGCCATGGCGCTGGCCTATACGCCGGAATTGCTGATCGCCGACGAACCCACCACGGCGCTGGACGTGACCATCCAGGCCCAGGTGCTGAACCTGATCGACCGCCTGCGCCGCGAACTCAGCCTGGGCGTGGTGCTGATCACCCATGATATCGGCATCGTGGCGCAATATACCGACCGCGTGGCGGTGATGTATGGCGGCCGCATCGTGGAAACCGGGCCGACGGCGGAGGTGTTCGCCGCGCCGAAGCATCCCTACACCATCGGCCTGCTGGCCTCGGTGCCGCGGCTTCGGCATCGCAAGCCCGGCGAAAAACGCGCGCGGCTGCAGGAAATCCCCGGCAGCGTGCCGAGCATCGCGCAGATCACCCAGGGTTGCCGCTTCGCCAATCGCTGCGCCAACCGCATGCCGCAATGCGAGCAGCAGGTGCCGCCGATGCGCGAGCGCGGACCAGGGAACCAGCCTGGGCACCAAGCCGCCTGCTATTGGGAGGGCGCGGCATGAGCGAGAAGCTGCTGCTGGAAGTGAACGACCTCTCCATGCGTTTCGCGCTGCGGCGCGCCTCGCCGTTCCGGCCCAAGCGCCATGTGCATGCGGTGAACGGCATCAATATCCGCCTGCACCAAGGCGAAACGCTGGGCATCGTCGGCGAAAGCGGCTGCGGTAAGACCACCTTGGCGCGCTGCATCCTGCGCCTGCTGGAGCCCACCGGCGGCAGCATCAAGCTGAACGGCACGGATATCACCCATGCCAAGGGCGCCGCTCTGCGCCAGGCGCGGCGCGACATGCAATTCGTGTTTCAAGACCCCTATGCCTCGCTGGATCCGCGCATGCGGGCCTATGAGCTGGTGCGCGAACCGCTGGATGCGCTATCCGATCTGCCGCGCGCCGAGGCCGACGAGCGCGCCATCGCGCTGCTGGAGAAAGTCGGCCTCACCCGCGCCCAGGCCAGGCAATATCCGCATCAATTCTCCGGCGGCCAGCGCCAGCGCATCGGCATCGCCCGCGCCCTGGCGCTGAACCCCAAGTTGGTGCTGGCCGACGAGCCGGTGAGCGCATTGGATGTTTCGGTGCGGGCGCAGATTCTGAATCTGATGGCCGATCTGCGCGCCGAATTCGGCCTCAGCTATATCGTGATCTCGCATGATCTGGCGATCATCGAGCATGTCTGCGACCGCGTGGCGATCATCTATCTCGGCCGCATCGTCGAGCAGGGTGCGGTGGAAACCATCTTCGATGCCCCGCGCCATCCCTATACCCAGGCTTTGCTGGCGGCGATCCCCGATCCCGATCCAGCCGAACGCCGTCGCGCCGCCGATATCCAGGGCGATCTGCCCAATCCTTCCGCGCCGCCGCCGGGCTGCACCTTCCATCCGCGCTGTCCCAAGGCCACCGCGCTTTGCAAGCAGCAAGCGCCGGAGCCGCGCCTACTCGATGGCCGCGAAGTCAGCTGCCATCACGCGGACTGAGATTTATGTCGCCCCGCCATCCACGATGAAGCTCTGGCCGGTGATCAGCCGGCTATCCTCGGCGGCCAGGAACAGCACCATGGCGGCCACGTCGGCGGGTTGCAGCTTTTCCTTCAGCGCCTGATTGCGCATCAGCATCGCTTCGGCCTCGGGCGTAAGCCATTTCTCGATCTGGCGCTGGGTCATGATCCAGCCGGGCAGCACGGCATTCACGCGGATGCCATCCACGCCCAATTCGCGCGCCATCGCCTTGGTGAGGCCGACGATAGCCGCCTTGGCCGAGATATAAACCGGCAGGCCGGGCGTGCCCTTCATCCAGGTGATCGAACTGAGGTTGATGATGCTGCCGGATTTGCGCGCCCGCATGCCGGGCGCCACCGCCTGGATGGCGAAGGCATGATGGCGCAGATTCACATCCATCAATGCCTGCCAGCGTTCCGGCGTCAATTCGGCCAGGCTATGGCGTTCGTCATAAGCGGCATTGTTCACCAGCACGTCGATAGCGCCATGGCGTTGCGCGGCCTGAGCGATGGCGGCCTGCAAGGCGGCGATATCGGTGACATCGCAGCGGATATAAAGCGGCACCGGCAGTCCGCGTTCGATAAGCTGCGCGCAAAGCGCCTTGGACGGCGCGTCGGCGATATCGACGAAACAGACCCTGGCCTGCTGGCGGGCGAAATATTCCACCAAGCTGGCGCCGATGCCGCTGCCGCCGCCGGAGATGAAAACCGAACGGCCGGCGAGCGAGGGATATTGCGCGGGTTTGCTGGACATGAAGCCTCTCTAGGCGGCAAGCGCGGGGCGATAGATCGCCTGCGCGGTATCGAAGAATAGCGCCCGGCGCTCCTCGGTGCTGAGATCGGCGGCTAGGGCGCGATAGGCACCGTATACCCGCCCATAGCTGCCATAGAGCCGGTCGATGGGAAAGTTGGAGGCGAACATAAGCCGCGCGGGGCCGAATGCTTCCAGCATGAAATCGAAGAGCGGCCGCACGCTTGCGGCATCCCAGGCCGGATCGACCATGCCAAGGCCGGAGACTTTCGCCGCCGTATTGGGACAGGCCGCCAGCGCCGCGATGCCGCGCCGCCAGACGCCGAGCCCGGCATCGCGGTATTCGAACGGCATGCCGGCATGGTTGAGGATGATGCGCAATTCCGGCAAGGCGCGCGCCGCGATTGCGGCTTCCTCAAGCTGCCAGACATTGACCTGCAAATCGAAACTATAGCCGCGCGCGCCCAGTCGCCGCAGCCCGGCAAGCCAGGCGGCATCCTGCATGTAATCGCCGCGGTCGCAAAGCCGATAGCGCTCCGTCTCGCCCCAATTGAGCATATGGCGGATGCCGCGAAAGCCGGGATAGGCGGCATGGCGATCGAGCAGCGCATCGAAATCCGGCTGCGCCGGGTTGCCATAGCCGATGATGGCGATGGGATGCCGCGCCGCATCGGCCTGCTGCTGAATCCAGGCGGTTTCGACAAGCGGGTCGGTTACATCGCGGCCGCATTGCAGATGCACGCTGGCCTTGAGATCGACGCCCGCCGCAGCCGCCTCGGCGCGGAAATCGGCCATCTCGTAATTCGTGCAGACTGGGGCCGGATCGCCCATGAACTTGCTGTCGCCGGCCTGCATCCAGGGATAGCGGCCCGCGCCCGGCTGCCAGAGATGATGATGGGCGTCGATGACCGCAATCGGGGCTGCCTCAATGGATGTTGCGGGCATCGCCGATGGCCTTGCGCAGCATGGCAATGCTGAAATCCGGCTGCCTGGCCGCCGCGATCAGCACTGCTTCGCGCTTTGCGAGCGTTTCCGCCATGGCCGGAATCTTCTCGGCATGTTCGGCGGGGATCACCACCGCGCCATGGCGGTCGGCATGCAGCAGGTCGCCATGGTTGATATAAAGCCCGGCCACACTGACCGTGCCGCCGAAATCGACGATGTGATAATGCGCATGCGAGGGCACCACCATGCTGCACAGCATCTGGAAGCCCGGCGCATTGGTATCCACGTCGCGCACGCTGCCATCGGTGACCACGCCCAGGCAGCCCAGGCCCTTATGGATATTGGTGTTCACCTCGCCCCAGAAGGAGCCGAAGCCGGCCCGCGCGCCATCCAGATCCTGGATGATGCAGATCGAGGGACGCGGCCCGCCATCGGCGATATATTCGTAATAGGCCATGGTGCGCGGGCCGATCTGCTCGGGCGGGATGCGCTGCGGCTGGATCGAACGCATGGTGGCGGTGCGGGCATAGCCCACCATCGGCTTCAGATCGGGATAGAGGCAGAGCAAGGGTTCGGTGGTGAAGCCCACGGCCCGCCGCTCGGGTGCGATCAACTCCAGCGCGTTGCAGATCGTCGGCGTATCGAATTCGGCCAGACGGGCGAGCAAATCCTGCGGCACGATTTCGGCCTGTTCGGGCTGTGGCATCATTTCCTCCTGGCGCCCCTGCTTTTGGCGGGGGATAATACTGGCAAGACGCAGTTGGAACAAGTTAGTATGCGATCTAATCGGACGCCACGATCCGCCCGTTCAGAGGAAACATGCATCCAGTTGTAGATACCATCCGCGCCCGCCTGGGCGATGCGGCTATACTGACCGGCGAGGATGTGAAGGCTCGCCCGGTTTCGCGCATTGTCAAGAGCGGCTGCGAGGCCATGGCCATTATACGGCCCAAAACCACCGAGGAAGTGGCCCTGGCGATGCGGCTTTGCCATGAAGCCGGCGTGCCGGTGGTGCCGCGCGCCGGGATGACCGGCCTGGTGGGCGGCAGCCTGGTGGGGCCGAACGAGATCGCGCTGTCGCTGGAGCGCATGACCGCCATCGAGGAAATCGACCCCATCGCCCAAACCATGACGGTGCAGGCCGGCACGCCGCTGCAAACGATCCAGGAAGCCGCCGAGGCCCAGGGCCTGCTGTTTCCGCTCGATCTCGGCGCGCGCGGCTCGGCCACCATCGGCGGCAATATCGCCACCAATGCCGGCGGCAACAAGGTGCTGCGCTACGGCATGACGCGCGAGATGGTTCTGGGCCTGGAAGCGGTGCTGCCCAATGGCGAGATCGTCTCGTCGATGTTCAAGATTCTGAAAAACAACACCGGGCTGGATATCAAACAGCTTTTCATCGGCACCGAAGGTACGCTGGGCATCGTTACCCGCGCCATATTGCGCTTGCAGCCGGCGCCGCGCTCGCGCCAGACCGTGATGGCGGCTTGCAGCAGCTTTGCCGCCGTAAGCGACATGCTGGGCTATTTCCGCGCGGCATCGGGCGGCAACCTTTCCTCCTACGAAGTGATGTGGCGCGATTATTATCTGCTGCTCACCGCCGAAGGCCGCCACAAGCCGCCGCTGAGCCAGGATTTCCCGTTCTATGTGCTGGTGGAATGCGAAGGCGCCGATCCGGAGAAGGACGACGCAGCCTTCGAAGCCATGCTGGAAACGGCGATGGAGCGCGGCTGGATCGCGGATGCGGTGCTGGCGCGTTCGGAAGCCGAGCGCACGCAGCTTTGGCGGATCCGCGACGATGTGCATTACATCACCACGCTCTCGCCGCTCTTCGTCTACGATGTCAGCCTGCCGATCCCCGAGATGGAAGCCTATGTGGATAATCTGCGCGCGGCGCTGGAAGCGCGCTGGCCGCAGCCGAAACCCACGGTGATCAGCTATGGCCATCTGGGCGATGGCAACCTGCATCTGGCGCTGAGCTGCGGCAATGCTGCCGACAAGCCGGAGGTGAATAAGCTGGTTTATGGCCCGCTGACGGCATTCCGCGGCTCGGTTTCCGCCGAACACGGCATCGGCGTGGATAAGAAGCCCTATCTGCAAATCACCCGCAGCGAAACCGAGATCGCGCTGATGCGCGCGGTGAAGGCCGCGCTGGACCCGGCCGGATTGCTCAATCCCGGCAAGATCGTTTGAACCTCAACACCCGGTAATTCGATATGACCACGCAGACCATTCTGATTTCCGGCGGCGGCATCGGCGGCTTGGCCGCCGCGCTGTCGCTGTCGCGCAAGGGCTTCGCCGTCACCGTGCTGGAACAGGCGCCAAACCTGGGGGAGATCGGCGCCGGCATCCAGATCGGGCCGAACGCTTTCCATGCCATGGATGCGCTGGGCGTGGGCGAATTGGTGCGCGCCAAGGCGGTGTTCATCGACGGCCTAGTGCTGATGGACGCCACCACCGACGAACAGGTTTGCGTCGTGCCGCTGGACGAACCCTTCCGCAAGCGCTTCCGCAATCCCTATGCGGTGATCCATCGCGCCGACCTGCATGGCGCGCTGCTGGAAGCCTGCCGCAACGATCCGAAGGTGACCTTGCGCACCTCGGCCCGCGTGCAATCCTACAGCCAGGATGCGGCCGGCGTACGCGCCGCGCTGGCCGATGGCGAAAGCCTGGAGGGCGTTGCGCTGATCGGCGCCGATGGCCTGCATTCAGCGATCCGGGCGCAGATGCTGAAGGATGGCGCGCCCACGGTTTCCGGCCACACCACGTTCCGCTCGGTGATCCCCACCGAGCAGATGCCCGAGGCCTTGCGCTGGAATGCCGCCACGCTGTGGGCCGGGCCGAAATGCCATATCGTGCATTACCCGCTGCAAGGCTGGAAGGTGTTCAACCTCGTCGCCACGGTGCATAGCGGCGCCACGGAAGCCGTGGCCGGCGAGCCGGTGCCCACCGAAACCGTGCATCAGGCTTTCGCCCATGTGGTGCCGCGCGCCCAGCGCATCATCCATGCCGCCGATAACTGGAAGCGCTGGGTGCTGTGCGACCGCGAACCGCAGGAAGGCTGGTGTGATGGCCGCGTGGCCTTGCTGGGCGATGCCGCGCATCCGATGCTGCAATACATGGCGCAAGGCGCCTGCATGGCGCTGGAAGACGCGGTCTGCCTGGGCGAAGAACTGGCCGCACGGCCCGCGGATCTGACCGCCGCGCTGGAAGCCTATCGCCAAGCCCGGCTGCCGCGCACCACGCGGCTGCAACTCGCCTCGCGCGCCATGGGGGAATACGTTTATCACCCCGATGGCCCACGCCGCATGGCCCGCAATGCCTGGCTACAGGCGAAATCCGGAGAGGATTTCCATATCAGCCTGGAATGGCTGTATGGCCATGGCCGCAAGGCGGCCTGAGTCTATTTCGCCTGGCGGCGACGCCTGCTCTACTTCGCTTGACGCCGCATGAGCGCCAGCAGCATGCGGGCCTGCTCGGCGCAGCCGGCATTGGCGATTTCCACCGCTTCATGGGCCAGGGTGGGATAGCTGCCCGACACCTTCACCAAGGTGATCAGCGTGCGGCTGTCCTTGCCATCCTGGCTGACGATGAATTTGGCGCCATCGTCGAATTTGGCGGCAGCGGGCCAGGCGGTGCGGTCGGTGCCGCTGGGCCAGGCGATCTGCACTTCGCTGCTATCGGCCACCACGGTGATGCTGAGCTTGGGGCCGGTTTCGTGCTTATAGCGCGTCATCATCAGCTTGGCGGGATCGGCCACGCAGTAATCGCCGCTTTCCGACAGGTTGACCATCAGCGCTTCGTCATGCGTGCCGATGCCGGCGGCGCGCACCGCACCCACCGATGAGGTTTCTTCCTGCGCGCTGCGCACCAGACTGGCCAGCGCCGTGCTGAATGCCTTGTTGCCGCCGCCGCCCGCGCCGAGCTTGGATTTGGCATTGCCCTGATACGGGCCGGCAAGCACCACGCTGCGGCCATCCTCGGTGACCAGCACCAGGCGGGATTTATCGGGCAGGTTGAGCGCCGCATCGGCGGAGACTTCCGTGCCCAGCGCATAATTGGGCAGAGTGGATTCCAGCACCACCAGATTCTGCGCAAGGGCCTGCAGGGGCGCAAGCAGACCGAACAGCAAGGCAAGCATGAAGCGGCGCATGGCTATTTATCCTTCATCACGATGAGATCGGAGATTTCATCTTCCTTCAGCCGCTTGGCATGGAAGCGGCTGAGGCCGTCGTTATATTTATCCACCAAAGCCTGAAACATGGCGGGCGCATCGGCATTGCCGGCCTGCAAGGCGGCATAGACTTTGGCGTATTCCTCGGCCACGGCTTCCTCGCCAGCCAGGATCGGCGTGAACGTGCCCAGCGGATCGACGCGGCCCTTCACCACCAGACGGCCGATCGGCCGCAGCGGCAGCTTGCAGGTGGCCGCCGAGGTTTCCGACACGCAGATCGAGGTGCCGAGATATTTGTTCACGCCTTCCAGCCGCGAGCCGGTATTCACCGTGTCGCCGATGGCGGTGTAATCGAAACGCAGGCTGCCGCCCACATTGCCCACCACCGCGTCGCCGGTATGCACGCCCAGGCGGGTGCGGCCCCAATCAATGCCGGCAGCGCGCTGCTTAGCCGCGAAATCGGTGGCGAATAGATGCATCTCGATGGCGCAGGCAATCGCCTTTTCGGCATGATCCGGAGTCGGCTCGGGCGCGCCGAACACCGCCATCACCGCATCGCCGATGAATTTATCCACCATGCCGCCATGCACATGCACGCAATGCACCATGCCGTCGAGATATTCGTTCAGCACCCGCACCAGCACATCCGGATCCAGGGTTTCCGACAGGCTGGTGAAACCCTCCACATCGGTGAACAGCACGGTAACGGCGCGCTTCTGGCCGCCCAGATTGAGCAATTCCGGATGCTCCTGCATGCGGCTGACCAGACTGGGAGCCACATAGCGCGAAAAGGCCTCGCGGATGAAGCGGGTTTCGCCATCGCGCAATTGCGCGGCGTGATAGCTGCTCACGCCCATGGTGAAGGCGAAGACCAGCACAGGCGAAACCACCGGCAAAGTCAGCGATGTATGGCGGAACAGCAGGAAGTTGACCGCCAGAAAACCGCCGACCGCCACGCCCGCCAGCAGGAAGCGCCAAACCAGCGCGATGCGCGTGAAGCTGAGCGCGATGGCAATCGCCGCCAGCAAAGCGGCGCTGAGCAATTCCAGCCGGATATCGCCGCGCGGCGGATTTTCCTTGGCCAGCAATTGCGCCAGGCCATGGGCATGGATCACCACCCCGGGGATCACGCCGGCGGCATGGCCTTGCGCGGCGGCCAGCGGCGTGCGGTGGCGATCGTCGAACGGCAGGTCGGCGCCGACCAGCACGATCTTGTCGCGGAACCAGGCCTTGGGCAGCACCGGCACGGCATGGGCGGGAAATTGCCGGAAGGCCGGCTTCTCGGTATCGCCGGTGATGCGATAGCGGATGGTCTGCGCCTCGCGCGGCGTTTCGATGCCGAGTTGCTTGGCGATGGCCGGGCCGAAAGCCAGGCGATAGCTGCCGTCTTCCTCTTCGCGGCCCGGAAAGATGCGGCGGATAGTGGAATCGCTGACATCCTTCAGCGTATTCGACCAGGCCGGCAGCATGCCCTTGAGGAATTCATGCTGGAAGGCCCATTGCTTTTCGGTCAGGCCGGTCTGGCGGTCGGTCCAGCCGGTGATGACCGGCGTGGGAAAAGCCAGCGCGGCCTCGCGGAAAGCGGCATCCTTCGCTGCCTCGGTCGGCTGGTCGAACAGAATATCGAAGGCCACCAGCTTCACGCCGGCTTCCTTGAAATACTTCATCAACTGGGCCAGGAAGCCGCGATCCACCGGGAAGCGATAGGGAAAACGCGCCAGCGTATCCTCGGTGATCGCCACCACCACGATCTCCGGATGGGTGGGTTCATGCGGGGCGTAATAGCTGGCGCGGAAATCCTGCGCCCAGTTTTCCGCGATGGCCGTGAAGGCCAGATGGCGCGGCAAAGCCCAAGCCAGCGCCACTGCCGCCAACAGCAGCGCAAGCTCGAAGCCCCATACCCGGATGCGTTTCGACACGGATCAGCGCCCGATCAAAACACCGCCCATTATCAAAATACCGCCACGGGAAAATCCATGCCGCGCGAATCGACCACCGGGAATTGCGACACGCCCTTATGGGCCTGGCTGATTTCCGGCAACTGATCCTCGATGTAATTGGTCAGCGAACGCACGGTGACGTAATTCTGATCCTTGCGGCTGGCTTTGCCCGACAGGGCTTCCAGCAGCGTATAGGTGAAGATGCCGTGGCCGAGTTCGGAGACTTCAGCCGCGAATTGATCCTTGCCGGCCGCCGCCACCACATGCACGCCGGAAGCGCGCGCCACCTTCATCAGCGCCTTGCGATCCTCGAAGCCGCGATATTTCACCAGGGCCGCGCCGGACTTGCAGGCGTCCATCATCATCAGCACCTTCTGGGCGCCCATATTCTTCACCAGATCGTTGATCTCGGCGGTGGCGAGGCCGCGGCTTTTCACTTCGTCCTCGCGCTCGGGATAG
>JAYSEE010000054.1:5087-15833 GCA_041914045.1 Ferrovibrio sp. | reverse complement strand
CTGGCGCTGGCGCTGCTGCGGTTCGGCTGGCAGGGCATGCGCTCGGCGGGGGAAGGCTTCTTCGTGCCGCTGGCCTGGTACTGGTATCCGGCTTTGGTCGGCGCGGCTTATGCCGCTTTGTTGTGTCTGCTGCTGATCTGGCGGCATCTACGCGCTTTGCGGCTTGGCTACGATGCCTGCGAAACGGAGGGCGTCTGATGCAGGCCATGGTGATCGCGATTGCCGCTTTCTCCGCCGCGCTGGGGCTGCTGCTGCTGCGCGTGCCGGTGGCCGTGGCGGCCGGCATCGTGGGCCTGGCCGGCATGCTGTGGCTGCAGGGCTGCGCGAGCCTGGCTGTCGGCCTGGGCGGCGCTTTTCCCGCCGATACGCCGCTTGTGATCCCGCTCTTCGTGATGATGGGCGTGTTCGTCAGCCAGGCGGGCCTGTCGCGTCGGCTTTACGATGCCGCCTATGCCGTTGTCGGTTCTTGCCGGGGCGGCTTGGCGATGGCCGCGCTGATTGCCGGCGCGGCTTTCGGCGCCATTTGCGGTTCGGCTGTCGCCGCCGCCGCCACGATGTGCCGCACGGCTTTGCCGGATATGCGGCGGCATGGCTATGCCGACGGCGTCTCCGCCGCCAGCATCGCGGCGGGCAGCACGCTGGGTCTGCTGCTGCCGCCGTCGATCCTGCTGATGCTGTATGCGTTGCTCACCGGCCAGTCGCTGGCGCGGCTTTATATCGCCGCGCTGCTTCCCGGTTTGCTGGGGATGGCGCTGTATCTGGCCGCGATCTGGCTGCGCGCCCGGCGCGACCCGAAGGCCGCGCCGGCGGGACAGCCGCTGCCCTGGCCGCAGCGCGGCCGCCGCCTGGCCGATATCTGGCCGCTGCTGCTGCTGTTCATGCTGGTGATCGGCGGCATGTTCATGGGCTGGCTGGATGCCGAACATGCCGGCGCGCTGGGCGCCGTGGTGGCGCTGATTTTCACCCTGAGCGGCGGCGGCATGAACGGCGCGCGCTTCAAGGCCGCGCTGCTTGAGACCGCCCAGACCAGCGGCATGGTCTTTCTGGTGCTGATCGGCGTCGGGCTGTTCGCGGCGTTTCTGATCATGGCCGGGCTGCCGAACGCGCTGGCGGCCGATCTGGCGGCCAGCGGCATCAATCCGGTGCTGTTCCTGCTGCTGTTGGCGCTGGCCTATTGGCTGCTGGGCAGCGTGCTCGACGATCTGGCCGCCATCGCGCTGACCTTGCCGTTCGTGTTTCCGATGGCGCAGGCGCTGGGCATTGATGCGGTCTGGTTCGGCATCTATCTGCTCACCATCGTGGAGATCGGCATGGTGCTGCCGCCGCTCGGCATGCTGCTTTTCGTCATTCAGGGCAGCACGGGCGTGAACGCCATGGCGGTCATGCGCGGCATGCTGCCCTTCATGCTCGCCAATCTGCTGCGTCTGGCGCTGCTGATCGCGTTTCCGGCCTTGGCATTGGCCTTGCCCGGGATGATGGATTAGGGGCTGAATCCTAGATCGCGTTCTTGCCGCGATAGGGCTGGAACCAGGCGAGGCTGGCTTCGGTAGCCGCTGCCGGCCTGTATTCGGCGCCGACCCAGCCGGCATAGCCCAACGCATCCAGCTTCTGAAACAGGAAGGCATAATCCAGTTCGCCGTTGCCGGGTTCGCGACGGTCGGGCGGATTGGCCACCTGCACATGGGCGATCAGCGGCAATTGCCGCTCCAGCCGCCGTGTCACATCGCCATGCAGCATCTGCACATGATACATGTCGAATTGCAGATGCAGGTTGGGCGCCTTCACCTGGTCGATCACGGTTTCGGCGTAATCGTAATCGGCCAGGAAATAGCCCGGCATGTCGCGGCCATTGATCGGCTCGATGGTGATCGCCACGCCGGCCCGCGCGGCCTGTTCGGCGGCCCAGGCCAGGTTATCCATGTAACAGGCCTGCAACAGACGGCGCTCGGCTTTTTCCGGCGCGATGCCGGCCATCACATGCAGCAAGGGGCAGGCGGCGGCGGCGCAATATTCCAGCGCGCGGCCGATGCTGGCGCGGAATTCGCGGCGGCGTTCGGGCAGGGCGGCCAGGCCGCGCTCGCCGGCCTCGTAATTGCCGGCCGGGCTGTTCATCAGCGCCATGCGCAAGCCGCTGTCGCGCAGGGCGGCCGCCACGGCGGAGGGCGCATGTTCATAGGCCGACATGAATTCCACCGCCGTAAAGCCTTGCTCGGCGGCGGCGGCGAAGCGGTCCATGAATGCCAGATCCTGGAACAGGAAGGTCAGATTGGCGGCAAAGCGCGGCATGTCGGCAATTCCTGTGGCTTTTCCGCAGCATGTCATTCCTGCTATCCATTGGGCAAGTCAATCGCACAGTCGGGGTAAGCGTGACCGCTGGGGGACTGAGTTTGCATCGCGAGGCCGATGGCCCGCGCCTGCGCCTGACCGGGGCCTGGACCCTGCCGGAAGCGGGGCGGCTGGCGCGCGGCATCGAGACGCTCAGCCTGCCCAAAGGCGCGGGCGCGCGGCTCGACATCGAGGCCGGCGGGCTGGAGCGGCTGGATACCGCCGGCGCGGTGCTGCTCAATCGTCTGGTTGGAAAGCTGGGCGCGCAGGCGGAAATCCGCTGGCTCGATCTGCGGCCCGAACATCGCGTGCTGCTGGATTACGTGGCCGGCAGCAATCCCGCCGCCGCCGCGCCGCCGCCCGGCGATAACGGCCTGCTACGCTTCATCGCCCATCTCGGCTGGCTGACGCTGTTCTTCCTGCGCGAAGCGCGGCGCTTCATCGAATTCATCGGCCGCGTGGTGGAGGCCGCCGGCATGACGCTGCTGCGGCCGCGCCGGCTGCGGCTCACCTCCACGCTGTTCCATATGGAGCAGGCCGGCCTCAACGCCTTGCCGATCGTCGGGCTGATTTCCTTTCTGATCGGCGTGGTGATGGCCTATCAGGGAGCCGATCAGCTGCGGCAATTCGGCGCCGAGGTTTTCGTGGTCAATCTGGTGGCCGTGTCGGTGCTGCGCGAATTGGGCATCCTGCTCACCGCCATCGTGGTGGCCGGCCGCTCGGGCAGCGCCTTCACTGCGCAGATCGGCAGCATGAAGGTGAACGAGGAGGTGGATGCGATCCGCACCCTCGGCCTCGATCCCATCGAGGTGCTGGTGCTGCCGCGCGTGCTGGCGTTGATGCTTACCCTGCCGCTGCTCACCTTCTTCGCCGATCTGATGGGCCTGCTGGGCGGCGGATTGATGGCCTGGGTGACATTGGACATCACGCCCTTCCTGTTCTTCCAGCGCCTGCATGATGCGGTGACGGTATGGAGCTTCCTGGTCGGCATGATCAAGGCGCCGGTCTTCGCCGCGCTGATCGCCATGGTGGGCTGCTACGAAGGTCTGCGGGTGAAGCGCGATGCCGAAAGCGTCGGCCGGCTGACCACGCGCTCGGTGGTGCAGTCGATCTTCCTGGTGATAGTGGCCGATGCGATGTTCTCGATCTTCTTCTCGGCCATCGGCATCTAGGATGGACAAGGATATCGCCATACGGGTGCGCGGCCTGGTGAACGCCTTCGACGGCTTCAAGGTGCATGACGGCCTGGATCTCGATGTGAAGCGCGGCGAGGTGCTGGGCGTGGTGGGCGGCTCGGGCACCGGCAAATCCGTGCTGCTGCGCACCATCATCGGCCTCAATCATCCGCAGGCCGGCAGCATCAACCTGCTCGGCACCGACATGACCGGGGGCGATGAAACCGCGCGGCGCGCGGCGCGCCAGCGCATCGGCGTATTGTTTCAGGATGGCGCGCTGTTTTCCTCGCTCACCGTGGCGCAGAATATCCAGGTGCCGCTGAAGGAATATTTCCATTTGCCGGACGATCTGCTGCAGGAAATCGCGGCGGCGAAAATCCGCATGGTCGGTTTGCCGGAAAGCGCCGGCGGCAAATTCCCTTCCGAATTGTCGGGCGGCATGCGCAAGCGCGCCGGTCTGGCCCGCGCCCTGGCGCTGGACCCGGAAGTGGTGTTCCTCGACGAACCCACCGCCGGCCTCGATCCGATCGGCGCGGCGGCTTTCGATACCCTGGTGCGCGATCTGCAAAAAGCCCTGGGACTGACGGTATTCATGGTGACGCACGATCTGGACTCGCTTTACGCCATCTGCGACCGTATCGCCGTGCTGGCCGAGAAGAAGGTGCTGGCGGTGGGGCCGCTGGCCGGGCTGCTGCATCACCCGCATCCCTGGATTCAGGAATATTTCCACGGCCCGCGCGCCCGTGCCGCGGCCGCAACCGCCCATTCCACAGAGATTGCCGAGGCCGCAGAAGCGGCCGATGCGGCAAAGGAGAGCTGAGACGATGGAAACCCGCGCACATCATCTATTGATCGGCGGTTTCGTGCTGCTGTTCCTGTTCGGCATCATGGGCTTCGCGCTCTGGCTCGCAAAAGCGCAAGTGGATCGCGAAGTGGCGCGCTACAATATCTATTTCACCGGCTCGGTGGCCGGGCTTGGCGTCGGCGGCGATGTGCGCTTCAACGGCATCAAGGTCGGCAGCGTCAGTCAGATCAGCATCAATCGCGAGGATACCGCGAAGGTGCGCGTGACGGTGGACGTGGCGGCCGATACGCCGGTGCGCAAGGACAGCCTGGCCAGCCTGGAATTGCAGGGCATCACCGGCGTTTCCTTCGTGCAGATCAGCGCCGGCTCGGCCGATGCGCCTTTCCTGCCGGCGCGCAATTCCAGCGACATCCGGGAATTGCCGGAAATCCAGTCGAAGACCTCCGCCATCGCCGAATTGTTCGAGGCGGCGCCCGATCTGCTCAGCCGTGCCGCGCGCATCCTGAGCGACCAGAATATCGACAATGTGGCCGGCGTGATCGCCGATATCCGCCAGGTCAGCCAGGCGGTGGCGAGCCGGCAGGAGACATTGCTGCGCGCCATCGACGGTTTCGACCGTACTTCGGCCGATATCGCGGTGGCCGCGCGGGCGGCGCGCGAATTGGCGCAGAAGGCCGACAGCTTGGTGTCGGAAGCGGAAAAGACGCTGACCGCCACGCGCGGCGCGGTGGACAATGCCAATGCGCTGATGACCGGCGACGGCGCCGATGCGGTGCGCGAGGCGCGCGCCACCATGGCGGCTTTCAACAAGACGGCGCAGAAGCTGGATGGCGTGCTGGATGATTTCGGCGGCCTGGTCGGCGGCATGCGCGAAGTGGTGGATGAGAACCGCGCGCCGCTGAATGCGCTGGCCACCGATGGGGTAGGCGAGTTCCGCCGCTTTGTGGCCGAGGCGCGCATCCTGGTGGCCAGCCTGGCCCGCGTGGCGCAAAGGCTGGAAGACGATCCGAGCGCGGTGCTGTTCGGCAACCGCGATGCTGAATATCGCGGAGAAGGAGGCCGGCGATGAAGCCGCAGAACGACCGTCGCAAATTCCTCGGCCTGCTGGCCGCCGGCAGTGCCGCCTTGCCGCTCACCGCCTGCGGCGGCATCCTGCCGCAAGCGCCGCCCTCCAATCTTTATACGCTGTCGCCCAAGACCAGCTTCATCGACACGCTGCCGCGCGTCGGCTGGCAGCTTGTGGTGGAGGAGCCCTATGCGGCGGGCGGGCTGGACACGCACCGCATCGCCATCATGACCAATCCCTTCGAGGTGAAATATTACGCCGAGGCGCGCTGGGCCGAGCGTGCGCCGCGCATGGTGCAGACCTTGCTGATCGAGAGTTTCGAGAATACCGGCAAGATCGTTGCTGTCGGCCGGCAATCGGTGGGCCTGCGCTCGGATTTCAACCTGAAAAGCGAATTGCGCGAATTCCAGGCCGAATTGTCCGGCAACGATCCGGTGCCCACCGTGCGCGTGGCGCTGAATGCCAAATTGATCGTGCAGCCCCGGCAGGAAATCGTCGCTTCCGCTAATTTCGAGGAAAAACGCCGGGCCAAGGGCGCTGGCGTGCTGGATGTCGTGGAAGCCTTCGATGAAGCTTTGGGCCGGGTCTTGCGCGAGACAGTGCAATGGACTCTGTTGACGGGGCGGAAATAGCTGACTTGGGGTTGATCCACGTCAATGCATCTTCCCGCATATATGTTAGTGTGAATACGAGAGTGCATTTCGAGCTTAAGGGAGATTGACCATGGCTTCGACCTATCGCGACATCCTGCTGCACCTGACCGACGAGCCGCGCAGCGCCGCGAAGATTACGGCAGCGCTCGGCCTCGCGCGTCGTTTCGAAGCGCATCTGATTGCGCTTTACACGCTGCCGCCGCCGGTGATGCCGTATTACACGGGCGAATTCATCCCCACCGAATTCATTCAGAAGCAGGTGGACGAAGCGCAGGCGGCCGCCAAGGCTTGCCATGCCGCTTTCGAGGAAGCCGCCAAGCGCGAAGGCGTGGCGGTGGAATGGATCGAAAGCGAATGGCCGGCGCTGGATGCCGCCGCCGTTTATGGCCGCGCCGTCGATCTGGTTCTGGTCGGCCAGCCCGATCCCGAACCGTCGGACAGCGTGCGGGTGACGCCCGATCTGGCCGTGCTGCCGCATGAACTGGCTTTGCGGGCCGGGCGGCCGATCCTGGGTCTGCCCTATGCCGGCAGCCTGCCCGCCAAGTTCGGCGAGAATGTGCTGATCGCCTGGAACGGCAGCCGCGAATCCACCCGTGCGGTGCATGATGCGATGCCCTTCCTGCTCGGCGCCAAGAGCGTGACGGTCTATGGCATCAACCCGGATCGCGATCGCGGCACGCCGGGCGCCGATCTGGCCCGCCATCTGGCCCGCCATAACGTGAAGGTGGAAATCACCAACACGGTTGCGTCGGATATCGAAGTGGGCGAGGCGCTGCTCTCGGCGATTGCCGATCGCGGCAGCGATCTGTTGGTGATGGGCGCTTACGGCCATTCGCGTTTGCGCGAGATGGTGTTCGGCGGCGTGACCGAAACCATCCTCGACAGCATGACCGTGCCGGTATTGTTCAGCAACTGATGTCGGGCTCCGACTATCGCGACTTGCTGCTGCATCTCGACGATGCCGGCGGCAACGACCACCGCATCCGCGCCGCCATCCAACTGGCGGTGCGGTTCGATGCCCATCTCACCGGCTTTCTTTCGCTGCGGCCGCCGGCGCAGGCCCGGCATTATATTCCGCAGGAACTCATCGACCGGCATCGCAAGAGCGTCGCCGAGCGGGCGCTGCAATTGCGCGACCAGTTCGAGGCGGCTTGTTCGGCGGCCGGCATTGCCCAGGAATGGCTGCAATCCGACCTGCCGCCGATTGCCGGCATGAAACTGGCCGGGCGGGTTTGCGATCTGAGCATCGTTGAAAAGCCGTCGCCGGTCAGTGCCGGCCGGCGCGATGCCTGGTATGGCGAGCCGATGCTGCCGCATGAACTGAGCCTGCGTATGGGGCGGCCGGTGCTGGTTCTCCCCCAAGGTGGGCAGGCGGGTGGGCTGGCCGATGCGGCGCGCTTGGGCCGGCGTGCGCTGATTGCCTGGAACGGCAGCCGCGAGGCTGCCCGCGCGGTGCATGATGCGCTGCCGCTGCTGGTGCAGGCCGAGCATATCCTGCTGCTGAGCATCGACCCGGCGGAAACCGGCGGCACGCCGGCTGCGGATATGGCGCGCCACCTGGCCCGCCATGGCGCGAAGGTGGAGCTTGCCAGTCAGGCATCGGGCGAGGAGCCGGTGGAAGCCATCCTGCGCGACGCCATGCGGCGTTTCAGCCTCGATCTGCTGGTGATGGGCGCTTACGGCCATTCGCGGTTGAGCGAAATGGTGTTCGGCGGCGTAACCGAGGCCATTCTCGATGGCTTGGACAAGCCGGTGCTTTTCGGCAATTAAGGCGGTTTGCCTGGGGCTGCCGGCGGGGTAGACTGCCGGCATGCGACTTTCCGCGCCCGAATCCCGATTGCTGCTGATCGACGTGCAGCAGCGCCTGCTGCCGGTGATGGCCGATCCGCAGCGCGTGGTGGAGCGCAGCCGCATCCTGCTGGCCGCCGCTCAGGCCATGCAGGTGCCGGCGCTGGCCACCGAGCAATATTCCAAGGGCCTGGGGCCGACCGTGCCGGAATTGCGCGAGGCGCTGGGCAGCGCGCCGGTGATCGAGAAAATGCATTTCTCGGCCTATGGCGAAACGCCGGTGCGCGAGAAGCTGCGCGAGGATGATGGAAGGCGGCAGATCGTGGTGTTCGGCATCGAAGCGCATGTCTGCGTGCTGCAAACGGTGCTCGACCTGCTGCAGCATGAATACCGCGTCTTCGTGGTAAGCGATGCGATTTCCTCGCGCAGCCGCGACAGCGTGGCCTTGGCCGAGACGCGCATGCGGCAGGCCGGCGCCGTGTTGGTGAATACGGAAATGTGCCTGTTCGAATGGCTGGGGCAGGCCGGGCATCCGCAATTCCGCGCCCTCAGCAAACTCATCAAATAGGGCAAGTCGATTAAACAGGAGCCGATTGATGGCTGCGCGTCCGTCCCTGGTGCTGATACCGGGATTGCTGAACAATCAGGATTTATGGCGGGAGCAGATTCAGCGCCTGAGCGATATCGCCCATTGCCTGGTGCCGAGCGGGCAATACGATCAGGACAACGTGACCGATATGGCGCGCGCCGTGCTGGCCGAAGCGCCGGATCGCTTTGCCTTGGCCGGCCTGTCGATGGGCGGCTATATCTGCCACGAGATCATGCGCCAGGCGCCCGAGCGGGTGGAGCGGCTGGCGCTGCTGGATACGTCGGCGCGCGCCGACAGCCCGGAGCAGACGCAGCGCCGCCGCAGCTTCGTGCAGTTGGCCAGCCGAGGCAAGTTTCGCGGCATTACGCCGCAATTGCTGCCCTTGCTGCTGCATCCGAAAAACATCGCCAATGCCGCATTGGTGGAGCGATTGACGGCGATGGCCGATTTCATCGGGCCGGAGCGTTTCGTGAAGCAGCAGACCGCCATCATGGGGCGGCCCGACAGCCGGCCCTATCTGCCGAAATACGATCTGCCCTGCCTGGTGCTGTGCGGCGAGGCCGATGCGCTTACGCCGCCGGATTTGCATGAAGAGATGGCCGGCTTGATTCCGCGATCGAAGCTGGAGATTGTGAAGGAAGCCGGCCATATGGCACCGATGGAGCGCGCCGGCAAGGTGGCCGGTCTGCTCAGAAGCTGGTTGAAAGTTTAGGATCGACCCGAAAGCCTGAGCGCGGTTTCCGCCGTGGCGAGCGCCACGCGATTGCGGCCCATGCGCTTGGCATCGTGCAGCGCCATATCCGCATTGGCGGTGAGGCGTTCCCAGTCGGGTGCGATATCCGTTGGCTCCAGCGCCGCCACGCCGATGCTCACCGTGGCCGGTATCTGGCTGCCGCCGAAAGTCAGCGGCAAGGCTTCCACCGATTGCCGGATGCGTTCCGCCAGCAGAGCCGCGCCATGCGGATCGGTCTGCGGCAGGATCACGCAGAAATCGTCGCCGCCCAGTCGGCCGATCTGATCCTCCTTGCGCAGCACGCCGCGCGCCACCATCACCAGATGACGCAGCAAGGCATTGCCGGCGGCCTGGCCATGGCGCTGGTTGATCTCGCGGATCTGGTCGATATCCAGCATCAGCACGGAAAGCATGTTGCGATGGCGGCGGCTGCGCGAAATCTCGGCCGCGCCGATTTCCGACACCATGTCGCGGCTCAACGCGCCGGTCGGCATGTCGAATTGATGGGTCTCGATCAGGCGCAGGCGCAGCCGTTGATGCACCAGCAGGGCCCAGGCGAAGGCGGTCAGCGTGCAGCTTGCCGTGGGCAGCAGATAGGTCAGCACGCCGATCTGGCCGGGAGCCATCAATCCCTGCGGCAGGTCGTTTTGCAGCGCCGCATAGAGCCGCAGCGCATAGAATGCCGCCAAGCTGAAATGGGAAAAGACCGCCAGGCCCTGCGGCAGCCACATGGACGGCGGGGAATGCGCCAGCATGGCGGTCGTGCTGAGCAGACTGGCAATGGTCAACCCGGCCGACATGATCTGCACGCGATAAATGAAATTGGTTTCGGTGCGATCCATGAAGAATAACAGCGCCGCTGCCATGGCCAGCGTGAAGCCGATGCCCAGGGCATAGCTTGGGCGGCGACCGAAGAAATGCTGATTGCCCCACCAGGCGGCAACGAAGCCGGCGATGAGCAGCGTATTCGCGACTACGACGGAAAGCGCGTCCGGGATCGCTCCGCGCAGCAGCAGGCCCACCAAGCCCAGGCTGCACAGGAAATAGCCGCTGATCCAATAGAGCAGCACGGTTTCCTTGCGGTCGCCCAGCCACATCATCAGCAAGAGGCCACCCATCAGCGCGAAGATGAACAGCGACATGAACGACAATGTCGTCACGTCGAGGGTTATGTTCATGCTGTCACCTTGCGCTGCCGGGCTCTGACTGCTGCCTGGCTACAGGCTACAATCGGCCTGCTTGCCGCTCAAGCCTATACGTCGATTTCGCCGGCGAAGCGGGCGTTTTCCTGGATGAACTGGAAGCGCATCTCGGCCTTGCGGCCCATCAGGCGTTCCACCAGATCGTTGGCTTCCTCGGCGAAATCGGCCTGCACCTGAACCCGCAGCAAGGTGCGGTTTTTCGGGTTCATGGTGGTTTCCTTCAACTGCGCGGGCGGCATTTCGCCCAGGCCCTTGAAGCGGCTGACTTCCACCTTGCCGCGGCCGCTGAAGGTGGATTTCATCAGCTCGTCCTTATGCGCGTCGTCGCGGGCATAGGCGGTTTTGCCGCCCTGGCTGAGGCGATACAGCGGCGGCTGCGCCAGATAGAGATGGCCGTGCTCGATCAGCTT
>JAYSEE010000054.1:0-5077 GCA_041914045.1 Ferrovibrio sp. | reverse complement strand
GGATCAGGCTCGGCATCTCGCGGAAGAAGAAGGTGATCAGCAGCGAGGCGATATGCGCGCCGTCCACATCGGCGTCGGTCATGATGATGACCTTCTCGTAGCGCAGATCCTCGTCGCGATATTTGGTGCCGGTGCCGCAGCCCAAGGCCTGCACCAGATCGGTCAATTCCTGATTGGCGGCCAGCTTGCCCACGCCGGCGGAGGCCACGTTCAGGATTTTGCCGCGCAACGGCAGGATGGCTTGCGTCTTGCGCTCGCGGGCCTGCTTGGCCGAGCCGCCGGCGCTGTCGCCTTCCACGATGAAGATTTCGGTGCCGCCGGCGCTGTCTTCGCTGCAATCGGCCAGCTTGCCGGGCAGGCGCAGCTTGCGCGTGGCGGTCTTGCGTCCGACTTCCTTTTCCGCCCGGCGGCGCAGGCGCTCCTCGGCGCGTTCGATGATGCGCCCCAGCAAGGCCGTGGCCTGTTGCGGCGCGCCGGCCAGCCAATGATCGAAATGATCCTTGACCGCCGCTTCCACCAGCTTCTGCGCTTCCACGGTGACCAGCTTTTCCTTGGTCTGGCCCTGGAATTGCGGCTCCTTGATGAACAGCGACAGCATGGCGGTGGCGCCGCCCATGATGTCGTCGGAAGTGATCTGCGCGGCGCGCTTGTTGCCGGTCAGGTCGCCGTAATCCTTGAAGCCGCGCAGCAGGGCCGAGCGGAAGCCGGCCTCATGGGTGCCGCCTTCCGGCGTGGGCACGGTATTCACATAGGCGTTGAGCCAGCCATCGCCGATTTCCTGCGGCCAATGGATCGCCCATTCCACCTGGCCGCGTTCGTTGGCCAGATGCGCCCGGCCGGCGAACGGCGTGGGCGTGATGGTGGATTGGCCTTCCAGCGCCGCTTCCAGATAATCGCGCAGGCCGCCGGGGAAATGCAGGGTCGCTTCGGCCGGCGTGTCGTCGCCGCTGGCGATCAGCTCGGCCGCGCATTTCCAGCGGATCTCCACGCCCGGATACAGATAGGCCTTGGAGCGCGCCATGCGGAACAGCCGGCTGGGGCGGAAATGCGCGCCCTTGCCGAAAATCTGTTCGTCGGGATGGAACACCACGCTGGTGCCGCGCCGGTTGGGGGCGGCGCCGACTTTCTCCAGCTTGCTCTGCGGCGTGCCGCGCGAATAATCCTGCCGCCACAATTCGCGCTCGCGCGCCACTTCCACGGTCAGGCGGTCGGACAGCGCATTCACCACCGAGATCCCGACGCCATGCAGACCGCCAGCGGTGGAATACACCTTGTCGGAAAACTTGCCGCCGGAATGCAGCGTGGTGAAGATCACTTCCAGCGCGGACTTGTCCTTGAATTTGGGATGGCGGTCGATCGGAATGCCGCGGCCGTTATCGGATACCTTCAGGCTGCCATCGGCCAGCAATTCCACTTCGATGCGGTCGGCATGGCCGGCCACGGCCTCGTCCATCGAATTGTCCAGCACTTCGGCGAACAGATGGTGCAGGGCGCGTTCATCAATGCCGCCGATATACATACCGGGGCGGCGACGCACCGGCTCCAGGCCCTCGAGGACCTCGATATCCTTGGCGGTATAATCCGAGCCGGGCTTGCCGGCGCTCTGGAACAAATCGTTCATCTGACTCATGCTTCGCGGTATTTCGGGTTGGCGCTATACTGCAAAGCCGGGCCGCTGTATAGGCTTGCCCGACTCGGAGCCCACCATATGTAGTGGCTTATAGCCGGTTTTCCGCGATTGCGAATATAATTATCTGGAGGCAGGGATGACGGCGAAGACGGAAACAGCAGGGCAGGCGGCGGAACGCGGCGAGCCGGTGATCCGTACCGCCCCGATGCCCTCCGACATGAACGGAAACGGCGATATCTTCGGCGGCTGGGTGCTCAGCCAGATGGATATCGCCGGCGGCATCATGGCCGCCCGGCGCTCGCGGGGCCGCGCCGCCACCGTGGCGGTGGATGCGATGACCTTCCATCAGCCGATCAAGGTGGGCGATGTGGTGTCGGTCTATGGCCGGGTGGTGCGGGTTGGCCGCACATCCATGGCGGTGAGGCTGGAAACCTATGTGGTGCGCCGGCTCGATCCCGGCGAGATCAAGGTGACCGAAGGCACTTTCACCTATGTGGCGATAGACGAGCATGGCCGGCCGCGCCCGGTTCCGCCGGAGGCGCTCGCGCCATGATCAAGCCGCCGCCGCTGGGCTGGCTCGCCGATGAGATTCAAGCCCCCAGCCTGCTGGAGCTCAATGCCTGGTATAATGCCGCGCGCGCCGACAAGCCGCTGGCGCCGGCCAATGCCATCGGCAAGCTGGCCGATCTGCCGGCCGCAGACGATCTCGGCCTGGTGCAGATCATGCCCGATGGCAGCTATCTCTACCGCCAGATCGGCCCGGCTTATGCCAAGCTCTCCGAATTGCGCCCCGATGCCGATGGCCTGACCCGCGAAAGCCGCGCGGTGATGCGCCAGCATCTCGATCTCGCCGGCAGCGAAGCGAAGCCCTTCCATGTCAGCATCACGCGCTGGGACGGGCCGCGCATCCTGCAATACGACCGCCTGATCCTGCCATTGACCGATGCCGATGGCGCGATCACCCATCTGCTGATCGGCGAAGTTTTTCTGCGCGTGGCGCGGGGATAAGGTTTAGAGCGCCAGCCGCGCCGCTGTCTCCTCGCGGCCCAATGCGGCCATCACGCTGAAGATCGGCGGCGAAACCTTGGCTCCGGTCAAGGCCATGCGCAAAGGCTGCGCGGCCTGGCCCAGCTTGATGCCGCGCGTTTCGGCGAAGGCGCGGATCGCGGTTTCGGTGGCCTCGGCGGTCCAGTCGTTGCAGGCGGCCAGAGCCGCCGCCAGATCGGCCAGCAGCGCGGCGCCGTCGCCGAGCAGGGCCTTGGTGGCGGCCGGCTCCGGGCGGTTGAACAGGAACAGCATGGCGTCGGCCAGTTCGTTCAGATCCTTGGCGCGGTCTTTCGCGGCGGGCAGCAAGGCCAGCACGCGCGCGGTTTCGTCCGCGCTTAAGGTGCGGTTCAGCCGCTTCTCGCTTTCGATGAAGGGCAGCAGGGCGGCCAGCAATTCATCCTCGGGCGTGGCGCGGATGTAATGGCCGTTGAGATTGGCCAGCTTGACGAAATCGAACCGCGCCGGCGAGCGGCCGACATGATCCAGCCCGAACCATTCGACGGCCTGGGCGGTGGAGATGATTTCCTCGTCGCCATGGCTCCAGCCCAGCCGCAGCAGGTAGTTGCGCATGGCGGTCGGCAGATAGCCCATATCGGCATAGGCATCCACGCCCAGCGCGCCATGGCGCTTCGACAGCTTGGCGCCGTCCGGGCCATGGATCAGCGGCACATGGGCGAAGTCCGGCACGGCGAAGCCGGCGGCCAGATAAAGCTGGGTCTGCCGCGCCGCGTTGGTGAGATGGTCGTCGCCGCGAATGATATGGGTGATGCCCATATCGTGGTCGTCCACCACCACGGAGAGATTGTAGGTCGGCGTGCCGTCCGAACGCAGGATGATCAGGTCGTCGAGCTGCTCGTTCTGGAAGGTCACGTCGCCCTGCACATGATCCTTGATGATCGTGCTGCCTTCATGCGGCGCCTTGAAGCGCACCACCGGCTTCACGCCGGCGGGCGCATCGGCCGGGTCGCGGTCGCGCCAGGTGCCGTCATAGCGGATCGGCCGGCCTTCCGCCTTGGCCTTGGCGCGCATCGCTTCCAGTTCTTCCGGGCTGCAATAGCACAGATAGGCCTTGCCCTCGGCCAGCATCTTGCGCGCCACCTCGGCATGGCGCTCCATGCGCGAGAATTGCATCACCACGTCGCCGTCCCAATCCAGGCCGAGCCAGCGCAGGCCCTCGAAAATCTTTTCGATGGCGTCCGGCGTGGAGCGCGCGCGGTCGGTATCCTCGATGCGCAGCCGGAAGGTGCCGCCATGGTGGCGGGCGAACAGCCAGTTGAACAAAGCGGTGCGGCCGCCGCCGATATGCAGGTAGCCGGTGGGCGAGGGCGCGAAGCGGGTGACGACTTTCATGACCTGTTCCTGAAATCAAATCCGGGCCGCCTTTTAACACGCTTGCCCAACGCCTGGCGAGGCGGCAGCATCGCGCCATGCGTGCAATGGGCGTCCTATTTCAGACTCTAAGCGGGTTGGCCGGCCGGCTGACGGCCGATCTGCTGGCTTTTTCCACGCCTCAGGGTTTGCTGGCCGCCCTGCTGGCCGAACGCGAGCGTTGGTTTTTGTGGCTGCCGGTCTGCCTGGGGGCGGGGATCGCTCTGTATTTCGCCTGGCCCTGGCGGGTTGCGCCGCTGCCGCTGGCCTGGATCGCCGGGTTCGGCCTGCCGGTATTGGTCTGGCTGTTCCGCCGGCAGCCGGGCTGGGCGGCTGCCGCCTTGCCGGCCTGGCTGGTGCTGTTCGGCTTCGCCCTGGTGGCGGCGCGGGCCGATCATCTGGCCGCGCCGGTGCTGGAGCGCCGCATGCCGGCGGCGATGCTGGAAGGCCGGCTGCTGCTGGTGGAGCCGCGCGACAACGGCCATCGCCTCACTATTTCCGGCGCGCGTGCGGGGGAGCGGCCACGCATCGAAAAGTTGGCGCCGGAGCAGACGCCTCTGCGCGTGCGCGTCACCCTGCGCCACACTGGTGAGGCGAGCGGGGAAACGCTGATGGCGGGTCAGATGGTGCGGCTGCGCGCCGTGCTGGCGCCGCCGCCCGCGCCCAGCATGCCGGGCGCCTATGATTTCGCCCGCGCAGCGTGGTTTCAGCAGATCGGCGCGGTGGGCAATGCGCTGGGGGCGGTGGAAGTGCTGGCGGATGCGCCGCCCGATGGCGTCTGGCAGCGCGCCGAACTCTGGTTGGAAGCGACGCGCCAAAGCCTGACCGCGCGCATCCTGGCGCCGATAGTCGGCGCGGAAGGCGCGATTGCCGCAGCCTTGATGACCGGCGTGCGCGGCCCGATCCCGGAAGATGTGGACAATGCTTTCCGCGATTCCGGCCTGGCGCATATCCTTTCGATTTCCGGCCTGCATCTGGTGCTGGTCGGCGGAATTTTGTTCGCCAGCCTGCGCGGCCTGATGGCGTTGTGGC